>DASXVS010000071.1 GCA_036504095.1 Armatimonadota bacterium | reverse complement strand
GTCGAGCGGCTTTTTGCCTGGCTCGGCAACTACCGACGGCTTCTTGTGCGTCACGAATACCACTGGGATAACTTTCTCGGCTTCCTGCATCTTGGCTGTATGCTTATCCTGCTACGGCAGGGTTTTTGAGATGGCTTCTAGCGCTGGTTGAGGTCGGTGCCGCCATTGTGCACCCGACGGGGGATGTCGCTTTAGCACGGTTCGGGGTCTCGGAACTGCGGAGCGTCCCGGTCATCGTCTTTGCGCCTCTGAACGCCGGCCGTGCCCACCGGGCCGCAGAACTGGCAATTTCCCTTCGGCTTCGCGGAGCCGACGCCGTCTACGCGCAGGTGGCGGAGGAATTCGACGGCGTCCTCATCACATGGGACACGGAGATGCTCCAGCGGACGGCCTCCACGGTCCCCGCGATGACGCCCTCGGAGTGGATGGCTTCCCAGACGTAGCCACACAATGCCGGCGGACTGATGACGCTCATTCCACGAATGGACAAGGATTCCACCGATGAACGCTCACGATGTGCATAAGCGGGTCCGGGATTTGGAGCAAGCGCTGAAACGAAATGCTTCGGAACTGGCGACAGCGGCTCCAGGCGGCATGCCGGAGATCTCGGTCGAGGCTTATCGCATCGTGGGTGAGGCTTGCCAACTCTGGTTCGAACATCATCGTGGCACAACAGGTCCCCATCTCCGGGATATTTGGGATCGGGCATTGGGGCAATGGCGTGCCGCTCTCAGCGAATGCTACCCGGACGGCTTTGACGAGGGGCTGAAGGCGCTGCGCAACGGCGATACGGACGGTGCAGAGCCAGTCATTGCACTTCTTGAAGCCGATCCGTGGTTCGCTGGGAGCGGGTACGCCAAGGAGGACGCGATCCGCTGTCTCAAACGCGTCAAACTGAGTCACGAGCAGGCCGAACGACTGAGAAGCGTTGTTCTTCGTGTCGTTCACGATCCCGGTTTCCGCCAGGAATTTGCGAAGTATGGGGTGCTAGCGAAATCGGTTGATACGCCGGACCTGCGGAAGAGCTTGAAAGCCATGACGGAAATGCCGGATGATGCCGTGCGGAGGCGCGCGCAATGGGTGCTCGACGCGCTCGACGGCATTGACCCGCGGCGGCGCCATCGGGCCTGGTACAAGAGCGAGACAGATAGAATGATGGAAGAATGGCGAACAAGGCATCCGTAGCGATTTGATTGCCTAATTCCGCGCCGTCTGCTATCATTGAGGCGTAGCGGGGTGTAGCGCAGTTTGGTAGCGCACTCGGATGGGGGCCGAGAGGCCGCTGGTTCAAATCCAGTCACCCCGACCAGTCAAACGAACCACAAAGGCACAAAGACACTAAGAACGGAGTGATGAGTTTCGATTGATGATTGATGAATGTCCGGAATCCGGCATCCATCACACATCATTCCGCATTCATCGCTCCCTTTGTGTCTTTGTGCCTTTGTGGTTTTTTTGTGCGATGGAGGACACGCCATGAAACCATTCCCAGCAAACCCTGAAGACTTCAACGACGAGATCGTTGAGAAGTATCGCAAATACGTAAATCCCGGCCTCGCCCAATTGATGAAATTCGGCGGGTACGGTTCCGTCGAGTGGACCGGCGACGGTGTCTACATCACGGACACGAAGGGCGAGAAATACCTCGATGCGCTCGCCGGTTACGGCGTGTTCAGCCTCGGCCACCGCCACCCGCGCATTCTGGAAGCCGTGAAGCGGCAGATGGACCAGATGCCGCTCTCCACGCGGCAGTTCTTTACGGCGCCAATGGCGGAACTGGCGGAGGAACTGGCCGCCATCGCTCCGGGCGATCTTCAGTATTCTTTCTTCTGCCATAGCGGGACGGAGGCCGTCGAAGGCGCCCTGAAGTGCGCGCGGATTTCCAGCGGCAAGTCAGACATCATCTTCACCACCAACGCGTTCCACGGCAAGACCATGGGCAGCCTCAGCGCCGGCGGCCGCGACGTGTATCGCACCAGGGTCGAGCCCCTCGTTCCCGGATTCCACAAAGTGCAGTGGGGGGATCTGGAACCGCTTGTCTCGACGATGAACGATCACACCGCCGCGGTCATCATTGAAGCCGTGCAGGGCGAAGGCGGGATCAACCCCGCGCCGGCGGGCTATATGGAGGGTGTGCGGAAGGCTTGCGACGAACACGGCGTTCTTATGATCGTCGATGAGGTCCAGACGGGCTTCGGCCGCACCGGGAAGATGTTCGCGATCGAGCACGCCGGCGTGGCGCCGGACATCATGTGCATGGCCAAAGCGCTGGGCGGTGGGATAACATCAACCGCGGCCTTCATGGGCACCCCAGCCGTGTGGGACGGTTTCTTCAAGGAGAATCCGACCATCCATACCACCAGCATCGTGAATCTCGCCGCCATGGCCGCCGGGTTAGAGACGCTGAAGGTCATCAAGGAAGACGGACTGGTCGCCAACGCGCAGGCGATGGGCAAGCGCTGCCTCGACGGAATGAAGGGCGTCATGGCGGAATTCCCGGACCTGGTGACCGAGGTCCGTGGATTGGGCCTGATGGTCGGCGTGCAGTTCGCGGAGAAGGACTTCGGATTGCTGACCATCGCGGGCCTGGCCAACCGCCACATCATCGCGGGGTACACCCTGGCGAACCCGAACGTGATCCGCGTGGAGCCGCCGCTCATCATCAATGCCGAGCAGATTGACCACCTTGTCGAGTCCTTCCGCGGCGCGCTGGTGGACTGCCGGCAGATGTTTGGCTGACCGGCCGGGCGCTACGTTTGCGAACTCCTGAGCGCGCAGGCGCGTCCCTAACGGTGGGAGGAAAACTATGCGCTTGAGATACACGCACGCCTTGTCGCTGTTCGCAGTGGTTCCGTTTGTGGGTGCCGTGTGGGGCCAGCAGCCTAGCACGGAAGCTCCTGCGCCGCCCGTGATCATCAAGGCTGCACCAAAGCCGGCGGCGGACGACTTCTACCTGCCCTTGCCGCCGCGCTTCGTGGCAGGCCCGATGGTGTCCGATGTGAGTTGGTCCCCCGATGGGCACTATGTGGCGGCCATAGCCGAGGACTTAGAGATATCCTCGCTGCCCATTGGCGGCGCAGAACCGGCACGCACGCTCAGCCTCACAATCTGGAACGCTTCCACGCACAGATCGGCTGTTGTCTGGTCCACCACCGACGTTCGCGCGGCGATACAGAAGGTATCTTGGTTTACGGGTTCACCGGTGGCTTTCGTCTCCGCGAGACTAGCCGCCGCGGTCGGGAGCGATGACGTGGGGCTCTGGCGCGTGGATGCCCGCCGTATGTCCGCGAGACGGATAGAGGGAGTCGGTGAAGGAGAGTTCGCATTCGTCTCGCCGAATCAGCCCTACGCATTTCTCGTCAGCGCCATCGGCAAGACGGCTGCCGTCAGACCCCTCGCCGCCAACGGGCTTATCGGCTCTCCGGTAGCCATGTCGCAGCCGGCCACGTACCCGACAGGCTGGACGCAGGATGGACGCGCGCTCGCCTTTCCTCCGCTCCTCCGCGCCGCGAAAGGAACCGCTACACCGACCTGGCAGGTTGTGGACGGACGCAGCGGCACAGTCTCGTTAACGGACAAGGCCCCGGCGCTGTATGCGGCCCCTGCGCGCGTGTATCCATACCGTGTGAACCTCGAGCCGGTGAAACTCACGGGCGCCTCGGCGATGAAGACACCGTGGGACGAATCCGAGGCCGCGCAGGCGTGGCTTGAGCAGGGGGTGAAACCGGCCGTTGAGCGCATGCTCATAGCCGCCGACGCCCGGCGACTCGAGATATCTCCGAGAGGCGACGCGATCGTCTACGTGAACGGTGAGGGCGCCTTCGTCGTTGGACTCCTGCGGATGCCGAAAGCGGTCATGGAAAACGCGCGAACGGCCGCCCAACGAACACAGATACTCAGTAACGGAAAGCAGATCGCGCTCGGGGTAATCATGTGGTCGCAGGACCACGGTGACAACCTGCCGGCCGCAGGCGGCAGCCTCAAGGAGACGCTAGGCCCGTACCTGAAGAACGACGCCGTGTTCGAACCGGTTGGCGGTGCAGGCAACACCTTCGTGTACACCCTCAACGGCGGCTCACTCAACGACATCAAGGACCCAGCCAACACCATGCTGGGTTACATCCCGGCTCCGGGCGGGTACGGTGTTGACTACGCCGACGGACACGTGCAGTGGCAGACAGAGCTGCCCAAACCTCCACCGCCGCAGTGAATCGTCTAGACTGAACGCAGCCAGAATACAAGGAGAATGCTCGATAATGCCAGTGGTTGAGAACAGCGTCTGGGTGAATGCCCCCGTGGACACGGTGATGACCGTCGCCAAGGACTATGAGAACTATCCCTCGTTCATGAAGGACGTCAAATCGGTCCAGGTCATCGAACGGGAAGGACCGCGCATTGTCTGCAAATGGACTGCACGCGTGGAAGAAGTGAAGATGGACATCAAGTGGGTCGAGGAAGACGTCTGGGATGACGTGGCCCGCACATCGCACTTTCACCAGGTGTCCGGCGACTACGAGAAAATGGTCGGCGACTGGAAGTTCACCGAAGAGAACGGCGGCACGCGGTTCGACAGCGTTGTGGAGATCGAGTTCACCATCCCACTCATCGGTGCCCTCCTGAAAAACCTCATCGCGAAAAAGGTGAAAGAGAACCTGGACAACATGCAGGGCGCCATCAAGGCCAGGGCCGAGGAGATCGCCGCGGGATAGCCACCCTCAAAGGGGTCGGAGCGATGCAGTTTCAATGTCCTCAGTGTAAGCGTGACCTGGAAGCCCCCGACGGTATATTCGCGAAAGAGGGGATTTGCCGGTTCTGCGGCGCGGAGATTGTGTCCCCCTCGGCGAAAGGTGTCAGGGCGGCGTTGAAGCAAAGCACTCCGCCGGACTCATTTGGAGCGCCGTCCTCCACCGGTCGCACCGGGGACACTATCGTTCCGGAGCCTGCCAACAGCCTCGCGAAAACCTCGCTCCTGCTGGGCATACTTGGCGTCCTGTCCTGTGGACTCACTGGCATCGCTGGGCTCGTGTGCGGCATCATCGCGATGCGCCAGACGCGCGGTAGGAAGGACCACAGCACCGCAATCGCGGGCACGGTCATTTCGGCCTTCACGGTGCTGGTTATTGGTCCGCCGCTTCTGGCCCCAGTCTTTCTAGCCGGTCCGAACAGGCCGACGACCCATACAACCGCGGAAGTATGCCTGAGCAACTGCAGCCAACTTGGGCGGGCGATGATCATGTACATGGATGACAACGACGGCCGCTACCCTCCCGCGGCCAAGTGGAATGCTCGCCTCAAACGCTACGCGGCCTCGCCGTTCATTTACTCGTGCCCCAGCATGCCGAGGGGAGCGTGGCCGTACAAGATGAACTCCGCGATGGGTTCGGCGGAATGGAGCCGAATGATGTACCCCATGAGCACCGTTATCCTTTTCGATGCCAGATCTGGAGGCAAGCCGTTCGGCGGTGCGAACGATGTGGTGGCCCGCCATGGCTCAACTGGACACGAGACCGCTACGTTCGCCTTCGCCGACGGGCACGCGAGCGTCCAGGAGCCGTCTCAACTGGCCGAATCCGCCTGGAAGCCGCGACTGCAAAGCCACAGACCGTTGAAGACTCCGAAATAGGCGCTCGGCGTTTGTGTCTTTGCTCGTTTGTGTTGAATAATTGGGGATAGTGGTACTTGCGGTGCTTACTCGGCGGCGCCAGATGCCGGCGAGCGTCATTTTCAGGGAGGTCACGATGCAGTTCAGTTGTCCCCACTGTACGCAGGTCCTGGAGGCACCCGACGGGGTCTTCTCCATGGAAGGCAAATGCAGGTTCTGCGGCACGGAAATCGTGTCGCCCGCGGCCGCCGGCGCAAGCGCAACGTTAAAGCAAGCCGCGGCGTCCGATTCATTCGGGGCGGCAGCGCCGCCACAGCCTCCCTACCAGGGAAGCCGGACCTATGCGACCTATCAACCGGGCCCATCCCGAGGCAGCGGGGTAGCGCTAGCATCGGTAATCCTCGGCGTTCTGGGGATTATCACCTGCGGATTGACCACATTGCCCGGCCTTATCTGCGGAATCATCGCCTTGATGCAGACCGGCCCTAACTCCGATCGCCGGGGCGGTCGCACTATGGCGGTTATTGGCACGGTGATCTCCGCAATCCTCTTCCTGATCATCCCGATTCAGGCTGCCATCCTCTTTCCCGTGTTTGCCCGAGCGAGGGAGCGTGCTAAGGACACGTCCTGCTTTAGCAACGCCAAACAACTGGGTATGGCCCTGACGATGTACGAAAGCGATAACGGCGACCGGTTGCCTCCCGCCGCCACGTGGGACGCCGGACTCGGGAAGTACGTCAAATCGCCGACCGTTTTCGTGTGCCCGTCCGGACCGGACGGGTTGGCGCGCTACAAGATGAACGGCTTCCTGGGGTCCGCGAATGCCCGTTTGATCGCATCGCCCGGTGGGACGGTGGCGTTGTTCGACGCCGCACCAGGCGGCACTCCGTTCGGCGGTCCGGGCGACGTGGTAGCACGACATAACCGCTTCCGGAACAATTTGAGCGCTGCCTTTGCGTTCGCCGACGGCCATGCCAGTTTCGGATCTCCGTCACGGCTGCCCGCAACCGCGTGGAAGCCGGAACTGTCTCAGCGCTGACGCGCAACGGCACTCAGGCGCCAGGGCAAAATGGCGCCTGAGTTTCCGAAGGGGGCCCGCGAGTCAGAATTCGGCCTACCGAATTTTGACCGTTGTTTCGTGATTCCTCTGTGTTCTCTGTGTCTCTACGGTGAAATCTGCGGGTTAGGAGAGTGGTTCGATGCCAAAAGCGCTTGTTACGGGCGGAGCGGGATTCCTTGGGTCCCACCTGTGCGACAAACTGCTGGCGGAGGGGTACGACGTGATCGTGATGGACAACCTCATCACGGGCAACGTAGCCAACATCGCGCACAACCTGGGCAACCCCCATTTCCAGTTCGTGCAGTACGATGTGACGAACTACCTGTTCGTGGACGGGCCGCTGGATATCATCTTCCACGCCGCATCGCCGGCCAGCCCGGTGGACTACCTCGAGAAACCGATACAGACGCTGAAAGTCGGCAGCCTTGGCACGCACAAGGCATTGGGACTGGCGTTTGCCAAGAAATGCCGGTTTCTGATGTTTTCCACTTCCGAGATTTACGGTGACCCCAATATCAGCCCTCAGCCCGAGGAATACTGGGGCAACGTGAACACCATCGGCGCGCGCGGGGTCTATGACGAAGCAAAGCGATTCAGCGAGGCGATGACGTTCGCGTACCGCCGCTACCACCACGTGGACGCGAAAATCGTCCGTATCTTCAACACCTACGGGCCGCGCATGCGCCTCGCAGACGGCCGTGTGGTTCCCAACTTCATCGCCCAGGCGCTGCGCGGCGAACCGCTGACAATCTATGGCTCGGGTGAACAAACACGTTCGTTCTGCTACGTGAGCGACCTCATCGATGGGATCTTCCGCCTGGCGACCAGCGAGGAGTCTGGCCCGATCAACATCGGGAACCCGTCGGAGATGACGATCTGGCAGTTCGCCGAACGCATCAAGGCCATCACCGGATCCCGGAGCGAGATCGTGTATGTTCCGCTGCCTACCGAAGATGATCCCAAGCAACGGTGCCCGGATATTACAAAGGCCCGCGCGCGGCTTGGGTACGAACCGAAGGTTGGTCTGGATGAGGGCCTGAGGCTGACGATTGAGTATTTCAGGGACAAAGTGTAGGTGAGGAGGCAGGAGGCAGGAGACAGTAGGCAGCAGACACTCGTCAGTAGACAGTAGACAGTAGACAGTAGGCAGTAGACAGTGGGCGGTAGACAGTAGTCAGTAGACGGTAGACAATAGACAGTAGACGGTAGACAGTGGGCGGTAGGCGGTCGGCTGTAGGCAGCAGACAGTCGTCAGTAGGCGGTAGGCGGTAGGCAGTAGGTGGTAGGCAGGAGTAGACGGTGGACAGTAGGCGGGCAGGGGCCGGTTCGCTTCGTATAATGCTCACTCAGCCGGACGATACGATGTTTCCAGTGCCGCCCACTGAATTCGATGAGCGGCGCGAGGTTGTTCGCCATCAGCCGGACACGGGCGTAGGCACCGGGCGCCGGACGGTGCTGGTGTGCCCGGATTCGTTCAAGGGCACGCTTACAGCTGTTGAGGCGACCGAGGCTATCGCGCGCGGCGTTCTGGCCGCGTGGCCCGAAGCGGAAGTGCTGAAATGCCCGCTCGCCGACGGTGGCGAAGGCACCCTGGACGCGATGCTCTCGCACGGCGGAGAACGCCGGTCACTGCTGGTTGAGGGACCCGACGGCAGCCGTGTCATGGCGTCATGGGGCGTCCTCCCCGGGAACATCGCTGTGATCGAGTCGGCGCAGGCGTCCGGGCTGACATTGGTGCCTCCGGATAAACGCGATCCCCGGACGGCAACGTCGCACGGGACCGGGCGGTTAATCCGGGAAGCCATCAAGTCCGGTTGCGATCCGATCTTTGTCGGTATCGGCGGCACCGCGACCAATGACGGCGGGATGGGCGCAATGCGGGCGCTGGGAGCGCGGTTTCTCGATGGGGAAGGAAACGAGCTTGAGCGAGGCGGCGCGGCCCTTATCCGTCTGGACCGGATTGACCTGTCGGATTTTGCCGTACCCGACATCGGGATCATCGTCGCTAGTGATGTCACCAACAAGTTGTGTGGTGAGGAGGGCGCCACGCGCGTTTTCGCGCCTCAGAAAGGCGCCACTCCAGAGATGGTGGAGGAGCTTGAGGCGGCAATGCAGAACTATGCCCAAGTCCTGCAGGAGACGTTCGGCGAGGACGTCGCCTCACGGCCCGGGGCCGGCGCGGCGGGCGGCCTCGGGGCTGCCCTTCTCTCGTTCCTGCACGGGACATTTCTGCCGGGTGCGGACGTTGTGATGATGCACGTTCGCTTTCTGGAGCTTGTGGAACGTGCCGACCTGATCATTACCGGCGAGGGCAAACTGGACTCGCAGTCGTTGGGTGGGAAGCTCATCAGCAGGGTGATTTCTCACGCGCAAGGAAAGCCGATCATTTTGCTCTGCGGCGCCCTCGATCTTGGCGACGCCGATTGCCTGCGCCTCGTCGCATCCAATGTGATCGGGATGCACTATGGAAACGAGTCGGGTCTGGACTCCCTGAAGCAACCGGCCGAGGCGCTGGAACGTTTGGCCGTCCTGGCGCTACAAAGGATGTAGAGGCCGCCCAACGTCCGAAGGGGTGACGATATGGTTGAGACAGAAAAGAGTGTCAAGGCCGCGATCACCGAGCGGTTGAACAATATGAACGTCGACGAGCTCAGCCGGGCACAGAAGTTCGTCGAGTCGGACAGCGATTTGCCGCGAGGCATGACCGGCGCCGAGATGATGCAACTCGCGGGTACATTATCGCACGAAGAGGCCGACGAAATGATGCGAATCATCGACGAGGAGTTCGAAACGGTGGACCTGAGTGCCTGGTAGGTTCCTCCTTGATACCAACGCTGTCATCGCCCTTCGCGATAGCGCACCCGGAGTCGTCTCCCTGGTCGCGAGCGCCGATTCCGTGTGGGATTCCGTTGTGAGCATCGGCGAAATGTTCTATGGGACTTGGAAATCTGCCCAACCGGAAAGGAATCGGCAACGCTTCGAGTCCGCGATTGCCGGGTGTGCCATCGCTCACTGCAGCGTTCTGACAGCCACGTCATGCGCCAGCGTCCGGGATGGTATCCGGCGCAAGGGACGCCCCATTCCGGACAACGATATCCGGATCGCGGCAACGGCAATTCAGCACGACCTTGTACTTGTTACCCGAGACGCTCATTTCGACCATATCGATGGTTTGTCCGTGCAAACCTGGTAGACAGCATCCGATTGGACTGACTTCTTTTGGCCAAAACACAGACCCGTTACATCTGCCAATCGTGTGGACACGTGGAACTCCAGTGGAAAGGGCAGTGCCCGGACTGCGGGGAGTGGGGGACCCTTCAGGAGGAGGTTTCCGTTAAGCCGTCGGCCGCCAAGGCCGCCGCGCGCGCCCGTTCGCCACTCGAATCCGCGGAACCGAGACGTATGTCCGAGATCGGCCTCGAGGATTTCGGCCGGTGGTCCACCGGAATCAACGAACTGGACCGCGTTCTGGGCGAAACGGCGTACGAAGGGAAGCGCCAGTCCGGCGTGGTGCCCGGCTCTGTGATCCTGCTGGGCGGCGACCCCGGCATCGGGAAGTCCACGCTGCTCACTCAGGTCGCGCATATCGTGAGCGGCTCCGTGGGACCGGTATTATACGCCAGCGGGGAAGAAAGCGCGCAACAGATCAAGATGCGTTCGCGGCGCCTGGGGCCGGCCGGAGCGGACCTCTTCCTCCTCGCGGAGACCGATCTGGATTCAATCGAGCGCGCGGTCACCCAAACACAGCCCGCGTGTGTTGTGGTAGACTCGATCCAAACGATGCGCCACCCGGAAGTGGAATCGGCGCCCGGCACTGTCTCTCAGGTGCGCGCTTGCACGGAAACACTGATGCGCCTCGCAAAGACGAGGGGCTGCGCGGTCTTTCTGGTGGGACACGTTACCAAGGAAGGCGCCATCGCCGGACCGCGAGTGCTGGAGCACATGGTCGATACGGTGCTATATTTCGAAGGCGAGCGGACGCAGACGTATCGAATATTGCGCGCAGTGAAGAACCGTTTCGGGTCAACGAACGAGATCGGCGTATTCGAGATGGGCGGGGAGGGGCTCCTCCAGGTGGAAAACCCATCCGAAATGCTGCTGAGCGAGCGCGACGCCAACGGTCCCGGCAGCGTGGTCACCGCCGCGATGGAAGGCACGCGCCCGCTGCTGGTGGAGGTCCAGGCTCTCTGCGCACCGAGCCACCTCGCGCAGCCGCGCCGCAGCGCCACGGGCCTCGACTACAACCGCACGACGATGGTTCTGGCCGTGCTGGAGAAGCGCGTCGGGATCCGTTTGGGCAATCAGGACGTCTTTACTAATGTGGCCGGCGGCGTGCGGCTTCTGGAACCGGGGGCGGACCTGGCGCTCGCAATCGCGGTGGCGAGCAGCCTTTCGGACCTTCCCGTGGATGCCGAAACTATCGCCGTGGGCGAAATCGGGTTGGCCGGGGAAGTGCGCGCTGTGCAAAACTTGGAGAAGCGGCTTCAGGAAGCGGCTCGCCTCGGTTTCCGTCGCGCCATTGTGCCGGCGCGTAACGCCCGCAAGTTTTCGGGGAAGATAGGGATAGAACTCGTGCCGGCCCACAACGTTCGACAGGCGGTGGACGCGGCTTTTGGCGGACGCACAGCTTCCGCCGGTTAGGTGATTTTGACGAGTGCGATCGATCGTGCGATATTTGACAGCAGTGTACCTTGCCTCCTCCGTCGCCGCCGCGCTGGCGGTGGAGCCGATCGCGGACGTTCCGTTCCGCTATGAGAAGAACACGGTGCTTGTGGAGCACGTCCGCATCAACGGCAAAGGCGATTATACCTTCCTCGTCGACACCGGTTCTACGGCGTGCACGGTGACGACCGAGGTTGCCGACGAACTGGGCCTTCCACGCGACGGCTGGTCCGATGTTTCCGCGATCGGAGCGACCCGCAAACTGCGTGTTGCGAAAGTGCAGAGCATCGCCATCGGCAACGCCCGCGTCAGCATGCCGCTTACGCTGATTGCCGATGACAACGGCCTCAGCAAGCACGTCGGGACGCCGGTTCACGGTGTCCTCGGCACGCCGTTCTTGTGGCGCTGGCCGGTACAAGTGGACTACCCGGCGAGGCGGCTACGTATCCTTCCGCGGGAATATGATCTGAGGACCGAGCCGATCGAATCCCCCTGGAGCAGCGTGGGCCCGCTTGCGATGAAGAAACGCGCCGCCTACGTGAAGGTCGCCATGAACGGGGCGCTGCCGCACGACATGATGCTGGATACCGGGGCCACGGGAATCGTGTTGAGCGAAGACCACGCCCGGGAAGCCAAAGCCAAGACGGCGCATTTCCAGAGTTCATCGATCGGCGCGTTCGGTCCCCGGCGCGAGAGCCAGTACTGGCGCCTCGATACCGTGCGCGTGGCCGGCCTCACCATCGAGAACGCTCAGGCTTTCACTCCGCAGCAACTCGGCGACTGGCAGAGCGATCAACTCGGCAACGATGCGCTGGACCAATTCCGCCTGACGGTTGATGCTTCACGCCGAATCTTCCGCCTGGAACGGGATCAGATGGCGGAGTATTTCGAGAATTCTCCATGGGGCGCGGGCGTGTCCGTCCGCCGAGATGTCGATGGGATCCGCATCGTCGCCACATGGCCCGGAGGAGAAGCCGCCGCAAAGGGAATCGCCAGCGGGGATGCGGTGGTGATGGTCAACGATCAGGATGCCGGCCACACTGAGATCGAGAGCCTGAAAGACCTGCTCAACCAGCCTCCGGGGTATACGGTATCGCTTTCGGTGAGGACCGGGGACGGCTCGCCGCGCACCGTTCTGCTAAGATCACAGCGCTACACCCGCAAACGGCCCACCGATTCCATCGCCACTTCGGTCAGCGTCGTGCAGCCAAAGTGAGCCGGCCGGAACGGACCCGGGACGCAGGGTTCAGGGGCCGGTTACGTCCCGGCCGCCTGAGCGCTCCAACGATACTCGGACGATCCGTCCAGGGGCAGCGACCAGCGCGCGCCGTGTTTGCTCACCCGGATGACGCCGTGAGAGGACCGGACCGAGGCGGGCGATCCAAACCTCCGACTATCCAGGCTAACCTGGAATTTCCGGTCCCGCGGCCACGTTCGTAGGACCCATTCCGCCCCCTCGCGCCGCAGAAGCACGCTGCCATCCGTGGCCACCGTGCCGAAATTCACCACCTTGCCCCGTGTGTTCACGTGCTTCAGGTAGACTGCGCCACTGCCCGCTTCACCGCGACTTTGCGGCGAAAGCGATATGGCCGATCCATTGTCGCGAACGTGGATCTGCCCCAGAATGATTCGCCCGCGCCCATCGTCCACACCGTCCAGGCTTACCCTGCCGCCCTGGGGTTCGTAAAGACCGATGGACCAGACATAGTCGCCATCCTTTACACCATCGGGGATTCTGACCGTGTACGGTCCGTCCAGGACGTCGGCGCCCGTGAGCCAGGTCGAGGTAGGCCGTTCCAGCGGATGGTCGCCCTGAAATGCTACGGATTCCCGGCTATCTTGGCCGGCATCCATCGCGCTGAAATGGACAAAGCACATAGAGTCCTGTTGGAGACGTTCCCCAACGCGCCAGCGGTACGTTGCGGCGAAAGTCCGCGGCCCGGTCTGCCGGAACGAGCCGACCGTGGGCTGAATACGCTTCACACCGGAGAGCGACCAGTCCTGCGCGTTGCGTGCGTTGGCGAAAACTGACGTTGCCGTTTCGCAGTAATCCACGACGGCGCCGCCACGCTCGGCCGTGTAAGCCTTAACGCCGGCGCCAGACGCGACCCAGCCGTACTGAGGCAGAACGACCCCGTCCACCATAAGCGGCCGCGCAGCGTTGTTCGCGGTGATGGTCAGGCCATTGGCGTATCGCACACGGACGCGGTCCCACACCCCGGCCCTGGCCGCTCCGCTGGAATCGAGCCACTTTCCGCCGATGAGGTAGCGAATATCCACAACCGTCGCCTCCGCATAGCGGCTCGCCACCGGAACGACCAGATTGCTTTCGAGCCAGGCGACAGGGACGTTATTCCACGTCGCGCCGCCCAGGAAGGCGGAGTGCCCGTACGCGAGTTCCTGCATTCGGTACTGGTCCAGGGCCACCATCGGCGGACTTCCGGCCCACGCAGGCTTCGTCCACCAACGTTCGTAATATCCCATTCCGTGGTTCATCTGGAGGGGATGGATGCGGAGGAGATCGAAATCCACGGCCAAAGGGGCCGTCATGCCCTGGCCGCCGTCCCAGCCGGCCCCGAACTGCGCCTCGACGCCGTCGAGGAGGCCGCTCCAGAACCAGTGGTTTGCGCCTTCGCCTGTCACCGGCCCGCCGTAGTTCTTCCGTTCCCAATCCCAGAGGCCGGCGTGAACCTTCCAGACGGAATCGAACTCTCCCGCGCCAGGCTCCCCGGCGCGGTCGTCCACGTGGAACCAGGGCGGCACCGCGGAGTGCACGTCGAGGTAGCAGGCATTGGAGCCGTAGCGTCGGCGGATCTCGGGAGACTGCGTTGCGGCCAGACGCAGGATAGCCGCCGGCTTGACCGCCAGCGACTGGATGCCGGTTCCCTCGTTGAACCAGGCCTTCTGCTTAGCTCCGCCGGAATCCAAGGCGATGTCGTCCACGTTGTACGAATCGTAGTTCGGGTAGTAGTCGACGTAGTTCTCGTGGAGCGCGACGCGATAGCCGAGCCGCTTCCCGGTTTCGACCAGCGTTTTCATATCGGCGTCGCCACCTTTGTCCACGGCGGCCGGCACGTGATTGGGCAGCGCGTTGTCGTATCCGCTGCGCTGCCAGTTGTGGATGATGGCGTAGCAGCTTCGAATGCCGCAGTCGGCCAGGCTCTGGAAACTCCGGGCGATATCGAGGTAACGGCCTCCCCAGATATCGAGCACCATTCTCTCTCCCATTTCCGCACGATAGGGAGACGGGGGATTGGGCACGTTCGGGAACGCCTCCGGGAGGTTCCACGCCGCCGTGTAAACGGCGCGCTCCCGGAGCGGCGCGCGCGTGCCGTCGGTGAGGGAATCATATCTCGCGCGGTTTCCGTCGTGAGCGGACGCGTTGGAATCCGTCCAATCGAGGAACGCGTTCACGAACAGGTCTTCGCGGGGAAGATAGTAGACTCTGCCGGAATAATACGGTGTGGTGACCGAGCGCCGCAACGCAACCGGCCCCCACGCACCGCTATCCATCGCCGCAACACCCGGCTTGTCCGTTGACACCTCCAGCACAAGGCTCTTGCGCACAAGGCGTCCGACAACGGTCAGCGTCACTGTGTACGAGCCCACACCGTATGGCCGCGTCATGACGGCCCTATCCCCGGACACGCGCAGATGCGTCGGCCCCATGGGCTTGGCGTCTCCAGCCCAGACCAACGAGGCCCCTCGCGCGAGGGGTATTGACGACTCAGAGCGGCCTGCCAATCGTGCACGCAGCGAGATGTCGCCAAACGGCGGGGCATCCGCCGTCGCCGGGGGGCGCCACACGTATATGAGGCGTTCCCGACCGGCGACGTATTGCAGCGTGACCGCATCGCCGCTCTTTGCCACGCTGTGGGTTCCCGCGGCACCTGCCAGGGGCGCAACTCCGGCCGAGGGGCGCGCCGACATCGATCGCAGGTTCAACGCCACGGGCGCGGCGCGCGGGGCGGGATGGTTCCGCATGCCGTCGATCTTCAACGTTCGGTCCGCCCACAGAGAGAAGTCAAAACTCGCGTCGTCCCGCGGCCCGGGATCGGTTTCAAAACGCACGTTGACCGTTCGTCCGGCGAAGGCCGTGAGTTCGATTGAGAACGGCTTCCAGACGCTCTCGGTCCGGGGCTCGTCCAGTACTTTGCGGCCATTCAGGTAGATACGGAACACCACTCCATCGGATTTTCCAATGGCGTCGGCCCGCAAAGCCGTCGCTCCCGTCAGACGGATGCGCCGCGCGGCGGGCAGCTTCAACGTGAAATCCTGGAACGCGCATCCCGTGCCGCCGCGCCATGGGCAATGGAGGAGCCACGCGGCACGGCCGTTCTGAATGCCCGCCGGCATGCATGCGACACCCGTCCGCTCTTCAAATGGGCCGGACCAGCCCTCAGGCATGAATTTGTCCCGCTGCCCGCGGTACCTGTATCCTACGTCGTAGTAACCCACTTCGTCGAGGTTCAGGGACGCGGCGTCCGGTACGACCGGATGAGGCGACGACCAACAGGGTACCGGGGGCAAAGCCGCAACACAACAGAGCAGGAGCCACGTGGCAGGCGTCAATCGCATCATTTACCCCCTCGTCACCGCATCTATATCCAGCCCTTGCGGCGGAACAACCCGGCCAGGGCTATGGCCACCCCGAACATCACCAGCATCACACTGACAAAGCCGTGCTGGCCGTGCCGAAACGGGATTCCCTCCACGTTCATGCCGTAAACGCCCGTAATCACGGCGCCGGATCCGATGATGATGCTCCAGGAGGTGAGCGTCTGCATCGTAACGTTCAATTTGTTGGAGTTTTCGGCTAGGAGGTTGCTTGTCACCGAGAGATAGGTCTCCATCGCGTTGCTCAGCAGGTCGCGATACGTGTCCACGCTGTCCGTGATGCGGACGATGTGATCATAAACGTCCTGCAGGAATATGAGATTGTCGCGGCCGAACACCTCGTCGCGGACGACCAGGCTGTTCACCGCGTCGCGGCCCGCGGAAGCAACCCTCCGGAATCGAAGCATGCTCTTCTTGAGCGCAAAGATGGCGGGAAGCGCGGTTGCGGAGTGAGAGGCGATGACCTGATCCTCGACGTCATCCACCTGATCCGCGAGGCGATCGATCACCGGGAAATACCCATCCACCAGTGTATCGAGAACGCAGTACATGGGGGCGCCGGCGTCCGATGGGAGGCGCTCGGCATTGTTCTTCCAGCGACCGTATGCCTCGTCGAGTTCCGGCATCTCCCCTGTAACGAGGCTCACGATGAACCGCCGGCCGGCAAACACGTTCACCGGCTGAAAATCGACATCGGCGTCGGCGCCATCGAGGCCGCGCACCGCGAAAAAGACCAGCGAGAGGATGTTGTCGTACTGGCGCAGCCGGGGCCTGTCTTCGTTGTGGTCCAGATCCTCCATCGTCATCGGATGAAGGTGCAGGACCGTTTCCAGTGCGGTCAGTTCCTCCGGGGTTGCGTCCTGGAGGGCGACCCAGACGACAGAACCCTCCCCCTCGGCATACTCAGCGAGTTTCCCGATGCCGGTTTCCTCGTGGAAACCTTCGCCGGTCTTGTAGATGCGCAGTTGCGTCATAGATGTGATTCCCCTGAACGGCGGCTATTTGCGGGCGAGAGCTTCACCAAGCCCGCGAAGGAACGCATCCGAATCGGTGACCAGGCCAACGGTCTGAAAACTGCCGCGATCGAGCAATTTGGTGACCACTGAGGGGTTGATATCCACGCAGACGGTACGGACCTCGGCGGGAAGCAGATTGCCCACGGCAATGCCGTGCAACATGGTGGCGACGATCAGGCAGACCTCCACTCCGTCAAGGAGGTTGCGCATGGCTTTCTGCGCTTCGACGACGTCCGAGATGACCTCGGGAAGGGGGCCGTCGTCGCGGATCGAGCCGGCCAGGACGTAATCGATCCCTTTCGACACGACGGCATGCATGATGCCGTGTGTGATGATCCCCTGTTCGACCGCCGCTTTGATTCCGCCCGCGAGGCGAATCCGGTTGATCGTGCGAAGGTGATGCTCGTGCCCGCGTTCGGCCGGCAGGCCCTGTTCCAGGTAGATGCCGAGGGAAGTCTTGTAAAGGGCGAATTCCAGGTCGTGAACGGCGAGGGCATTGCCGGCGAAGAGCACATCCACCCAGCCACCGGTTATCAGCCGGGCCAGGGCCGGCGCGCCGCCGGTGTGCACTATGGCCGGACCGCCGACGCAGAGAACCTTGCCTCCACGGGCTTTCACCTCACGGATGTACGCGGCGATTTCCTCAACCGCGAGAGTCTTGGGCTTTTCGGCCGAGACGGAACTCCCCATGAACTCGAAGGCCTGGCGGCGGCGCTCACGCTCCACGGGCTGCACTCTGACGCCGTCCCGGCCGACAACGATCACATCGCCTTTTCGCACCTCGTTCATGGGAATGGTTCGGGCCGCTCCGGCGCTCACCAGTATCCCGCAGTCCATTTCCGGCCCCGCAACGTCCAGCCAGGCGCCACCCAGGCGAATCTGGGTGCGCATGTTCGTGGTGCTGTAAAACCGTTCCGGAAACGCCCCGTCCACGCCTGCCGTCTCGGTGCGCGCATCGACCTCTTCCGGAATCTGCGCGCCAATCTGCTGCAGGGAGTCCAGGAGGTCTTCGAGTGCGGTGACATCGTCGCTGGACAGAAGGATGCGGACGTGGCTTGGCTCGTCGTTGCGCTTTCCAACGTCAAACTGCTCGAACTCGTATTCAACGCCGCGGTCGACGATTTCGTCGAGCACGCGCGGCAGAATCAGGGAGTCGATGACGTGACCGTGCAGTTCAATTCGGCGTTCCGGCATGAGAACCTCCAGGAAATCAGGAGACAGAATACAGGCGGCAGGAGTGTAGAAGCCGGGTGGGCATCTTTCCTCCTGCCTCCTTCATTCTGTTGCCTGCTCCCGGTATTCTCAATGCATCCGGCGAAGCAAGCCGACAACCTTGCCGACAATCTGGCAGTCCTTGACGATGATCGGCTCCATCGTTGAGTTGGCGGGCTGAAGGCGGAAGAAACCGTTTTCCCGATAGAACCGCTTGACCGTCGCCTCGTCCTCAACCATCACGACGACCGTCTCGCCGTTATTCGCGTTCTGTTGAGGGCGAACGACGACGATATCGCCGTCCAGAATGCCGTCGTCGATCATGGACGACCCGCGGACGGTTAGGGCGAAGGACCCTTCGCCGGCCGTGATGTCGCTGGGCAGCGGGAGCACTTCTTCCACGTTCTGCTGCGCGAGGATGGGCGTGCCCGCGGCGACATGACCGACAAGCGGGGTGTTCACCGCCCGGTGGGTGCTCTGATATATCGGCCCCTTGGGGACCATCCGGATCGCGCGGGTGAGCGACCCGTCGCGGCAGATTGCGCCGGCGGCCTCCAGTGCGCGCAGGTGGGCGTGAACGGTGCTGCTGCTGCTGAGGTTCACGGCCTCGCCGATTTCGCGGACGGTTGGGGGATATCCCTTATCTTCCGAATGCTGCAGGATGAAGTCGAGGATGCGGCGCTGTCGCGGACTTAATTCTCTGGGCATGGTGGCTCTCCTGTTGGCGCGAACATACTTTCGCGCTATTGGAGTAATGTTATCACATATTGCCACGCGTGTCAAACACTTGTTTGGTGAGATTGCATCGGGTTGCGGTCCGTCGGGGCTACGACTCAGTGCCTGCCGCGATTGCCTCTCCCGCTAGACCGTCCGGGCGATTTCGAACCACCTGTCCAGGCACTCCCGACTGGCCACCCAGCCGCCGGCGGAAAAGTCATCGCCTGAAGGAAGGCGAGTGAGTTCATGGCTCAGGGGCTCACGCCGGTAATGCGTCTCCAGTGAGACGTAGCCGGTGTACCCGCTCCCCGCAAGCGCCGCGAGCATCTCCCTTGCGTGAATATCGCCGTCGCCGATGGCGAGCGTGGTCACCGTGCCGTCCGCGTTCCGTTTGGGGTCCTTGAGGTGCATGTGGACCATCTTGCCGATCGCCAGGTTGTAGGAATCGGGCCAGGCGACCTCACCCTCTTCGTCGTGTACGTCGTTTCCCGGATCATAGAGGAGTTGGACGCTGTCGCTGCCTACGGCCTCGATGAGCTCCAGCGTCCGGGCGACGTTGCAGTTGTAAGTACTGTACTCGTTCTCCAAAGCCAGGATGGCGCCTTCGCCTTCTACGATTTCGGCGGCCGCCCTCAAGCAGGCGACGATGCGGTCCTTCACCGGGTCCATCGGCCCGCGGCGGAAGAACGCGAAACCGCGTACCAGGTTCGTATCCAACGCGTGCGCCGTCGCACAGGAACGGCGCAGGATTTCCAGGTGATCCGTCGCGGCCTGGGCATCGTCGAGGTCACATTTGAAGAATGGGGGGGCAACGCTGCAGACCGCCAGGCCTCGTGAGCCGGTGATATCCCTGATCTTCGAGATGTCGCCGGCGTCCAACTGGTGCGGGCCTTTGCCCCATGCGCCGCGGATCTCCAGGGCGTCGAGGTCGTATTCGCGCGCGGTATCCGCCGCGATGGTCACATCCTGCGCGATTTCGTCCGAGATGACCGCGGTCTTGTACGGGAGTTTCATATCCTGGTTCCTGTGTTTCGGGTTCTTACGGATGCTGTCGAAGGAGGTTCGACGTTGAGCGGGAGGCCGAACGCCGCGCCGTCACATTCACTGTACAGGGATGCAAGCATCGCGGACAAAGCGAAGTGCGCCGGCAACCTCGGCATCAAAATCGGCCCAGTCGGCTTCGATGGAAACCCTTGCATCGTAGCCGGAGCGGCGCAGTTCCGAAAGGAATTGAACAATGCCGCCCGTACCCGTGCCGGGCGCTCCACGCCCGGAATCAGCCAGATGCGCGTGCCCAAGGTACCTGCCGACATCAGACAGCACGGAAGCCGGTTCCGAAACCTCGTTCATGTGGTAGAGATCGGCGGTGCACTTCACGTACGGCAGGTTCAGGGTCCGAACGAACGCCGCAGCCTCCGCGACCGAATTGATCAAATTGGTCTCCCTGGTCCCGAGCGCTTCCACGGCAAAAACGATGCCGGCGTTCCCGGCGCAGGCCATGCTCAGGGCGCGCGCAAGGTCATCGAGGGCTCTGGAGTGCTCGTAGCCGGCGGGAACTGTCCGCGCGCCGCCGGATCCGAAGACAATGACCTCTGCGCCGGCCTCCCGCACACGGGGGATGGCAATATCGACATAGCGGCGGTAGCGGTCCCAGTCGGCGGCGGGGCCAACGATCTTGAGGTCGCCCGGAAGCCAGCAATTCCACGCTTCGGCCCGAAGGCCTGTATCGCGGATGCGGGCGAGGCACTCGGCCCATACTTTCTCACCGCCTTCCGGCCGGGCATCGCCGGCGACGGACGGTTCCAGATAGTCTGCGCCGGCCGCTCTGATCGCGTCGAACCGGCTGATCCCACCGCAGACTCCAAATCGCATTCCAGATCGCTCCTCTACGCAGATGGGCGCCGGACAAGCGCGCCGTTGATGATCCGCACCCGCGGCGCGGGGCGAGGGCTGATGAACGTTCCTGAGCAAACGGTCTTGACGATTGCCTGGCCGTCTTTTATTTCCACGTTCAGTTGACACCGTGAGAAGTCACCATCAAGATAGCGCCTGGAATGCCCGTCGTCTTCGTAAAGCGTTCCCTCGGCGCCATCACCCAGGTAAACCCGCCACTCGATCGGCACACCGGTACACTCGCCAGTGTGCTGGACGAATGGCTGTGTGGGGATGGCTGCGCCGGCCCGGACGAAAAGGGGGAGGCGATCAAGGGGAGCGCCCACGGTGATCTCCCGCCCGCCGTCAAGGGCCTCCTCCGTCCAGAAGTCGTACCAGAGGCCGGCGGGAAGATAGAGCGTCCGCGTGGTGTCACCTTCCGTCAGGACCGGCGCCACGAGGAGATCACGCCCGACCAGGTACTGGGTGTCACGGTTCCGACAATCCGGATCGTCCGGGTATTCCAGGAGCAGCGGCCGGATTACAGGGAAACCGGTGCGTGTCATTTCCTCGACAAGCGTGTACAAATAGGGGAGCAGGCGGTAGCGCAATCCGATGGATTCCCGGTTGATGTGCTCCCAATCCTCACCGAACGCCCAGGGTTCCTGGGGCGCTCCGCCCGGCGCATCCGGGTCCTCCCAGTTTGGTTTGGCGCTGTGCACCCGACAGAACGGGAAGAGGGCATTGGCCTGAAGCCAGCGGCCGAACAGCTCCGGCGTCGGCTCGCCGACGAAACCGCCGATATCCGGCCCGCTGATCCCGTGACCGCTGATCCCGAGATTCATGATCATCGGGAGGCTGATCGCCAGGCTCGGCCAATCGGACCGATTGTCGCCCGTCCAGGTGGCGGCGAAGCGATGGGCGCCGGCATAGCCGGCCCGTGTGAGCACAAACGATCGCTCCTCGGAACGGTATTTCGCGAGCGCCTCGCTCGTGGCGCGCACCATATCCATCGCGTAAACGTTGTGGTACCGAAGGTGCGTGTCCGGGAACCCGTCGCCATCGAAAACGACATCGTCCGGCATCGTATGGGTGTCCGAATCGAACACCGCCGGTTCATTCATATCGTTCCAGAAGCCGTCTATGCCATACGCAAGCAGGGAGGGAAACTGTTCGCCCCACCACGCGCGGGTCGCGGGATTCGTGAAATCCGGGAACAGGCACGGCCCGGGCCAGACAGAGCCGACGAACGGTGTGCCATCGGCGTTGCGCACGAAGAGCCCGGTTGCGAGGAGTGAATCGTAAACCGCGTACCCCCTCTGAACCTTGACGCCCGGATCGAGCATGACGACCGAACGGAATCCGTCCGCCTTCAGATCGGATAGAAGTTTCGCCGGGTCGGGGAATCGGGTCGGATGCCACGTGAAGTCCTTGTAGTCCTCCATGTAGTCGATATCGAACCAGATGACGTCACAGGGAATGTTGCGGGAGCGGAAATTCGCGGCCAATTCGCGGACGGCGCTCTCCGGGTAGTAACTCCATCGGGACTGGTGGTACCCGAGCGCCCAGAGCGGGGGCAGGGGACAGCGCCCCACCAGGTCGGTCCAGCGTGTGAGAACCGACTTCGGTTCGCCAGTGGCGATCAGATAGAGATCGAGCGCCCCACCTTCAACCTGAATGCTCGCCTGTGTGTCCCCCAGTTCGCCCAGACGCCAATCCTGCCGAAAGGTATTGTCCACGAATAAGCCATGGGCGAGGGGACCATCCATCGCCAGCGTGAACGGGATGCTGTGGTACATCGGGTCGAAGCCCGGCGCGTAGCCACATTCCTCGGCGTTCCAGAAGGCCATCGGCGCACCGCGTCGCTCCAACGGCCCGGACTTCTCGCCGCATCCGTAGTAATTGCGTTCGGCCGGCTGGGTCCAGCGAAGGACAGGCTTTCCAGACTCCCATGAAAATGCGGCCGCCTCGAGTAGAATGTGGACGCCGGAGGCCACGGTGACCGAGCCGCCGGAGCGCGCGATCCGAACCGACAGGAAGGAGGAGCGGACAGTCAGGGAGTCCGCGTCGTCCTCAACAAGCACTTTCGTCCCGGCCCCCTCGCGCGGGAGAATCGCCCAGGATGCGTCCGGCTCAGACTGCCCCTCACGGAGAACACGGATGCGCACGACATCATCCGATATGAATGTGACCGCGACCGTACCGTTCTTCGTGAAGACCGTCAGGCCGTCGGCGCCGGGCTCCGCCCGTATCGCCGCGCCAATCGGGAGACTATCCCCGTGCGTGCCCGGCATTACCCGTTCAACCCCGGCTGGACCGTCCGCACGACAAACGACGGGCGCGGGCTCACATAGTCTCCGATAGAGTGCGCCTCGATGACCTCACCGTCTTCGCCCTGGCGTATCTTCACAGAGGTCCGTCGAAAAGCGCCGTGAGCGTATTCCATCGATCTTCCATCGTCCTCATAGACCACGCCGTCCGCACAGCCATCGGCATCGGGCCAGGCAACCCACTCAATCGGGACGGAATCGCACTGGCCGGTATGCTGAACAATCGCCTGCATCGGAAGGGCCGCACCCGCCCGAATGTACATTGGCAGGTGTTCGACCGGCGCCTCGACCGTGATTTCGCGCCCGCCTTTCAAGCGTTCGTTGGTCCGGAAGTCATACCAGTCGCCTTCGGGCAGATACAGCGTCTTCGTGCGGGCGCCGTCCTCAACAACGGGGGCGCACATGATATCGCGGCCGACGAGGTACTGGTAGTCACGATTGCGGCACTGAGGATCGTCAGGATACTCGAAGAAGAGGGGCCGGACTATGGGCGCGCCGGTGCGGGTCATCTCCTCAAAGACCGTGTACAGGTATGGGAGCAGGCGATAGCGCAACTCGATATACCGCCGGTTGGTAGCCTCCCAGTCGCCGCCGAACGTCCACGGCTCCTGCGGATTCTTGCCTTCCGCCATCGGAGTGTCCGAGTCGGCCTTGGCGCTGTGGACGCGGCAGAAGGGGAAGAGGATATTCGCCTGGAGCCAGCGGCCGAACATCTCCGCGGACGCCTCGCTGGAAAACCCGCCGACGTCCGGGCCGCTGATCGCCTGGCCGCTCAATCCGAGGTTCAAGGTCATCGGGATTCCCAGCCGGAGGTGCTCCCAACTGGAGACGTTATCGCCCGTCCATGTGGCCGCATATCGCTGGCCGCCGGCGAATCCAGCGCGCGCGAGCACGAAGGCGCGTTCCTCGGGGCGAAGGGTTCGGAGGCCGTCGTACGTTGCGCGGCCCATCTGCATGCCATACACGTTGTGGTGACGCTTGTGCTCTCCCGGCACGATGCCATCTCCGGCCTGCCGAACGTCGAGGGGCATCGTATGCGAATCGGTATCCATAACCTCCGGTTCGTTCATGTCGTTCCACAAACCGGCGACGCCGTCGTCCGTGAGGCCCTTACACATGGTTCCCCACCACGCGCGGCATTGGGCATCGGTGAAATCGGGGAAAATGCACTCTCCCGGCCACTCCTTGCCCACAAATGGCGAGCCGTCCGGGTTCCTGGCGTAGAATCCGGCAGCGCGCAATTGCTCGAATGGTTCGTAACCCTCTTCCACCTTGACGCCGGGGTCCAGGATCACCACCGTCTGGAAACCATCCGCCTTGAGATCCGAGATCATCCTGCGAGGGTCCGGAAAGCGCGTCGCATCCCAGGTGAAGTTCTTGTAGCGATCCATATACAGCACATCGAGATACAGAACGTCGCAAGGGATGTTCCGACGCCTGAACTCCGCGGCCACCCCGAGCAGTTGTGATTCGGGGTAATAGGCGTAACGCGACTGTTGATACCCGACAACCCACAATGGGGGCAGCGGTACCCGTCCGGTGAGCTCCGTGTACCGCGAGAGCACTTCTGCCGGCGTGGGTCCCGCGAACACGTAGAAATCCGCCGCGCCGCCGTCACATTCGACGGACGCCTCCGTTTCGCCGGGGCACCCGAGATCCCATCTCTGCTCAAACGTGTTGTCAACAAAGAGGCCGTGCGCTTCGCCCCCATCGAGGGCGAGGCAGAAGGGGATGCAGTGGTAAAGAGGATCGGTGCCGGTTGAGAAGGCGTAACGGTCGGCGTTCCACATCCGCATTGGGGCGCCGCGGCGATCCAGCGGGCCGGCTTTCTCGCCACAGCCAAAGACCTCGCGATCTCCCGGTGTCCCCCACGCGAGGCGCACTACGTCGCCGTTCCAGGACACGTGCACTTCTTCGAGGAGGGCCATCCCGGAAGCCGAGCGCACGGTGATGGCGCCATCCGACTTGCGGATGCTGACAGAGAGAGCAGGGGACGAGATCCGGAGCACGGAATCTGAATCGCAGAACTCGAAGCCGGCCGGGGGCCAATCCGCTTTGACCACGGCGTACGAAAAGTCTGCTTCAGCCTGGCCGTTTCGCACGAATCGGACTCGGACGAGGCCGTCCGCTAAGACGAAGATGCGGCCGACGCCGTTCTCCACCTTGAGGGTGATGCCGAACGCGTCTCGCTGAAACTGCTCGACCGCTCCCAGAGCCAGCACTGCCGCGTGGGAATCCATACAGAGCGAACCTCCTCCAAACCAGGCGCCTCGATGCGCGCGAATACGTATTCAAGTCTATATAAGTTGAGTATCGGCAAACAAGGGAGGATTAATCGGGCAGAGTGTTGAGGGTTGAGGGATTAGGGCGGCATTTCAAGGATTTGGGGTGCGGATCACCACGAGGGCTGGTTAACGCCGCGCCCCGGGGCCAGGTTTTGCACTCACACACCGGCTTCATCCGCCGCCGACGTCTGGCACACTCGGCGCCGGACGCCGTTCATTTTGCGCCCAGCCGCACGTAGTCGACCGCGTTGTCATCGAGGTTTTCCTTCTGGCGGTGGTAACGCTCCGTGGTGCGGGGATCGGCGTGGCCGGCGGCGTACTGAACCTTGTGAAGAGGAGCCCCGCCCTCGAGGGCCAGTGTCACGAAGGTATGGCGCAGGCTGTGGGGGGTGATGTGGGCGGTCAGGCCGGCGTCATCCACGCGCCTCAGCACGATCTTCCAGATGGAGTCCACGGTCAACGGGGTGGTGGCCGCCGGCTTATAGCCGGCCGCCGTCTTGCGGAGGGCCACAAACAGCGGTTCTTTAGGAGTCCACGTTCGCCTTGACGCGGCGACCCATTCGCGGCACGTTCGCAACACGTCCGGGGCGACCTTGACCACCCGAACCTTGTTCCCCTTGCCCCGAACGGTCAGGGTTTCGTGCCCTTCGCGCTGGGCAAAATCGCCGAGCAGTATGCCGGACACCTCGGAGCGGCGTATGCCGGTACGCAGCATCAACAGGAGGAGGCAGTGGTCGCGACGTCCCCTGACGTCATCCGTGTCGATGCTGGCCAGAAGCTCCCGGGCCTGGCGCAGGGACAGGCCGGAAGTGGGCGACTCCATATCGGCCTTAAGACCCCGCACCCGCGTGGCGGGGTTTCGATCGGCCCAGCCCTCGCCGATCGCACGTTCAAACAGATGCCGAACCACGCTGAGTTTGCGGTTCACGGTCGCCTTCGCGGCGCCTTTCTTCATCAGGGCGTTGCGATAGTGCTCCACCTGGCCGACTGTCACGGATTTCAGGGCGTCCGGTTGAGTGACACGGGTGAATGCGAGGAAATCCAGGATATCCCGCTGGTAGGCCCTTCGCGTGTTCTCGCTCAACTGCCCGGCGACCAGTGTGTCCACCAGGAAGTCGACGTCTCGAAGCGGCGCCGAGGGAGACGCCGGCACAACTGCAGTGTGGTGCTGTTTCACAGTGCTATTATCGGGTATCCGGGGCGCGCCGGGTAGGTAATCCGGTGTGCGCCTCGTATTGCAATGCCCCCGGAGGGGTGGTATACTTAATTACAGTTCAATTATCGAGCGACTCCGGAGTGGGCCTCGGCTCACTCCGTGTCTTTTGGCATATGCACGATGCCGGCGGCCGGCATCACCATTCAAGAACGGAATAAAGGAGAACTCATATGGGCGGCGACTTTCTGGATGCCTTGAAGCAGTTGGAACGCGAGAAAGAGATTTCCGCAGACGCCTTGCTGGAGTTGGTCAAGATGGCCCTCGTCTCCGCCTATAAGAAGCACTACGGAGTGCAGGGAGAGATCGAGGTTGAGATCGACTCCCATCGCGCCGAGTTCCGTGTGTACGCCCGCCAGGAAGTGGTGGAAGCCGACCCCCAGCCGCACATTCAGATCAGCCTTGCGGAAGCGCAGAAGCTCGACCCCGAGCTGGAAGTTGGCGACTACGTTCAGTTCGAAGTCACTCCAGAGAACTTCGGCCGCATCGCCGCGCAGACCGCCAAACAGGTGGTAATGCAGCGCATCCGGGAAGCCGAGCGCGACAAGGTCCTTGAAGAGTATGTCGACAAAGTCAACAATGTCATCACCGGGACGGTCTCGCGCCGCGAGCAGCGTTCGGTGTACATTTCGCTAGGCAAAATCGAGGCTATCCTCCCGGCCAGCGAACAGGTGCACGGCGAGGCATACCGGTTCGGCGAACGGATCAAGGTGTATGTGCTGGAGGCCCGCAAGACCAACAAGGGGCCGCAGATCATCGTCAGCCGCAGCCATCCGAGCCTGATCCGCCGACTGTTTGAACTTGAAGTGCCGGAGATCGCAGACGGCGTTGTCGAGATCAAATCCGTCGCGCGTGAACCTGGCGCCAGGAGCAAGATCGCCGTTCACAGCAACGAGTCCAAGGTCGACCCTGTCGGCGCGTGCGTGGGGCACCGCGGATCGCGGGTGCAGAACGTGGTCTCGGAGCTCTACGGCGAAAAGATCGATATCGTTCGTTGGAGCGACGACGACGCCACGTACATCGCGGCCGCGCTCAGCCCGGCCAAGGCCGTTAACGTGCGCGTGAATGAGGATGCCAAGAGCGCCCTGGTCATCGCGCCGGACAATCAACTGAGCCTCGCGATTGGCAAAGAAGGCCAGAACGTGCGCCTCGCTGCCCGTTTGACAGGCTGGCGCATAGACATCCGCTCAGAAGCGCAGTTGGAGGAACTCCAGGCGCGCGAAAACGCGCAGGATGCCGGTGATACGGACGTGGTGGATGCCGTGTCCGACGTTGAACCCGATGGGGCGGAGGAGATCGCGGCGTCAATCGTTGAGAGCATTCTTCCGGCGTCGGCGGAAACGCTGGATGAAGCCCTGGTTGTATGAGATAAGATGCCCCGCGCCCAGCCCGTAAGAACCTGCGCGGGGTGCCGGAGGCGGCGTGCGAAGCAGGAATTGCTTCGCATCGCGCGCAATCCGGCAGGTGAAGTGTATGTGGACGCCACTGGCAGAGACGAAGGCCGTGGCGTTTACGTCTGCCATGATGCCGCATGCCTGGAAACAGCCGTGCGTCGAAAGGCGCTGGACAGAGGTCTGAAAGCGCCCGTGCCGACGGAATCCGTGGAAGCGGCACGTACGGCAATAGCAAACCGTCCACCGGATGCGATCTGATCGCGCCCTCGTGGCCCAGTATCAAGTAATACCAGACTGATTGGTGTATGACCGCAAACCGCGGAGGCCATCATGAGTTAAGCAGGAAAGCAGGTCACAGGATGCCCGGAACTGTACGAGTCTACGAACTCGCCAAGGAACTCGAAATAAGCAACACAGAGTTGCTTCATCTCCTCGCCGATCTCGGCGAAACCGTGAAGAGCCATTCCAGTACCCTTTCGGCGGAAACCGCCAAACAGGTGCGCGAAGTGGCCGCTCCCACAAAATCCAATGCCGCCGCCAAACCCGATGCCGCTCCGGCCGCCCCGGCCGCAACCAAGGCGGTGGAGGTTATCCCCGGTATGACGGTCCGGGAACTGGCCGAAGCCATGGGCATCGGCGCACCCGCCATCCAGAAGCGCCTCATGGGCATGAGGATCATGGCCAGCGTCTCCCAGACCCTGGACATCGACGTTGCCACCGAAGTCGCTCAGAAGATGGGCTACGTCGTAACGGAGGGTGTTCGGAAGGCGCCCAAGGTGGAGCGGCATGCCCCCGCGTCACGAAAGTCGAACCCGATTTCCAGGCCCCCGGTCGTGACCATCATGGGCCACGTTGACCACGGCAAGACCACGCTCCTTGATGCGATTCGCGAAACGCACGTCACGGACCAGGAGTTCGGAGGGATAACGCAACACATCGGCGCTTATCAAGTGGAATGGGACGGCAGGAGAATCACGTTCCTTGACACGCCGGGACACGCGGCGTTTACCGCGATGCGAGCGCGCGGCGCCCAGGTGACCGACATTGTCGTTTTGGTTGTGGCCGCGGACGACGGGATCATGCCCCAGACCGTTGAGGCGATCAACCACGCCAAGGCCGCCGGCGTACCGATTATCGTCGCCGTCAACAAGATTGACCGCGAGGACGCAAATCCGGACCGGGTGCTGACCCAACTGACGTCTTACGAACTGCTGGCGGAAGCCTACGGCGGTGACACGATGACCGTTAACGTGTCTGCAAAGAAGCGCCAGAACCTGGACGACCTTCTGACCGGCATCCTGGTTGTGGCCGAAGACCTGGACCTCACCGGCGACCCCGCCGCCACGCCCACCGGCGTGGTCATTGAATCACAGTTGGACCGCGGCCGCGGGCCGATCGCCACCGTCCTTGTCCAGCAGGGCATCCTGAAAGTCGGCGATTCCATCATCGCGGGCGAAGCGTACGGGCGTATCAAGGCAATGCTCGACGACAAGGGCCAGAACATCCAGAAGGCGGGCCCGTCGGTGCCGGCCGTTGTCCTGGGACTCAGCCAGGTTCCGAGCGCCGGCGACACGATGACGGTGGTGAAGGACGATCGCACCGCCCGACAGTTGGCGGCCGAGGCCGGAACGATTGCCCGTGCGGAGCGGATCTCCAAGCGGCAGCGCGTTACGCTTGCAGACCTGCGGCGCCAGTTGACCGAGGGCGAGACAAAGGTCCTCAACGCCATCATCAAGGCCGACGTCGATGGCTCTCTCGAAGCCGTGAAGCAATCGCTCGAGCAGCTCAGCGACGCCGAGGTGAAGATCGAGTTCGTGCATGGCGGCGTGGGCAACATCGGGCAGAACGACGTACTACTGGCGCGCGCTAGCGGCGCCGTGGTGATAGGTTTCAATGTCACCGTCGATCCGGACGCTCGCACGATGGCTCAGGATGAGAGTGTGGATGTCCGCGTTTACAACATCATCTACGAGCTCATCGAGGATGTCCGAAAGGCGATGCTTGGCCAACTGGAGCCGGTCTATGAAGAGATCAGCCTCGGAAAGGCAGAGTGCCGCCAGGTGTTCCGCACTCCGAGGGGGCCGGTCGCCGGTTCTTACGTCCTGGAGGGCAAGATCACCCGAAGCGCCGATGCCCGCGTTCTCCGGGGCAAGGCCGAAGTATGGAAGGGACGCCTGCAGAGTCTGCGTCACGTGAAGGACGATGTCCGCGAAGTGCTGACCGGCTACGAGTGCGGCATTTTGTGCGACGGCTTCAACGATATGCAGGTCGGCGACATCATCGAGAGTTACGAGATGAAGGAAGTGCCGCGGTTCTGAGAATTGAGATGTGAGAAGTGAGAATTGAGGATTCCCGTGTTCCGGCACCTCAATTCTCGATTCTCATTCTCAATTCCCGAGTGCATTCATGCTCATCGGCCTTCTTCAATTGGAACTCCGGATTGCGGCCAGCCATTCGCTGAAGGACAAGAGACAAGTCCTCCAGAGTACCATCGAGCAGATTCGGCGACAATTCAATGTGAGCGTCGCCGAAGTCGGCCACCAGGATGCCTGGCAGGCAGCGACACTGGGAATAGCCGCCGTGGCCAACGAGCGGCGGTTTCTGGATGAGGTTCTGTCGAAGGTTGAAGCGTTCGTTGAAAGTGATCCAAGGATAGAGGTCGTTGGCACGGAAACGGAAATCCTGTGAGGGCGGCCCAATTCGGCCGCCCCTCGCATCAAGCAGATAGAGAGCAAAATGTCCCGACGTACCGAACGAGTTGAAGAAATGCTCCGGGAGGAGATCAGCGTCTTGATGCTGCGCGAATTGAAGGACCCCCGGTTGGGCTTCGTCACCATCACCGGCGCGGATGTGACTCCGGACCTTCGCCACGCGAAGGTTTTCGCCAGCGTGATGGGAACCGACGAAGAGAAGGCTCACAGCCTGGAAGCGCTGAACCGGGCGCGCGGCTTTCTTCGCACCGAGCTTGGCAAGCGGGCACGACTCAAGACCGTGCCCGAACTGCGCTTCTTCGAAGACGAAACCACCCGGACCGGAAGCCGGATATTCCAATTGCTGGAGGAAGTGAAGGAGACGGGCGACGCCACGCCAGAGGGGACGGACACCGATGCCGAGTGATCCGACCCTCCTGCGTCAGGCCGCCGACGCGATCCTGGGAGCGGAGTGCATAACCCTGGCGTGCCATATCAACCCGGACGGCGATGCGTTCGGGAGCATGCTGGCGCTCGCGCTCGCTCTGGAAGGCATTGGCAAGAAGGTCGTGCGTTTGTGCCAGGATCCGGTGCCGATGAACTACCGGTTCATGGCAGGAGCCGAATCGGTCGCCAAGCACCCGCCGACCGGCTGGATGCCCCAGGTGTCAGTCGGGCTCGATTGCGACGCCGAGCACCGGCTCGGGACGATCGCGCCATTCGTTTTCGCCGCTCCGTGTGTTGTGGACCTCGACCACCATACCGGCTCGGGCCCGTTCGGCCATATCCGTGTCCTGGATTCGGGGGCGTCCTCCACTTCGCAGGTTGTCTACGAGTTGCTGCCGTTCCTGGGCGTCGGGCTCAACCGCGACATTGCGACGTGCCTTCTTGCCGGCATCATTTTCGATACCGGCGCGTTCCGGTTCAGCAACACCTCCCCGGCGACCTTCGAAGCAGCCGCCACCCTGGTGAACGCCGGCGCCGACCCCGATGCGATCCATCAGGCGATGTTCGACAACCGGCCCTTCAGCAACGTTAAGCTGTTGGGGCGTGCGCTCATCAACGCGCTGTCCGATGGAAGCGTGGCGTGGAGCGCGCTGACGCGCAAGGACTTTCGCGAAACAGGCGCCGAGGAGACCGAAACCGAGGGCGTGGTCAATAACCTCATGGCCATTCGCGATATCCGCGCGGCCGCCCTCTTCCGCGAGACGGCGCATGGCGTCAAGGTCAGCCTTCGCAGCCGCAACGGCATCGACGTAGCGGAAATCGCGCGTCACTTCGGCGGCGGGGGCCACGTGAAGGCGGCCGGTTGCACCGTTCAGAAACCGATGGCCGAGGCCATGGCCGAGGTTCTGGGCCTGATGAAGCTTGAGGCAGGGAAGGGCCAGACCGGCTAGCGGATAGAGGCCGTTGGCGCCCTCCCCGGATTCGCCCAAACCCTGATGGACGGTTTTCTGATCATAGACAAGCCCGCCGGCTGGACGTCGCACGATGTCGTCGCCCGCGTCCGGCGCCTCGCGGGCCAAAAGCGCGTGGGACACACTGGGACACTCGACCCGGATGCCACCGGCGTCCTTCTGGTGTGCCTCGGAGCGGCCACGCGCCTCATCGAGTACATCGACGACTTCCACAAGTCCTATCGCGCAACGATGGCGCTTGGCGTGGAGACGGATTCGGAGGACGCGTCCGGAGTCATAACCTGCGTGCGTAGCGCAGCAGATATCACCGCGGCCGCCCTGAACGCGGCGCTTCCGGCCTTTCGCGGCGAAATCGAGCAGATTCCGCCCATGGTTTCCGCGGTGCACCACGATGGCAAGCGCCTGTACGAGCTTGCCCGCGCTGGCGTGACCGTGGAACGCAAGCCCCGCCCGGTGACCATTTACCGCCTCGCAGCCTCGGATTTCGGTCCGGGCGAAATCGCGCGCGCGACGCTGTGTGTGGAGTGTTCTTCCGGGACGTATGTCCGTACGCTTTGCGCCGATATCGGCACGGCACTGGGCGTTGGCGGCCATATGGAAACGCTCCGCAGGACGGCCGTCGGCCCGTTCACCGAGGCTGATGCAATACCGTTGGACAGCCTCGACAACGCCAACATCGGCGCGGTCATCCGCCCCGCGATGGACCTCGTTCCCGGCGATTGGCCGGTGATCGAGTGCAGCGCCGAGTTGGAGACCGCGTTGCGACACGGCCGCCGCATCCCGGCGGCATCGGAAGCCGATTTCGCGATGGCGCTTGCCGATGGCAGCCTCCTGGCCGTCCTCCGCCGCGACGGCGACCAGTGGCAGCCTGCGAAAGTATTCCCTCGCAACGATCCCGACGCGAAGGGTGGGGGCGCTTGAACCGTGCGCATCATTGAGCCCGGCAAATCGACGTTTGATTCTCCCTCGGCGATCACCATCGGCAAGTTTGATGGCGTTCACCTGGGTCATCGCGCGCTTCTCTCCCGCACGCGCGACCTTGCCGCCGAAATCGGCGGCCAGGCCGGCGTCGTTACGTTCGATCGCCACCCGATGGAGGTCCTTCGTCCCGGTTCCGCGCCGCCGTACCTGACCCCGCTGATGGAACGCCTCTCGCTTCTGGATTCCGCCGGGATGGATTTCTGCGTCCTGTTGCGCCTGGAGGATGGAGTACTGGGTTGGCCGGCCGCTAAATTCGTCGAAGACGTTATCGTGCGGACGTCCCATGCAATCCACGTCATCACGGGCGAAGACTTCCGCTACGGTCACGACCGCACCGGCGACATTCCCTCGCTCACTGCCGCCGGAATTGCCGCGGGGTTCGCGGTCCACGTGGTGGACCCTGTGCAGGTTGAGGGCGCCCGCGTGTCGAGTTACGCCATCCGGAATGCGTTAACAGCCGGTAACCTTCCGCTCGCCGAGGCCATGCTCGGCCGCCGTTACGAGGTCGCCGGGGCGGTGGAGCAGGGGAAGCAAATCGGGCGGACCATCGGATTCCCGACCGCCAACGTCAAATACGATCCGCAGATCGTCGTCCCCAAAGAAGGCATCTATGCGGTGACCGTCGATTGGGGCGAGGGCGAACGGGCAGCCGCCGCGAGCCTGGGCCGGCGCCCAACGGTTGAGAAAGAGGATGCGCCGATCTGGCTCGAGGTGTTCGTGCTGGACTGGTCCGGTGATCTGTACGGAAAGTGGCTCCGTGTAACGTTCGTTCAGCGCCTCCGCGACGAACTGCGGTTTGATTCGCTGGACCACCTCCAGGCGCAGATCGAGCAGGACGTGGAAACGGTGCGCTCGGTCCTCGGTTAACCAAAGACAAAGGGCCGGGCCTTCCGGGGGGAAGGACCAGCCCCTTGTACAGAACGGGTGTCCGGCCTATGGAAGCGTGGTGTCTTTGCCGGTGACGTACCGCAGGATGCGGTCCACGTCGCGCAGGTCGATCTTTCCGTCCGGCGTCGCGGGCACGACATCACCGCTCGGGAAATTGACGGCAGGGTAGGCGCCGTTGGCCAGTCCGGCGGAAATCCGCAACGCCAGTTTGACGTCCTCAAAATCCACCTTGCCATCGTAGTTCAGATCGCCCGGCGTGCCCATTACCTGGACCAGCGTCGCGAGAAATCCGGCATTCACCCGATAGTTGTCGGTGGGCGCTGTGCCGATGAGGCCGATCACCGGTTCGCCAATCGACGCGATGAGGGTATAATTCGTGGAAGAAGCGATTCCGCCACCGGAATTGATCACCGAGGTTGGAATCCGGTAATTCGCGCTGCTCATCCCGATTTGAGCGTGGGCCGACGATATCACCACTATCATAAGGACCATCGCTGCAACCATCGCGAACAAATTCTTCATTGTTCAGTTCTCCCGGCCACGGGGGGCCACGCAACAGACGATCACGATACAATCACACTGAAACCGGCTAGCTTGCCGCTTAGCTGTTATCGTACCAGATTGTGCCACAATTGGCAAGGATCGGACCACAAATCGACTAAAGAGTTGATACCTGGAAACAGTATGCTCTTATGAATGCTCCTCACATACCAGTTCCTGCCGAGGTTAACGTTATCACTCGCGTTCCCGGCGGCAGCGAAACGACGGTCCGTGTGCCGCTCGATACAGATACACCGACAACCGCACAATTGATCCGGGGGAAAATCGCGGCGGAGTGGCGCGCCGGCATTCCGGTTGGGATCGAAAGCGTTTCGCCCGAAGCGCCTGCCGCCAGGTGGTCGTCGCCCGAGGATGCCGTTCGCCATGCGCTGGACGGCTATCGCGCGGGGTGGTACGTGGTTCAGGTCGATGGAGATCAGCCCGGCGGGCTTGACAGCCCGCTCCGCCTGAGCCCTTCGTCGCGCATCTGCTTCATACGGCTGTATCCTTTGGAGGAACCATAGGGTGGACGGCGCCCACCTCGCGGGGGGGCAGGATGCATTCGCCAGGGCGCGCCAACGCCTGGTGCAGTCCATGGTGCAACAAGGCATCATCCGGACCATCGCGGTGGAGCGGGCATTTCTGGCGACGCCGCGCGAAGCCTTCGTTCCCGGGCCGTCTCCCGGGGAGGTGTATGCCGACACAACCATCCCGATTTCCGGGCGTTTGGGCGAATGGCTGACCACCAGCAGCCAGCCCACGATGATGGCCATCATGCTCGAGCAGTTGGACATCAGGCCCGGCCACCGGGTCCTGGAGATCGGCTCTGGAACCGGATATAACGCGGCTCTTTTAGCGCATCTGTCCGGCGCCGAAGGGTCCGTGGATAGCGTGGAAATCGACGGTGAAGCGGCCGCGGCAGCCTCAACAGCGCTCGCCCGAATGGGCGCAAACGCGCGGGTCCACCATGCCGACGGCGCGGATGGCTGGCCCGCGGGCGCGCCCTACGATCGGATCATCGCGACGGTCAGCATTCCCGATATGCCCGACGCTTGGGCGGTTCAGGCCGCGACGGACGCCGTGATCGTCGCTCCGCTCAACATCCTCGGTTGCGACTATTCCTCCGCGCTTCACCGGGAGGGCGATGACTGGCTGAGTTCATCGATCGAGGCGTGCGCGTTCGTCCGGTTCCAGGGCAGGCTGGCCGAACGGGAGAGGCGACTCTCTGTCGGCGATCCGGATGCGCCCGCGCTGGCCCTTTACGCGGAAGCGGGCCAGCTCCCCCTCTCGGCGGATGTAGCGCAGTGGCTCGATGCCGGCGTGGGCGAAATGTTGGCGCGGCTCCGCGGACGCAGCGAATGGGAAGCGTTCGCATTATGGCTCGCAACCCGCTCACAAGGCTTGCGCGTGATCCGGGCGACGTCCGGCGGGCGCGGCCTGGGTTGGAGCGGCCCCGCAGTGGGCGTGTGGGATGAAGGGGGAATGGCCTTCATCACGCCGACCGGGCAGTTCGCACGATTTGGCGCGGGCAGTTCCGCCGAACGCCTGAGAGCGGTGTTCGCAGACTGGATGAATGCCGGCGCCCCGGACCTCAGCCGGTCGCGCCTCAGACTGCGCAGAGGGCAGATCGAAGGCGCCGGCTGGCTCAAGCGACGCTGCCACTCGATCTCCTTTGAGAAAGCTACCGAGCCGAAACACTGCTGAGCGGAATAGCCGCACATACGGGAATTGCCACACGGACGAGGGACATTCGGGACGTTCGCGGGGTTCCTGGCCGGTACGGGTGATGTGCGCACCCACTACGCCCTGACTTCGACGATCTCCCAGGAAAGCGGCGCCATCGGAACCGAGATGGTCACTTCGCCCGGCCCGCGAACGGCCGAAACACTTGTGCCGTACTTGATACGGGTGAAGGAAACGGTCGCAGTGTCCATCTTCAGGAAGTAGTCCTTCGGTCGGATCGGCACTTTGGCGGTTGCCGGCTTCTCGGACGGGTTCCACAGGCAAACGTAGCCATATCGTCCCCTGAGTGCGTTTCGAAGGTGCATGACTCCATCGAGCTTCGGCGCGCTCTTTTCGGCCATCGGGTCATATGGCTGGCCCAGAGAGACGATAGGCTGCGTCACCGCCAGCCAGTCGCGGTTCGCCCAGTTCCATTTCACCCATTTCCTGGTGACCTCGGCTTCGGCCGGCGTCATCTCCAGGATGCGACCGTGGAGTTCCAGGTTGCAGACATAGGCTCCGATGCTGGTGATATGGTACTCCAGCGCGTTGAGGTCCTCCGGCGTGGCCAGGATGTGGCAGGGCGCCTCCCAGGAGATAGTGAACGGCGGCCGGCTGAACGTTATGCCGTAGAGGAAGCGTCGGTACACGTCGGCGTTTCTGTACCACCACTTGATGTCCGCTTCACGTTCCGGGTGGAACGCCAGCACCCAGTCGCCATACCAACTGGTATCCTGTAAAGCCGTCAGCCCGGGTTCGCCTTCCCAGCCGCGATCGATGATGACGCCGGGAACGTCCTTGCGGAGCGTGGCGCAGAGGTCCTTCCACGCCGCGATCTGGGCGCCTTCGCTGTGAGCAACCGGGTGGGAGTGCGTTGGGCCGACGCAGCCGTCCTGGAAGAGGCCGCCATCGAGTTTCAGGAACTTGAGGTCGAGGTTCTTGCAGAGACCGAGGAGGGTCTTCTTGAAGTGCTCCGCGTAAGCGCCGGAGAAGCACTCCGCGGTCGTGCCGTCCCATAGCGGCATGCCGGATCCGTCCGCGTGGAGGATTTTCCATTCAGGGTGCTCGACGGAGACGCCGGACTGGTTGTGTACCATGATCGGGGCGGTCCACAGGCCGAATTTCATCCCGTTGGCTCGAACCTTCTCGCTGATTCGCTTCAGGCGGTTGGGGAAGAAGGTCTTGTTCTCGGTCCAGTCGCCGTAGCCGCGGAGCGCCGGATCGCCTTTGATGCCCTGCCACCCATCATCAACGGCAAAGTACTTCACGCCCAGTGATGCCGCCCTGGGAACGAGGCTCTCCACCAGGTCGCCGGTGATTGTGTTGTAATAGCCAAACCAGGTGCTGTAGAGGGGCGGCACGGTGGTCGGCGTGCCGTGGGAGACGTGTGCGCCAACGTAAAGCTGCAGCAGAAAGCCACCCTTATGCGTCGGACCGTCGTACAGGCCGAGCATCGTCTCGGGAGACGATTCTGGCTGATTCGCGGCGACCGGCGTATAAGGACGATACACCGTTTCGAGGCGCCTCCCCCCGCGATACGTTTCGCAGCCGCCCTGGAGAGACAACGCACTGGCGACGTAACCACCACCGGCCTTTGTCGCAATCGCGTAGCCGGAACCCGTGAAAGCCTGCGTGCCGGACACCGGGCCGGACGTCTCGAAGGAATCGATAACGACCTCTTTGAGGAGGTACTGCTGTGCGGCGGCGCTGTGGACGGTGATGCGTTTGGTGACCACCGGCTCGTCGCCCGGCATGGCGCGGTAGGTCAGGTCCACCCGGAAGCCCGTGTTGCTGCCGTTCCCGCTCAGGTGGAGGGTCGCGGTGCCTTCTGCTTCCGTGTGGCCCGTTAGCGCCCAGCCCCGGGAGAGATCGAGACGGCGCTCCGTGCCGGTTTCAACGATCGAGATGTTCTTGAGACCGTTGGGCCGGCCGCCACCGTCCAACCGGACCGAGACGACCTTCGCGCTCTTAGGCAGCATGAATTGGAACGTCTTTGTCCAGGGAAGCGACGTGGCCGGCATGGTCCCGAGGCTCACGCCATCCGCCCAAATCTCGGCCGCATCGTCCGCGGAATGATCCAGTACGACCGCGTACGAACGGTCCGCTCGCATGACCTCCGCCGGTATGCGGTACCGGAACCACCAAGACCGCTGCTCCGACTGGGTTACAAACGGCAGGGTGCAAGAATTCCAGCCCGAATCATCAAACGCCGCCTGCGTCCAGTCCGCGCCGGGTTTCGCTTCGGTGGATTTCCAGCCGGTGTTGATACCGGCGGGCGGCCCGGAGAGCGGCATCACGAGGGCGATCGAACCTTCCGAAAGGACACGCGCCGCGGCAGGCTTGCCGTTCAACAACAGAGCGCCAGGCGCCAGGCCGCCCGTTTTGGCATTGAACCGCACGGATCGGCTGACGGCGGCGTTGGAAATAGTCCATGTCATCGTTTTCGGGCTGAATGACGCACGGGCGCGGGCCTTTGAGGTAAACGTCTTGGTCTGGTACATACACAGGGCTTTCGGGGACAGGATGCTCAGGGCGGCGAGGGCCGCGAAGCAGCGAACGACATAGGGTCTCATGCGACCATGATAGCGGCGCCTGACGGCGGAACGGAAGGCATTGGGGACTTTGTTATAGAACAATTTGCCCGTCGTTCGCGCACCGGCAGCCCAACACAACGGTGTGGATCGCATCTATAATGGACACGTGCCCGAACCCCTGTACGGCTTTCAATCATGCCCGGTCTTTCCGAACATATCCAAGAAAAACTGAAGGCGCTGCCGGATAAGCCCGGCGTCTACTTCCACAAGGACGCCAAGGGCGAGATCCTGTATGTCGGCAAGGCCGTAAACCTGCGGAACCGCGTACGCTCCTACTTCCAGAGGGGGAGCACGAAGACCCCGAAAGTCCAGCGCATGGTCGGCCGCGTGCACGACCTGGAATGGATCGTCACCGATACCGAACTCGAGGCTCTCATCCTCGAGTGCAACATGATCAAGAAGCACCGGCCGGCTTTCAACGTCAGGCTGCGTGACGATAAGCACTACCCGTACCTGATGGTTACGATGGGGGAGGCATTTCCCCGCGTGCTCATCACCCGCAGAGTCAAACGCGATTCAAGCAAGTACTTCGGGCCGTACACGGACAGCAAGGCGGTCCATGAGACCACGCGCCTCATCCGCGACGTCTTCCAGATCCGGGCTTGCGACCTCAATTTCGACGGCGTCCACCTGATCCGTCCCTGCCTCTATTACCATCTGGGCCAGTGCACGGCGCCGTGCGCGGGAATCGTCTCGCAGGAAGAGTACCGGGAGCAGGCGGTGGAGGTCGCGGCGTTTCTGGACGGTAAGTCGAAGGAAGTCCTCAAGCGCCTGAAACAGCGTATGGCGGCCTCCGCCGAATCGATGGAATTCGAGAAGGCTGCCCGATTGCGCGACCAGATTGACGCCGTGGACAAGATATCCGAGCAGCAGAAGGTGCTTTCGACCAAACTTGAGGAACAGGACGTCATCGCCATCGCCGGCGACGACGGAACCGCATGCGTCCAGATGTTCTTCATCCGCGAGGGCAAACTCATCGGGCAGGAGCAGTTCTTCCTGGAAGGCACCGATAGCGAGTCCACCGAAGAGCAGATCGGAAGCTTCGTGGCGCAGTACTACCAGGACGCGCCGCACGTCCCGCGCGAGGTGCTCCTGCCAGTCGGGATGCCGGAAATGGAGATCGTGGAGTCTTTCCTGCGGCAGAAGCGCGGCAGCAAAGTCAGCATTATGACGCCTGAACGCGGAGACAAGAAGCGCCTCGTTGAGATGGCCGGGCGCAATGCCGCCCTCGCCCTCAAGGAACAGATGACGCGCCTGTCGGTCCGCCTTTCACGCGCGGAGGAGGCCATGGAGGCGCTCCAGGAAGCCCTCGACCTGCCGACACAGCCGATGCGCATCGAGTGCTACGACATCTCCAACACGCAGGGCGCCCAGAACATCGGCGCGATGGTCGTCTTCGAGGGCGGCGAGGCCAAGAAGGCCGACTACCGCAAGTTCAAGATCAAGACGGTCATCGGCGCCAACGACTATGCCTCGATCCAGGAAATGCTCGACCGCCGCCTCACCGCCGCGGAAGAAGGCCGCCCCGGGTTCAACGTGCTGCCCGACCTCTTCCTGATCGACGGCGGCAAGGGGCAGTTGAACGCGGCCAAGGAAACGCTGGACAAGCACGGCGTGTGGATCCCGGTCGCGGGCCTGGCGAAGCGCGAGGAGGAGTTGTTCCTGCCGGGGCAGCCTGTTCCCGTCGTCCTGCCGCGCGACAACAAAGGCCTGCAACTCTGCCAGCGCCTGCGCGACGAGGCGCACCGCTTCGGAATCACCTTCCACCGCAACCTGCGCGGCAAGGTCGCCTTCGCCAGCCTCCTGGACGAACTCCCCGGCATCGGCGTGAAGCGCCGCACGGCCCTGCTGCGCAAGTTCCCCGATTTGCCCGCCCTTTGCGCGGCGAGTGTAGAGGACCTGGCGAAAGTGATGGGCATGAACAGGTCGATGGCCGGCATCGTGTACCAGCACCTCCAGGACTACCAGGCAAACTGGGCAGGGCTAGGGGAAACGAGGAGCGATGAAGGATGAACGATGAATCCCGGAACAAGGCGCAGACGACCACCGCCAGCTCCTCGCCCCGTTATGGGCACGACGTGACCCTGGAGGTGACGGCACTGCGATATTCATCGGCCCTACATGACAGAGGGCGCCGGCCGGGAGTATTATGAATGGTGACAGTCTGCCCGGCCGGGTTTCTTGCAGCGAGGGAAAACCGGCCGCCTTCGTGCAGAACCGGATTCATCAGTCCTTTGGCCGCCGAGTCCGGCCCCGGGAAACTCAGAACGGACAAACGATGGAGAAGAGTGCGAAAGCGACCGGATTGCTGGTCTTTCTTGCGGGTGCGGCGATGATGATCGTTGTGTTCTCGACGGCGATGCATATGCTGAACGACACGCGCGCCGCGTCGATGGACATCAAGCGCCTGCCGCAGGAAGGCATCGTGCTCCTTGCGCGAATCGGGTTCCTGTTTGTACTGGGCTATCTGGCATCCGCCGTCGCCGGCCGCGGCATCCACTTATTTGAAGCCGCCGGGAAGACCGGCGAGGAACCACCCAAGGGCAAGTAACCGCGCCCAAGCAACTGGAAAGCGGTACGCCCGTTTTGGATGCGCGCCATCGATTTTCGGACCCCTCGGGTTCACTTACCGGGGCGAAATGCCTCACCACCGGCCTGCCAGGCCGCGCCTCACCGGCAACATGCACGCCTCAGGAAGCCACACCCGCACGCCTTTGGCATGGAACGTGCTCAACGGTAGTTGTTGAAACGGTTGGAGCATTTCTGGAGGCACGACGGATGCGCGCTAACAAGCACACCCTGGCGATCGCGGCGCTGATGGTTGCCGGGACCATCGGCCCTTGCCGGGCGCAGTACGGAGACGTTGACGGTGACGGCAGGGTAACCGTCGGTGACTCGCAGACGATCATCGCTTACGCGCGCGGCCGCCGGTATGGCGGAACGCGGGATTTGCGGATTCGGCGGTACGGGGATATCGATCCCGTCACCGCCGTGAATGCCTTTGGCGACAGTCTAATCACTCCGGCGGACGGTGTTCGCGCGCTCAAGCGGGCAGCCGGACTCGAAACGGATGCGCCGCAACCGGATTATTGGCCTCTGGACCTGCCGGGCCCGCGCATTTCACCGGTTATCCCGCCCGTCATCGACAAGTACACTTACCTCGACCAGTTCGGCAACTACACCACCGCGAGCATCCCCTCCACGTTCGTCTATGGCGCACAGACGGTCCGCATGCTGATACGCACGGACGGCACCGAGTACGACGTGTACAAGGACGCGAAAGGTGACGTGTATCTGGTCGGCGGCCAGATGATGCTCTATCCGGACGACCCTGCACCAAGCGCGATCACTTTCGCCACACCGGTACTTCTGCTGCGCAATCGGGAAGTGGCCGCGGGGCTGGCGTCCTGGGCAGGCGACACGGTTGGAAACACGGCGTCTTACGGCGCCCATCCGGTTCATTACGCCGTCACGATCCTGCGCCGCGAAAGCACCCTCGTTCCGGCGGCAGGCGGCCTGCCATTTGACGGCACCATCGTCCTGAAGTGCGCCGTCGCGTTCCAGGCCACTCCGTCGAACCGGATGGAGAGCCAGCAATCGTGGTTCTTCTGGCTGGCCCCGTACGTCGGAGTTATCAAGGAAGGCCGCGCGTCAACGCAGGATGCCACGGAGCCGAATCTGACGGCCAAACCACTCCTGCAGGCGCAAACGGCATCGATCCGCGGTTTCGGCTACCCGCAGTTCTAAGGCCCAACTCGCCATCCGTCGCAGCCCCTCCCTAGAATGGCTCTTGTGCGCGCCTTTGCCACCGCGCACGGGGGAAACCATGACCAGACGATTCCGAAATGCGTTGGAGGGCGCGGCCGGCTTGGCTGCGGGGGCGACGGCCTGTGCGGCCGCCGCAAACGCGGTGCTGAGCCGCCGGGCGGCGCCGCTTCCGCCGGCGATCGACGCAGAGCAAGGCCGGTATGACTGGGATGGCGGCGCCGTGTCGTACTCGGTCGCGGGCCGAGGAAAGCCGATCGTGCTCCTGCACAGCCACAACGCCGCCGCCTCAACGTACGAAATGAAACAGGCGTTCCAGAGGCTGAAGGACGGGTACAGGGTGTTCGCGCCGGATCTGCCCGGTTACGGCCGCAGCGAGCGCCGCCACAGAGAGTATTTCGCGCACACCTATATCCGCTTCCTTCACGATTTCGTGAGCGACGTAGTCGGAGCTCCGGCCATCGTGGTGGCCGCGTCGTTAAGCGCATCCCATGCGATCCTCGCAGCGGCGGAAGATCCTGGCGCGTTCTCGCACCTGGTGCTTGCGTCGCCCACCGGCATATCCGATGAGTCCGCGGACGCGCCGGAGGCGATGCGCCGCCTTTCGGCGATCGCCCGGGTCCCGGTATGGGGTCAAGCCGCTTTCAACGCGCTGGCCTCAAAGGCGTCGATCCGTTGGTTCTATGAGAACCGCGTTTACGACAACCCGTGGGCCGTTACGCATGAGATGGTGGATTACGCGTGGCTGTCCGCCCACCAGCCCCGCGCGCTGTACGCGCCGGCATCATTCCTGAACGGCAACCTCTGGGGCGACCCGCGCGCGGCGCTCGCGAGCATCACGGCGCCTGCCCTGCTGATCTGGGGGGCCGGCGACCGCCTGAACCCTTATGCCCAGGCAGCGTCTTCTTTGCCCGTGAGGGAAAGCCTGCGGGTTCACCTCATGCCTGAGTGCGGCGGCGCGGCCTATGATGAAAAGGCGGATGAATTCGCCGCCGTTGTCCGGGCATTCCTCGCGGAGCATGGAGCGCCCCCTGAGACCGAAGGGTGAGAGAATGAGATCGTTGTCGGCAGTCGCCAAATCCTTGCCGCCATCCGGCATTCGGAAATTTTTCGATCTGGTTGCCGCCACCAAGGGCGTGATCTCCCTCGGAGTGGGGGAGCCGGACTTCGTGACGCCTGACTGCATCCGCGAAGCCGGCATCAAGGCCATCAGGGACGGCCAGACCAGTTACACATCCAACGCCGGAACGCCGGAATGCCGTGACGCCATTTCGAAGTACCTTTCCGATCTGTACTGCATTGAGTACAACCCCGGCGACGAGATACTGGTGACCGTCGGCGTGAGCGAGGCGATGGACCTGGCTCTGCGAGCCCTCATCAACCCGGGCGACGAAGTCCTCGTGCCGGAACCCTGCTTCGTCTCGTACAAACCGATTGCCAAGCTCGCGGGCGGCGTACCCGTGGCGGTGGATCTGCGCGCCGAGAACGATTTCCGGATCAGCGTCGAGGACCTGGAAGCCAGGGTCACCCCCAGGTCGCGGGCCATTATCATCTCGTATCCCAGCAACCCTACCGGCGCCGTGATGAGCCGCGAGGAATTGACCGCCGTCGCGGAGTTCTGCGAGAAACACGACCTGTGGGTCATCAGCGACGAGATCTACGACCGGCTGACATATATCGGCGAGCCTACCTGCTTCGCGACGCTCCCCGGCATGCGGGAGCGGACCATCACGCTGAACGGTTTCAGCAAAGCGTTCGCGATGACCGGATGGCGCCTCGGTTACGCCTGCGGGCCGAAAGAGGTCCTCGCCGTCATGCACCGTATTCACCAGTACGGCATGATGTCCGCTCCCACAATCAGCCAGATCGCCGCCATGGAGGCGTTGACCAACGCGGACGCCGACGTCCGCCGGATGGTCTCGAGTTACAACCAGCGCCGCCGGATCATCGTGGACGGCTTCCGTTCGCTTGGCCTGGACTGTTTTGAGCCGGGCGGGGCGTTCTACTGCTTCCCGAGCATCGAATCCCTCGGCATGGATGACGAGACGTTCGCGCAGGCGCTCCTGGATGAGCAGCAGGTGGCCCTTGTGCCCGGAGTAGCCTTCGGCGAAAGCGGCAAGGGGCACGTCCGTTGCTGTTACGCAGTCTCTCTGGACAATATCCAGGAGGCCCTGAACCGCATCGGCCGTTTCGTGGAGAAGCACCGGCAATAGGCGGTTGATTGCCAAACCCTGGCGGCAGGGGCCAAATTGATAGGGTTATATGGCCGGTGCGGCGTTCTAGCGCCCGGCCATTTTGCCGTTTGACGATTAGGAGGCACTGAACATATGGGCAGACAAGCAGCGTGGGGGAAGGCGGACCTGGAGCAGGTGGATCCCGAGATCTACCAGGCGATCAGGGCGGAGGAACGGCGCGAGGAACTGACTCTGGAGTTGATCGCGTCCGAGAATTTCACCAGCCCCGAGGTCCTGGAGTGCCAGGGCAGCGTGATGACGAACAAGTACGCCGAAGGGTACCCCGGCAAGCGGTACTACGGCGGCTGCGAATTCGTGGACGTTGCGGAAAACCTGGCCCGGGATCGCGCGAAAGAGCTTTTCGGCGCCGAACACGCCAACGTCCAACCGCACAGTGGCAGCCAGGCGAATATGGCGGTCTACCTCGCGATGCTTCAGCCCGGCGACACCGTGATGGGGATGGACCTTTCCATGGGCGGCCACCTCACGCACGGACACCCCCTCAACTTCTCGGGCAAGCTCTTCAACATCGTCAGCTACGGCCTCACGCGCGAGACGGAGTACATCGACTATAACGACGTGCGCACAAAGGCGATCGAGCACAAGCCAAAGATGATCATCGCGGGCGCCAGCGCGTACTCCCGCATCATCGACTTCCCGAAATTCCGGGCGATCGCCGATGAAGTTGGGGCGCTGTTTATGGTCGATATGGCGCACATCGCCGGCCTGGTCGCGGCGGGGCTCCACCCGTCACCGGTGCCCTACGCGGACTTTGTGACGAGCACGACGCACAAGACCTTGCGCGGGCCGCGCGCAGGCCTCATCCTGTGCAAGGAGAAGTACGCCACGGATATCGACCGAATGGTGCTGCCCGGCATCCAGGGCGGTCCGTTGATGCACGTCATCGCCGCCAAGGCCGTCTGTTTCAAGCAGGCGATGGCTCCCGAGTTCAAGGCGTACCAGCAGGGCATCATCGACAACATGAAATCGCTGGCGATCGGGCTTCAGGAGATCGGCATCCGCCTGGTGAGCGGAGGGACGGACAACCACCTCGTTCTGTGCGACATGACCCCTCGGGGCATCAGTGGCAAGAAGGCGGAAAACCTGCTCGACGCCACTGGCATCACGGTCAACAAGAACATGATCCCGTTCGACACGCGGAAAGCGCTCGTCACCAGCGGTATCCGCGTTGGAACGGCCGCCGTCACAACCCGGGGGATGGGCGAGGACGAGATGGGCGAGATCGCCTGCCTCATAGGCCGCACGCTGGACGCCGGCGACGATGACGCCGCGAAGGCGGAAATCCGCGCGGACGTACGGGCGCTCTGCGAGCGATTCCCGCTCTACACTCGCCAGTGAGTTCCGGAGGACAGCACGAATGAGGCGCTTGACACTTCGATTGGCCCTGGCCGGCTCGGGACTCCTGACCGCCGGCATTACCGGGGCGGCCGCTCAGCGGGCGCCCGCCGCGGTCCTCAGCGGCAAACCGAATAACCTCGTCTGGAAAGCCGGGATGCCTCATGGTCCGGCGCCGCTTCGTCAGTCGAAACCTCCGGCGAAAACCCTCCTGGTGCTTGACATCGAGCATCTTTCCGCGGATTGGCAGCGCGCGGCGTTGTCGCTCCAAGGCATCGTGAACCGGACCAAGCCGGAGATCTACTGCATCCAGAGCGATATGGATGAAGTCTGGCTCAAGCGGATGGTGGGGCGCGGTTGGGTGAAGGGGACGCAGCGCGTCAACGCGCCCGCGGACCTGGTGAAGCGATTTCAATCGCGCCTGCGGGGTGTTATCGTCACCGATCCGGGCCTTCCCGCTTCGGTGAACGTTGCCTTCACGGCCGCCAGCGTGGAAAATGCCCTCGTTGTATCGCCTTCCATCGCCGAGACTCTGGGCATGAAGACCGTGCTGGACACCCGCGGAAAATGGGCCACAAACGCCGAAGCCTACTCGTGGGCCTTCGATACGTACTGGCCGCGCCTCAACCACGAGCTTCTCGCGGTGCTCGATCCGCGGACGTTGTCTCCCCGCGACTATATGGTCGAGAACAAGGGCTTCTGTTTCTGGATCACCGGTCCGGTGGATGGCGCGGACGAACACGCGTCTCCGACCGCGGAAGCAGTTCTCATGGAACGTCTGCTTGCCAGGATGCCGGTGAACATCCCGGTCCTCGGGTACCCGTATGCAGGCGAAGGAGTTGGCATCGCCGAAACGTCCGGCGTATCGCTGTTTGCGAAGTTCGGGAAGTACCTTATTGCGACCGATTTCGACGCCAACATGAGCGTTCACTCCGGCATCCCGGTCACGTCGTTCCGGCAGGCGCACCCGCCGGCGCCGAAATTGGACCAGAAGAATGTCTACGTGTCTTTCATCGTGTCGGATGGAGACAACCTTCAGGTCTACCAGCAGCACAGTTTCCCGGATATGTGGCGCAGCAGCGAGCGGGGCACCATCCCCATCGGGTGGAGCCTTTCACCGTCCGCCGCGAGACTGGTTCCGGGGATCGCGGACTGGTTCTATCGCGCCGCGACGCCCAACGACGAGTTTGTCGGCGCCGTCTCCGGGGTGGGGTACACCTACCCGGATGACTATGCCGAGCGATACGAGCCCGCCAGCCGCCGCCGCGTCTGGGAGGGTTTCCTGTCGCAGACGGCCGCCTCCATGAAGCAAATGGATATGCGTGACCTGTGGATCATGGGAGCGACGCGCGCGGCACTGTATAAGGACTACGCGGAGGCGATCCCCGGCCTGAACGCGTTGTACCCCGATTACGGCCGCCAGGTGACCGAATACGCCGACGCTACGTTTCCGACGGCGAAGGGCGTTCCCGTTTTCCGCGCCTCCACCAACTGGACCGGCGCCACGCAGGCGGAGCGCGTTCGGAACGCCGTGCAGGAGATTCGCGCCATCGTCCCCACCACCCGGCCGGCCTTCCTCCATGTGTTCGCGCAGAACTGGCAGGTGGACGTCCCGACGCTGAAGGCGCTTGCGAAGGCCCTAGGTCCGGATTATGTGCCGGTGAGGCCTGACCACCTCGGAGCCCTGTACCGGCAGTATCTGAAGAGCCAGCAGATCATTCTAACCGGTCCTAAAGAGCTCAACGCCATCGAAGGGCACCGGATCCGTATGTCGCTCAGCGCGTGCAATGTGACGTCGACCGGATTTTCCGCGAAAGCGTCGGCAACGGGTCCACTCCGGCCGGCTACCGATCGATGGGCTTTGGCGCCGTATCAACCGAACGCCATCACCCTGCAAGGTCTCCCCGGACTCACGAATTCGGTTTCGGTGTTCACGCTCAAATACCCCGGCGGCGCTCTCCGGCACAAGTCATCTATCCGCGTCACTCCCAAATCCGAGATTGTGGGGGAGATCCCTCCGGGAGCCCTTCGGGCGGCCGGAAGGTGGGACGCCATTGCGCTCCCGCATCGCTCCGGAACCGCCGTTCCGGACAAAGGAGCGACGAGCGGGATGGCGTGGGCTGTTGACCCGGCGATGACGGCCGCCAGCGGACCGGGCCACGTTGTCTACGGTCCGTACACCGTCTGCCCGCCCGGGCGTTACATCGCGCTGTTCCGAATCAAGCGAACCGGACCGGGGCAGGGGCCCATCGCGCATCTCGACGCGTCGGTCGCCGGGGGCGAGCAACCGCTCGTTCAGCGTCCCGTAACGGCAGAGGAAGCGCCGGTGGGGAAATACATTTCCGTTGCGCTGCCGTTCGAATACCCTGGCGGTAAACTCGAAACCCGGGTGGAATCGCTGGGCACGGCCGCCATAGCGATCGACTGCATTTCGCTCTATCAGATACAGTAGATTTCAGGACAGCCTATGGTTCTGCAATTGTCACTTGCTCTTTGGGCGGTTAGTGTTATATAACAATGGTATGGCCACGCGACGTTTAGGAATTCTTGTTGCGGCATCCCTCCTTCTGACGGCACTGTTCGCGTCAGGCTGCGGCGGTCCCAAACGGGGCGGCCCGGTCGAGGTCGTCTATTGGACGGGTTGGAGCGGGTTCGAACTCGACCTCATCCAGAAGATGGTCGACGAGTTCAACGCCGGGAACCCCGGCATCCACGTTCGCGTGCTCAGCGTCTTCGGTTCGTACGAGAAGGTGCGTATCGCGTTCGCGGGTGGAGATGTCCCGGATGTGTGCTCGGCGGTGTGGTCGGACGAACTGGCCGGCTATGCGATGCGCGGCGCCCTCACGCCGTTGGACGAGTACTTCAAAGCCAGCGGCCGGCGGCCGGACGAATGGGTGCCCGGCGCGTGGAAGATGCAGCAGTACCACAACCACACCTGGGGGCTCCTGGGCACGCTCACGGCGAATTTCATCGTATACAACAAGGCCGGATTTGAGGCGAAGGGCCTGAAACCGCCGACCAACCTTGCGGAGTGGGCGAAGGTCAATTCTGCGCTGATGATCCGGAACTCCAGGGGCGGATACAAGCAGTACGGGATGCGCCCGTCGAGCCTCCTCGATTGGGCCTACATTTTCGGCGGACACTGGTTTGAACCCGAGACGGGGAAGGTGACGGCTACGGACCCGCGAAATGTGGCGGCGCTTCGGTTTCTCCAGGATTTCGCAGAGAAGAACGATATCCGACGCATGGAGGTGTTCGAAAGCACTTTCGGCAGCCAGCAGACCCCGTCCGGCCCCTTTTTCACCGGAAAGCAGCAGATGATGCCGACCGGACCGTGGATCGCCCAATTCATCGACCGGTACGCGCCGAAGGGTTTCCGCTACGATGCTTTCGCCTATCCCGCGCCAGCGGGCGGACGGCCGGACTGCACTACCCTGAACGCCAGCGTTTTCGTCATCCCGGCGGCTTCGCGCCACAAGCAAGAAGCGTGGACGTTCCTCAACTGGTTCCTGAGCCCGAAGCAAAACAAACGATTCTGCGTGGGAATCAGCAACGGCTCTCCGCTGAAGGTTGTGGCAGCATCGCCCGAAATCCAGAGCCAGAAACTGCTGCGCTTCTCGGCGGAGATCGCGGGCGGCCCCAACGCGTTCGGGCCGCCGCAGATGCCAATCTGGCAGATGTACATCGCCGAGATTCAGCGCGCTGAGGACAAAGCCGTGCACGGGGGAGGCGATCCGGCGACGCTGCTGAAGGCGGTACAGGTGAAGATCGAGAAAGAACTCAAGCGCGCTCAGTTGGAGGCGGTCTATTGAGGCAGGAGACAGGAGTCAGGAGGCAGGACGCTGTCCGGAAACGAACCGGCACCCAGGAGCGGCGCAATCTGCGCAACGGCCTCCTGTTTGCGTCGCCGTGGATCATCGGTTTCCTCGTGTTCACCGCCTATCCGCTCCTGGCGTCACTGTATTACAGTTTCTGCAGTTACAGCGGGTTATGCGCACCGCACTGGATCGGCCTGGACAACTACCGCCAGATGTTCTTCGAGGACGACGTCTTCTGGAAATCGCTCTGGAACACGATGTACATGGTCGTCTTCGCGCTTCCGCTGGGCCTTATCGCTGCCCTGGGGCTTGCGTTGCTTCTCAACCAGAAGGTTCGGGGGATCACGATCTACCGGACCATCTACTACCTTCCGAGCCTCGTTCCGGCCGTGGCGTCCGCCATCCTCTGGCTGTGGTTGTTCAACCCCGAGATCGGCCTGATCAACACGGTACTTGGCAAGTTCGGCATCCCGGGGCCGGCGTGGCTTGGCGACCCGATCTGGGCGAAGCCCGCGATGGTGTTGATGGGCGTGTGGGGCGCCGGCGGCGGCGTCATCATCTACCTTGCCGGCCTGCAGGACGTCCCCACGTCGCTCTATGAGGCCGCCGCGCTGGACGGGGCCGGCGTCTGGAGCAAATTCTGGCACGTAACGCTGCCCATGATCTCGCCGATCATCTTCTTCAACCTCATCATGGGCATCATCGGAATGTTCCAGTACTTCACGCAAGCCTACGTGATGACCAAGGGAGGCCCGCAGGACTCGACGATGTTCTACGCCCTTCACCTGTTCATGGGCGCCTTCGTGGACTGGAAGATGGGCTATGCCAGCGCGATGGCCTGGGTGCTGTTCGCGATTACGCTGGTCTGCTCGCTTGTGGTGATGAAGAGCAGCGCGCGGTGGGTCTATTACGGAGGGGGCGACTGATGCAGGATTCCTCAAGGATTCAGGAACCAGTCCTCCGGCCGCGGAAGAGGCCCCGCACGCGCCCGTCCACCGTCGTTGCGCACATCGTGCTCCTGTCACTCGCCGTCATCTTCGTGGCGCCGTTTTATTGGCTCGTCGTGACTTCGCTGAAGACGGACCGGCAGATATTCGAGGTGGACAAGTGGTTCCCGCAGCCCGTGATGTGGAGCAACTACGTTCGGGCGGTTCACTATATCCCGTTCGCCCAATATACCTTCAACACGCTCATCATCTGTTTCGCCAGCATCTTCGGCACCGTTCTTTCGTGTTCACTCGTCGCCTACAGCTTCGCGCGAATCCCCTGGAAGGGACGCGACACCCTTTTCATCATCGTCCTCGCAACGCTTATGCTGCCCGGCCAGGTGACGATGATCCCGGTGTTTATGATCTTCAAATGGCTTCACTGGATCGGCACGTATAAGCCGCTCATCGTGCCAACCTTCTTCGGAAGCGCCTTTTTCGTCTTTCTGCTGCGCCAGTTTTTCCGGTCCATCCCCGCGGAACTCAGCGAGTCCGCGCGCATGGATGGAGCAACGGAACTGGGGATTTACAGCCGGATCATCATGCCGCTCAGCAAGCCGGCGCTTGCTACCGTGGCCCTCTTCACCTTTATCGGGGCGTGGACCGACTTCATGGGCCCGCTCATGTATCTGAACGACCCGAACAAGTATACACTCAGCATCGGCCTCCAGCAGTTCGTGAGTCAGCACGGCGCTGAGTGGAGCATGCTCATGGCCGCCAGCACGATTATGGCAATGCCCATCCTCGTGCTTTACTTCCTTGCACAGAAGACCTTCGTGGAAGGCATTACGCTTACCGGAATTAAGGGCTGAGGGGGGAGGGATGAGGGCCGAGAGGTGGACACTTACCTCAGCCCCCAACCCTCGGCCTTCAGCCCTGGAGACGAATATGAAAACACTCGCAAGACGTTCCCGGCGCGGAGCCGGTTTCACACTCATCGAATTGCTGGTAGTGATCGCGATCATCGCGATCCTGGCGGCGATCCTCTTCCCGGTATTCGCGAAGGCCCGCGAACGCGCCAAAATGATCGCCTGCCTTTCCAACACGAAACAGCTGGCCAATGCCCTTCATATGTACCTGGATGATAACGACGGACGGCTGATGTATAATCCGTATGCCCCGACGGACAACCCCGGCGGAAGGCAGGCGAATTTTATCGTTTGCCTTGAACCATACGTGAAATCCACCGACGTGTGGGCCTGCCCGAGCATCACCCTGAAAACCTCCAATGCGTATGTACCACACAAGACCTACTGGATCCCGACAGACTACCCGGTCGACCTGACCAAGTACAAGAACGTGGGCTACTCTTACAACGAGCCCATGATAGGATGGGGCGGCCGCAGCCAGACGCCTGGAGCCGGCAAAGGCTCGCCCGCGCTCATCACCAAGGTGAGATCTCCGTCCGATGTTGGCATCTTTGGCGACGGCGAGTTCCCTTATTCCTACGGTATCTGGGTCAACAACAACGGCGGCTTCAAAGACGAAGTCGGGAAATATGACGGCGTGACCGGTTATGTCTACTGGCCCTGGTCCACACCTCCGCCCAATGATGGCGGGTGGTTCTACGGCCTGACGCGCCACATGGGCGGAAACAATTTCGTGTATCTGGATGGCCACGCCGGCTACAGCAAACCGGTGAAATGCAACCCAAGCGGAAGCCAGCCGTACCAGTACGGCTATTACCCGAAGGTCCGCGTGCTGTAGCGGACAAACCAGAACGGGACTCCGGCGAGGCGCCGGAGTCCCGTTTCTGAAACAGCCTCGATGCTTTCCGCTACGGCTCCAGCCCCGCCGCCTTCCTGGCAACGCGCACCGCGTCGAGAATATCGACGACACTGAACGAACTCCCCGTGGTTACCACATTCAGCCGCGTCAACTGAGCGCCCGTCAGCACATCCAGTCCGCCAGCGGCGCGAAGGGTACCCAATTTGTCCCCCGTTGTGAACGGCGGAGCGGCGAAAAGAGCGCTTCGCACGAAGACATCGCCCGCGCCGTTGGTGTCCGCCGCGACGAGGTTGGACGCCCATGACTCGAACGCCACCGAGCTCCCGTCACCGCTGAGGGATGGGGGGTACATCGGCCCCGACCAGCCGTTCCCCTGCGCGGAGGCGGAATCGAGCGACGCCAGGGCCGTGCGTCCAAGCCAGAGGTCACGGATGAACAGGTCCGCGGCGCCGTTGACATCGCCGGCCGTCAGATTGGAAGCGAGCGATGCAAAGGCGACGTACCGGGCGTCCGCGCTGAGGCAAGGCGAGAAGGACGCATCATTCCCGATGGTCCCGCTGCTGTCCGCCGAGGCCAGAACCGTCCACCCGGACTGCATGTCGTGTACGAAAACGTCGGCGGATCCGTTGGTGTCGGCGGCCACGAGGTTGGAGGCGTTCGACAGGAACGCTACGTAGCGCCCATCCGCACTCAGCGACGGAGTATAGTCCGACCAATCGTTGCCTGGCGTGCCGTCTGAAGCCGTGGATGCCAGCGAGACGCTTCCCGACTGAAGGTCGCAGACGAAAATGTCCGCGGCGTCGTTCGCGTCATTCGGCGACAGGTTGGATGCGGCGCTTGCGAAGGCTACAAACTTGGCGTTGGCGCTGATGCAGGGGTACCCCGACGGGCCGTTGCCCTCCGTGCCGTCCGGCGCGACGGAAACGCGACGCGTGACGCCCGTCTGCGTATCGCGCACGAACACGTCCGAAGCGGCGTTCGTGTCCCCTGATACAAGATTCGACGCGTTGGACGCAAAGGCCACGTAGCGGCCGTCCGCACTGATGGAAGGCGCGAAACTGTTATCGTTCCCGGGAGCGCCGCCGGAATCCAACGAAACGCACGTAGTGACGCCGGCGGCCAGATCGCGAACGAAAACATTGGTGACACCGTTGGCGACGCCCGGAACCAGATTGGACGCGTTCGAAGTGAAGGCCACATAACGGCCGTCAGCGCTTATGGATGGCGCATCCCATTCGTCGGAGCCGCTGTTCGCCTCTGAGCCGTCCGAAGCGATGGACACGCGCGCCGTTGTGCGGGCTGCGGTGTCCCGGACGAAGACGTCGTTGGACCCGTTCGTGTCACCGGTCACAAGATTGGGCGCGTCCGAAATGAACGCCGCGTATCGGCCGTTCGCGCTCAGGGCGGGACTGCCGGAACGGGCGGTGCCCTGCGCGCCTGCCGGGCCGACGGATGCGCGGTCGGTAACAGGGGATGCCGCCACGTGGACTGTAGCGAGGCAGAGTGCTGCCGCAAGTGACGGACCAAGTCTGGGCGAGGTATGCATACAGGCGCTCCATTCCAGCTGAATGAGACGGTGGGCGGGTCCGATGATAGATGACCCTGGATTATTATATCACCCGAAGGAGCACAGATTTTTGATGCAGTCGGTGAAATTGGGACACCATATCTTGATAACGCGGCGCCTCTCGCGCATTCCGGCCCCACCTTGGGGCCGGCCATTTCGCCTCTACAGGCAGGTATTCATGAAAAAGGCCATTCTTGTTTTGATGCTTGGTGTTCTGCCCGGCACGCTCTGCCATGCCGCGCCGCCGCCCGACTGGAAACCGCCCGCACGCAGCGCCTACGACATCACGAAGGACAAAGTCCTTTACGAAGTGGGCTATGCGCATCTGGACACTCAATGGCGGTGGACATATCTGGACACGATTCGGGATTACATCCCGAGGACGTTGAACGATAATTTCACGCTGTTCGACAAGTACCCGGACTACACCTTCTCATTCACCGGTTCCAACCGATACCAGATGATGAAGGAATATTACCCGGCCAGTTACGCGCGGCTGAAGCAGTACATCGATCTGGGACGCTGGCACGTCGCCGGTTCTTCGGTCGAGGAAAACGACGTCAACACACCTTCGGCCGAATCGATTATCCGTCAGATCCTCTACGGCAATCACTACTTCCGCCGGGAGTTTGGTACCGAGAGCGTTGACTACCAGCTCCCCGACTGCTTCGGTTTCCCCTGGTCGTTGCCATCCATCCTGGCGCATTGCGGCCTGAAGGGGTTTGCGACTCAGAAGCTGACCTGGGGCTCCGCGGTGGGCATTCCGTTCGCGGTCGGCCGATGGTACGGCCCGGACGGCCGGTACATTACGTCCGCGCTTGACCCGGGCGGCTACGGCTCGACGATAACGTCGGATCAGAGCAATTCTTCCTCAGAGCTCACGCGGATCAATAATCTGGGCGCATCATCCGGCATCTTCGTGGACTATCGCTACTTCGGAACCGGAGACGTGGGGGGCGCGCCGACGGACGGATCGGCGCAGTACGAGCAAACGTCGGTCCGGGGAACGGGGCCCGTCACGGTAGTGTCCGCGCCTTCCGACTGGATGTTCAGGGATCTGTCGCCCGCTCAGACCGCCGCGATGCCGAGTTACACGGGGGATCTGCTCCTCACGCAGCATTCCGCCGGTTCCATCACGTCGCAGGCGTACATGAAGCGCTGGAACCGCAAGAACGAACTGCTGGCCGATGCGGCGGAACGCGCCGCTGTCACAGCGGACTGGCTGGGCGGAGCGACCTACCCGCTGGGGTTCATGAACGAGACCTGGCGGCTCATCCTTGGCGCTCAGTTCCACGACATCCTGCCCGGCACGAGCCTACCGAAGGCGTACGAATACTCATGGAACGACGAGACCGTCGCGTTGAACCGGTCCGCGGGAGTGCTTACCGATTCAGTGGGAGCCATCACCCGCGCGCTGGACACGACGGCGACCGGCGTACCGGTGGTTGTCTACAACCCGCTGTCCATCGCGCGTGAAGACGTAGTGCAGGCAACGGTTCAGTTTCCAGCGACACCGGCCGCCGTCCGGGTTTACGGCCCCAACGGTGTCGAGGCGCCCTCGCAACTGGTCAGCGCAGCGGACGGCAAGGTCACCGTGCTGTTTCTCGCCCGGGTACCGAGCGTTGGCGCCGCGACGTACGACGTGCGCCCGGCCGACCTGCCAACGGCCATCTCCACAGGGTTGAGCGTGACATCCAACACGCTTGAGAATCAGCGTTACCGGGTAACCCTCGACACAAATGGAGACGTCTCGTCCATCCTCGACAAACCGAACAACCGGCAGATGCTGTCCGGCCCAGCGCGCCTCGCGCTCAAATACGAGCAGCCCGCGGATTGGCCCGCGTGGAATATCGATTGGGCCGACCAAAGCGCTCCACCGATCGGATATGTGACCGGCCCCGCAACCGTTCGCATCGTAGAAAACGGCCCTGTGCGCGTTGCCCTTGAAGTAACGCGACAGACGGGCAGTTCGAAATTCGTCCAGGTGATCCGCCTGGCCGCGAGCGCCGCGGGAAACCGGGTGGAGTTCGACAACACCATCAATTGGAACGAGCGCAAAACCACGTTGAAGACCGAGTTCTCGCTGGCGGTCTCCAACTTGAACGCCACGTACAATATGGGTCTCGGCACCGTCCAGCGGTCGACCAACAACTCGGTGAAATACGAGGTGCCCTCGCACGAGTGGTTCGATCTCACCAACACGACCGGCGACTACGGTGTCTCCGTGCTGGAAGACTGCAAAATCGGCTCTGACAAGCCGGACGATCACACACTGCGGCTGACGCTGATCAGGACTCCCGGCGCCAATTCCTATACCGATGAGGCCACACAGGACGTGGGCCGGCACCGGGTCCTCTATGCCCTGGAGGGACACTCGGGCGATTGGCGCAACGGAAATACCCAGTGGGAAGCGGCCCGGCTCAACCAGCCCCTGATGGCATTCCAGGCCGATCCGCATGCGGGCAGCGCAGGCCGGTCCTTCTCGCTCCTGAGCGTCAATTCCTCCCAAGTCAGGATCGTGGCCGTAAAGAGGGCGGAAGACAGCGATGAGATCATCGTCCGTCTTCAGGAGATGAGCGGATCGCCCGCCAACGTGACGCTTTCCGCTGCTGCGCCAATCGTCTCGGCGCGTGAAGTCACGGGACAGGAAGACGCGCTCGGTCCGATCGCGATCACGAACGGCGTATTCAGCGTCTCGTTGGGCGCTTACAGCCCCAGAGCGTTCGCGATCCGTCTTGGTGCTCCGACAACGAAACTGGTACCGCCCGCCAGCAGACCGCTGGCTCTGCCGTATGACATCCAGGCGCTGGGTTACGATGGAACCGCGGTCGCCAAGGGGATGGACGGCAACGGGTACACCTACCCCGCCGAACTATTCCCTTCGACAATCGACAGGGCAGGGGTCAAGTTCCGCCTGGCGCGGTCCGCGCCAGGCGCCCGGACCGCGCTTTCCTGTCAGGGACAGACCATCCCTCTGCCAACGGGCCGGTTCGGAAAGATATACCTCCTCGCCGCTTCCGCAAATGGGGACACCACGGGCACTTTCCGCGTCGGCGGAAAGGTGACGCCGCTCACGGTTCAGAACTGGAGCGGATACGTTGGCCAATGGGACAACCGTCTGTGGTCGCCGCCGGCCGGGTCGCCGAACCTGCCGCCGCTTGACGGCGGTATCTACGGCCTGCAGGCTGCCTACATCAAGCGCGATCCGATCGCTTACGCGGCCACACACCGGCATACCGCGGCCGGGGCGAATGACTACTACCAGTACGCCTACGTCTTCGAGTACGCATTGGACGTACCCGCGGGCGCGCACAGCATCACCCTCCCGAACGCCCCGAACATCGTGGTTTTCGCCATGACCGCGGCTTCGAACACCAACGATGGTTCCGTTCCGGCGCAGCCGCTGTATGACACATTCGATTACGCGGACTCTACACCCACCCTCAATCCCTCGTCCGGCACTTTCACCGACGCCGTGCAGGTGGCTGTGATCCCGTCCCTCTACGACACCACGGCAACCCTTCGATACACGACGGACGGCTCGACACCCGCGTCGTCATCCCCTGCTTACGCTTCGCCCATCTGGCTCACGCGGCAAACCACGCTGAGCGTACAGGCTTTCCATGGCTCCACGCCAGTCGGAAACGTTGTCTCTGGCGTCTACACGGTGAATGACACCACGGCGCCGCGAATCACCGGTGTGTCCGCGTTGGCGGGATCGACACTCATCCAGGTTGCGTTCTCCGAACCTGTCTCGGCTGCGACAGCCTCGGTGAAGACCAACTATCAGATACCCGGGCTCACGATTCAGAGCGCCACCCCGTCATCCGATGGACTCACCGTTGACCTGGCCGTGACTCCCGCTCCGGTGGGGGGCTCGAACTATGCGCTGAAGATCAACAACGTGAAGGACCAGTCCGCCGCCGGAAACACGCTCAATATGACCACCGGGTACCCGTTCACGGCCGCCTCACCGGTCATCAGTGTCTCCGGAGGCTCCAGTGCGAGCGCTCCGAGCGTTCAGCCGTCCGGATTCACGGTCACGGTCACCGGCGCCCCCGCTCCGACGGCGGGTCCCCACGGCACCGCGCTCTCGTTCAACGGTTCCAACGACGCGATCACCGTCAACGACCAGTCTTCGCTCAACCCGACCGCGGCGATCACGCTTTCGGCGTGGATCAATGCGACCAACTGGGCCGGGAACCGGCGCGTGCTCCAGAAGGGCTCATCGGACAACCAGTATCGGTTCCTCGCCGAGACCGGGCTGTTCAAATTCGACCTGACCGGCGTGGGCACCGTAACGTGTGCGTTGCCATCAACCGGCGCCTGGCACTACATGGCCGGAACCTGGGACGGCAAGACCATGCGCCTCTACGTCGATGGTGTCGTTACGGCGCAGGCTTCCGCGACCGGATCGATCGCCGTAACCAACAACTCCCTGAACTTCGGGACGAAGACTACTTCGGCCCCGGGCGGCGATCATTTCCTCGGGCTTCTCGCCGACGTGCGAGTGTATAACCAGGCCGTCTCGGCAAGCCATATCCGGACCCTCGCCGGACTCTGAGCACGGACAACAGCCATGGGAGATCGGCCGCGCGAGGCCGGTCTCCCATGGACATCTCCCGGGCGATTGACCCCCTCCGTCAGCCTCCGCTAAGTTTACGGTATGGATAACTCAATCGTTCTTCAGACTGACCTCCCATTTTCGGTCTTTCGGCGCGGCAAGGTGCGCGATGTGTACGACCTCGGCGACGAACTCCTTCTGATCGCCTCGGACCGCATCTCGGCGTTTGACTGCGTGATGCCCAACGGCATACCGGACAAAGGCCGCGTCCTCACTCAGACTTCGCTTTTCTGGTTCAGAACGCTGGACGCCGCGAAGCCGAACCACGTTGTGGGCGAATGGAACGACGTTTGCGGCCGATACGGCGCAAAGCCGGACCCGTCGCTCGCCGGGCGCGCGATCGTGGGCGTCAAGACCCAGGGCCTCCCCATCGAGTGCGTTGTCCGCGGATACATCAGCGGCAGCCTGTGGAAGGAATACTCCACGGCGGTCAAAGCCGCGCCCGGCAAGCCCGTGCTGCTCCACGGCTATGAGCTTCCGCCGGACCTTCGCGAGAGTGACCGGCTGCCGGAGCCCATTTTCACCCCCGCGACAAAGGCCGAGGAAGGTCACGACATCAACATCAGCTACGCGCAGGCGGCCGAAATCGTCGGAGAAGACGTTGCCGCCGAGGTCCGCGCGCGCAGCCTCGGATTGTACAACGCCGCCGCCGACTACGCCCGGACCCGGGGGATCATCATCGCCGACACCAAATTCGAATTCGGGACGAAGGACGGCGCAATCATCCTCATCGACGAGATACTCACGCCGGATTCGTCGCGATTCTGGCCGGCGGATTCGTACGAGCCCGGCCATGGCCAGCCAAGTTACGACAAACAATTCACACGGGACTACCTGGAGACGCTGGACTGGGACAAAACGCCGCCCGCCCCTGAACTGCCGGCCGAAATTGTGGAGAAGACCGCCGCGAAATACCGCGAGGCGTACGAACGCCTGACGGGAAGGCCGCTTTCGTGAAGAAGATCATCCTCCAGATGGACGGGTGTTCCGACCTGCCGATCGAGGAACTGGACGGCAAGACGCCCATGGAGGTCGCCCGCACGCCGAACCTGGACCAACTGGCGGCCCGGGGCCGCGTTGGCCGAACGACGCCGGCGCCGTACGACATGGAACTGGGCAGCGATATCGCTAACATGTCGCTCCTCGGCTACGATCCGCACAGGTATTACACAGGCCGCGCGCCGATTGAAGCCGCAAGCATGGGAGTCCCTGTCGAGGGCCGCGACGTTGCCTTCCGCGTGAACCTCGTGAGCGTGGACGGCGAGAAGATGCTGGACCATTCCGGGGGCAACCTCACCACGGAAGAGGGCAGGGAACTGATCGAGTTCCTCTCGCGGAAGGTGTTCTACAACAACGACACGCGCCATCTCTATCCGGGCGTGGGCTACCGGCACCTGATGGTGTGGACGGACGGGCCTGACGATCTCCGCTGCACGCCGCCGCACAACATCGTGGGGCAGCATTTCGTGCGTGCCATGCCGGAAGGCGAAAAGGACCAGTCGATCCGCCGCAAGATGTGGGACTCGTACGAGGTCCTTCTGGATCACCCGGTCAACCAGAAACGTGTCGATGCGGGAAAACTGCCCGCCAATATGATCTGGCCGTGGGGGCCGGGACGGACGCCGACCCTGCCGCTCTTCAGCACCCAGCACGGCTGCCAGGGCGTCATGATCGCCGCTGTGGACCTGATGAAGGGTCTGGGCAAACTCGTCGGGCTGTATACGCCCAACGTCCCCGGCGCCACCGGCTACGTGGACACCAATTACACCGGCAAAGCGGAGTACGCATTGAGCGCCCTCCGGGAGGGCCGCGATTTCGCGTTCATCCATCTCGAGGGTCCCGATGAGGCCGGCCATAGCGGAAACCTCGAAGAGAAAATCCTGGCCATCGAACGCATCGACAAGGAGACGCTCGGTCCGCTGTTGAGCGGCATGGGCGAGATGGGCGATTTCCGATTCCTGTGCCTCCCTGACCACAGCACTCCGATAAAGCTTCGCAAGCACGACGCCTACGATGTTCCGTTCCTCTTATTCGACACTCAGGCCGAACGTTCCAACAGCCTGCCCTTTGATGAGCGCGGCATGCGCGACACGAACTTCGTGGTGCCCGAAGGCCACCACCTCATTGACCTTCTTTTCCAGTGAGGACGTCAACACTCTTAGGCTCACTGACCCGCTCGCGCATCGGATAGCCCTTTATGCCAGATATTCAACCCTTCGCCGCTGTGCGCTACAACCCGGACGTCGTCCCGCTCAAGAGCGTGGTCGTGCCGCCCTATGACGTGATCAAGGAGGCGGAGCGTGCCCGCCTGGCCGCGGAGCCGTTCAGCGGTGTCCAGTTGACCCTGGCGCCCTCGAGAGAAGGCGATACCGGCGCCGACAACCGCTACACCCGCGCGCGCGACCGTTTCGAGCAGTGGCGCCGCGAGGGCGTTTTGATCCAGGACGACCGGCCTTGCCTGTATGTGCTCGCGCAGGACTTCGAATGGCGTGGCAAGGCGTACCGCCGCAGTCATCTGGTGTGCGCGTGCCGGCTGCATGAGTGGGACGAGGCGGTCATCCTCCCGCACGAGCAGATACTCCAGGGGCCGAAGGATGACCGCCAGCGCCTGATCGAGACGACCAGGGCTAACTTCGAGCCGCTGTTCGGCCTTACCCTCGGCAACGGCGAGACCTTCCGCGCCGCGTTGAGGGAAAATTCACAGGGCGAGCCCATCGCGGACGTAACCCTGCCGACCGGGGAGCGCAATCGCGTCTGGCGGATAGACCATCCCGCGGCCATCGCCGCGATCCAGGCCGACCTCAAAGAACGGCAGGTTATCATCGCGGATGGCCATCACCGATACACGGCATCGCTGGGGGTGAAGAGGGATCTGAACGCAACTGCGGGGCCCGGCCCGTGGGATTACGCGATGATGACCCTGGCGGCGATGGACGATCCGGAGCTGCTGGTCTTGCCGACGCACCGAATCGTGACCGGCATCTCAACCGAGTTCGACGCCGTCATCGAGTCGCTGGACGAGTTCTTCGCCATCGAGACATTCGATTCACCTCGCGAGGTCGAGGAAGCGATGGAAGCGAGCGAAGGCATCGCGATCGGGATGCTGGCGGCAGGTCAGGGGAATTACCTGCTTACGCCGTGGCGTCCGGAGGAAATCGGCGACCGTATCGAGGGCAAACACAGCAAAGCGTGGCGGTCCCTGGATGTGTCGATCCTGCACGGCATCGTTATGGCCCGTGTGCTGGGGCTGGGTTCCGGCGAGAGCCCGCATATCAGTTACACGCGCGATCCGGCCGAGGCGATTCAATCCGTCGCGAACGGCGCCGCTTTCGCGTTCCTCCTGAAGCACACGCCAACCGACGCGGTGAGGGTGATCGCCCTCGGCGGCGAGACGATGCCTCAGAAATCCACGTTCTTTTATCCGAAACTCCTCACGGGCCTGCTGATGCGCGTCTGGTGACGGTCGCACGAGGCAGCGCCACCGCCCTCATTCGCCCCGATATGCGTTTGAACCGGCGTGCGTCGCGTAGCAGCTTCTAACGGCCGGCCACCATTTCCATTAGCCGCAGCGCTTTGTACACAATACGCATGGCCCCTTAAATCTATGATAATGGGCCACGCCGGGCTTCCCCGTTGGGGACGTGCGGACGAACCCGCCGGCCCGGCATCCAGAAGCAGCCAGTAGTCAGTAGTCAGCAGTCAGTAGAACGTAGCGGTGCCCGCATCGCTTCGTCTCCTGTCTTCTGCCTCGCGTCTTCCGACTGCTCCTCCTCAGGAGGCACAATGGCAACAGTTACACTGAAGGAACTCACCAAGTCCTTCAAGACCATCACCGCCGTCAACAAGATGAACCTCGACATCAAGGACGGCGAATTCATGGTCTTCGTTGGTCCCTCGGGTTGCGGAAAAACCACCGCGCTCCGCATGATTGCCGGCCTGGAAGAGCCCACGGACGGCGAGATCTACATCGGCGAACGCCTCGTCAATGACGTATCCCCGAAAGACCGCGACATCGCGATGGTCTTCCAGAATTACGCCCTCTATCCGCACATGACCGTGTTTGACAACATGGCCTTCGGCCTCAAGCTCCGCAAGGTGCCGCGGCAGGAGATCAAGACCCGCGTTGATGAAGTCGCCCGCATGCTCGGGTTGGAGCAGTTGCTGGACCGCAAGCCCAAGGCGCTTTCCGGCGGCCAGCGCCAACGCGTCGCCCTGGGCCGCGCCATCGTCCGCCAGCCGCTCGTCTTCCTGATGGACGAACCGCTCTCCAACCTCGACGCCAAACTTCGCGTGCAGACCCGGTCCGAGATTATCAAGCTGCACCGACGTCTCGGCGTGACCACCATCTATGTGACGCACGACCAGGTGGAAGCCATGACGATGGGTGACCGCATCACGGTCATGAAGGACGGCGTGATCCAGCAGGTTGACTCGCCGTTGAGCCTTTACAACCAGCCAGTCAACATGTTTGTCGCCGGATTTATCGGCAGCCCCGCCATGAACTTCGTCTACGGCAAGGTTGAGGACGAGGGCGGCGCCGCGGTTTTCAATGCCGGCGCCATCAAGGTGAAGCCGGTAGGCAGGCTCGCCGAAAGCCTCAAGGCTTACGTGGGCAAGGAGATCGTGTGGGGCGTTCGCCCAAGCGATATCTTTGCGAAAGTCACGCGACCGGATCTGGTGAATGGCACGGGCAACGAGTTCACCGCCCTCGTTGATGTCCGTGAAATTATGGGCGACCGCGCGTACCTTTACCTGATGGCGGGCAACCACCCGATCGTCGCGGACGTCGATTCAGAGACCCCGCTCAAGGAACAGGCAAACACCGACTTCGTTGTGGACATCGACCGCACTCACGCGTTCGACCGCGAAACAGAGCAGGCGATCTTCTAGGGCGGAATTGGGATATGAGAATTGAGGCTTGAGAACGGCGATGCCGTTCTCAAGCCTCTTTCTTCCTGCCGCCGGCCGTGTTCGGGGCCGCTGCCCAGGCTGCGCGCGGTGCTACGGCGCAGTGCGGGTGTACTGGATGCCTCTGGAGGTGATCTCGTTGACAACGAGGTCCGGGCGGTCCGTTGCTGCGGCTAGGCTGCCACGGTACGGCGACTGCGCGCGCTCGACCACCCCGATGAACGGCGCAAACTCATAGAAGAACGCCTGCTGCATGTCCATCGTGCCCCAGTCACCGCGCAACAGCGCGATGTCGAGGCGCGCGCGCACCGCCTTTGACCAGGTCGAACCGGGCGCGACGATCGTAAAGTCCCCTGCCGCGGGCGTATAGTGGTCAGCGCGGTCCAGAACCGTTCCCGTTGCGATCACGGACTGCGAAGGAATGCCGGAAAATGCCCCCGTGGTGCTTGCCGCCCAGGGCGCTGCGGGCCCGCGAGCGGCGGACGCGTCCAGGAGTTTCAATGGGGACATGAATTCGAGGCGGTGGTCACCGAACGCCTGCGGATAATCCACGTAGAGGGCGTAAATGCTGCCGTCGATCCCCTTGAATGCGGCGAGAACGCTGCCGTCGCTTCCGGCAATCCTCGTCACGGTGTAGCCGCGACGCTCTTCCACGGCATCCGTGACAAAGCGCACCTGATGGTTAGCGTCACCGGTGAGGCCCGAGATGTCCGTTGCCACCACGAGGTCGGGTTTGATCAGCGGTGCGGCCGGATCGGCGACGTGCAGCGGCCAATAGTCCACGTAGGCCGGCGGGTTGGCATCGTTGCCGGCCGCCCGCGCCGTGAGGACCGTGAGATCCTTCGAGTCGATTGTACCGTCTCCGAAGGTCACGGACGGCACCGTTGGCGAGACGTCACCAAGGCCGCGCGTGTGGATTCGTTCGAGGATGGCCGGGTCCGTCACCAGCCCGGCCATGGATCGGCTGACGAGGAGGGCATCGACGATGTCTACGTGGCCGTCGCCATTCACATCGCCATAGTCCTGACGAACAGGCCCGGCGGTGCCGGCGTCGATCTGTCCGCCGGAGAGCAGCAGCAGCCTCATCGTGTCGTTTGAGTCGACGACCCCGTTGCCGATGGTTGTCTGGTTCACGACATTGGCTACGTCACCATACCGACGAATGCGATCCTGCTGCGCCGCGGTGAGCTGCGTCGGATCGGCCAGGTACCTGGTCATCAGGGCGACATCGGCGTCGGTAACCGCTCCATCTCCGTCCAGGTCGCCATAGGGATCGTTCACCGCCGTGGTTGTGGTTCGTGCGAGCAGTTCCGGTATGCCCGCCGCGATGACGCGGCGGTACAGAACGTCGTGCCCGGCATTGTTCAAATGAATGCCATCTCCACTGTCATAGCCCGAGGCGATAGTGCCGTCGGGCCGCGCGACGGTTGTCCAGAAATCGACCGACCGCTGACCGTAAATCATGCGAATCCAATCGCGCACTTCCTTCTGGGTGTTTCGCATAATCAGCGTCATATTGCGGGGCTGGGATGTGGCGATCCAGATCGGAACGTTCGCCTCACCCGCCACCCGGGCAATGGTTCTGTAGTTGGCCTCCTGCTCGGCGGCCGAAAACCCCATCGACGTATCGTTGGAAGGAAGATTCACGATCACCGCGTCCGGGTGGAGGGCCAGGGCTGCAGTGATATTGTGCTGTGGATCGGGAGAGGGCCGCCCTGTGAGAGGCGGGGTTCCAGTCGGCAGAACGTGGTAGGTGGTGTAGCCCGACACGGCGAGGTTGATAAATCGATTGCTAGGATCGAGCCCCTGAAGATAGGCCCCGTACCGGTAGGACCACGCCTGAGTGATCGGCGTCGCCCCAGCACCCCAGGCCGTTGACGATCCCAATACGACAACGATCAAACCGGACGTCTTCGCCGCATCCGCGACGGACGGGGCGCCGGCTAACAGAACACAGGCCAGAATGTAACACAGTCTTACGCGAAATATCGAACTCAATGGATGATACCTTTCCCCGAGAAAAATGCGGGGCATGCTGCGAGGCGCGCGAACCCGCGACCACGCTGTCAAGGCGTGGGCGCTCCGCACTGCCGACAGAACACACCTGTGCTTCCCAAAGAGCACCAAGTGGCCAGTTCTGATTTTAGACCAGGCAAGACCGAAAGACCACCTTCCCACGCGGCGACCGCGCGATCGCTTTCGACGCGGCCCCCCGCAAACCAACCTCACACCCAAAGCATCAGACTTGTCCCACGGTGCTTTGCAAGGGCCCCCCGTGTTGTGTTATAAGTAATGAACAGCACTCGCAAGACGGGATGTACAGTGAACTGTAGATATAAAACACAGATGATGGTGAGGGTTCCGGCGCTGATGACTCTGAGTCGTCGCGCCGAGGGTATTGGCGCGTCCGACCACTGAAAAGACCGTCGGCGCAGATACTCCGACGGCAGCGCGCCCCGGCCTCTCATCCCGAGGCCCACTACCGAGAAAGGACACCTGACCATGCAAGAATCTACCGGCTTCTCACTCGTTCGAGTGTATGATACTACCCTTCGCGACGGTTCCCAGGGCGAAGGGATCTCGTTTTCGATCGAAGACAAGATCAAGATCGCCCGCCGGCTCGACGCCTTCGGCATCCCCTATATTGAAGGCGGCTGGCCCGGGAGCAACCCGAAGGATATCGAGTTCTTCCGTCGCATCAAGGACATCCCCTTCCGGCAGGCGCGACTCGCGGCCTTCGGCAGCACACGCCGCGCCACCACCCACGCAGAGGATGACGCCATCCTCCGGCAGTTGCTGGAGGCGGAAACGCCGGTCATCACCATCTTCGGCAAGTCGTGGCGGCTCCACGTTTCCGATGTGCTCCGTGTGACGCCCGAGCAGAACCTCGAGATGATCCGGGATTCCGTGGCGTGGCTCAAGGCTAACGGGCGGGAGGTCATCTACGACGCCGAGCACTTCTTCGATGGCTATAAAGATGACCCTGGATATGCCGTGGCCGCGCTCAATGCCGCCGAAGAGGGCGGCGCGGACAGCCTGGTGCTCTGCGACACCAACGGCGGGTCGCTGCCTTGGCAGGTCGAAGAGATCGTGTGCGACGTTCTGGGAAAGGTGAAGGCGCCCATCGGGATCCACCCGCACAACGATGCCGAAGTGGGCGTCGCCAATGCCGTTGCCGCCGTTCGCGCGGGAGCGACCCAGGTGCAGGGCACAATGAACGGCATCGGCGAGCGCACCGGGAATGCCAACCTTACCTCCATCATCGCCATTCTTCAGCTGAAGATGGGAGTCCCGTGCATTCCGGAGGAGAGCCTGCGGGAGCTGACCCTTTTGTCGAACGCGGTTGACGAGATAGCCAACATCATCCCCAACGAGCGCCAGCCGTTTGTGGGGCGCAATGCTTTCGCGCACAAAGCCGGCGTGCACGTAGACGCCGTCGTCAAGAACGCGCTGTCCTACGAACACATCGCACCCGAGGCTGTGGGCAACGCGCGCCGGGTCCTCCTGTCGGAACTCAGCGGCGGCGCAACGCTGCAGCTTAAGGCGATGGAGTGGGGGGTCGACCTGAAAAAGAGCTCGCCAGAGACGAAAGCCCTCCTGACGCGGCTGGCGGAAATGGAACATGAAGGCTACGTGTTCGAAGACGCCGAAGCGTCGTTCGAGCTCCTTGTACGCCGCTCCGTCGGGAAAGTGCGGCCTCTGTTCGACCTGGACACCTTTCGGGTCATCGTTGAGCGGCGCGAAGGCCAGCCCACTACCGAAGCCACAGTGAAGATTCGCGCCTCAGGCCAACAGATTCTCACCGTGGCGGAGGGAGACGGACCTGTGAACGCGCTGGACGGGGCGCTGCGGAAGGCCCTGCTGCCCCTCTATCCGGAACTCGATCGTATCCGTCTCACCGACTACAAAGTCCGCGTGATCAACGGCGCCGCCGGTACGGCAGCCAAGGTGCGCGTCCACATCGAGACGGCCGAGGGCGCCGTATCGTGGAGCACGATCGGCGTTTCGGAGAATATCGTCGAAGCGTCGTGGCAGGCCCTCGTGGACGCTGTGATCTACGGGCTCCTGCGCCACGACTGGTCGGCTTAGTCGGAGTTAACCGCAGAGGACGCAGAGTGCGCGGAGGAACGCAGAGGATAATCGCATCTGCCCTGCGCCCCTCTGCGTCCTCTGCGGTAGAAAACAGTAAGGCAAAGTGATAATCGAAGATAATACACAGGCGCTTGTGATTGGCGGAGGGTTTGCAGGTGTTGAGGCGGCCTGGGCGCTCGCCGAGGCGGGCGTTCGCGTCTCCCTGGCCGAAATGCGCCCAGTAAAGATGACGCCGGCGCACAAGACCGGAGACCTCGCGGAACTCGTCTGCAGCAACTCCTTCAAGTCCGATGCTCCCGCGGCGGCATCCCACCTCCTGAAGGAGGAGATGCGCCGGATGGGTTCGATTACGATGCGCGGCGCGGAGACCTCAAAGGTGCCGGCCGGCGCAGCGCTGGCGGTCGATCGGGACACGTTCGCCCATTTCATCACGGACGCGATTGAAGGGCATCCTAACATCACGCTGATCCGCGGAGAAATCACCGAGCCTCCCGCCGGCCTGCCGACAATCATCGCCACCGGCCCGCTCACATCGGACGCCCTGAGCGCATACATCGCCACCCGGATCGGGACCGACTACCTCTACTTTCACGACGCAATCGCCCCCACCATCGAGGCGGACAGCATCGACCTGGATCGCGTCTATCACGCTTCCCGATACGACAAAGGCGACGGTGGATACCTGAACTGCGCGATGACCCAGGACGAGTATTACACCTTCCTCGACGCGCTGCTGGCCGCGGAGCGGGTAGAAGGGCACGATTTTGAGAACATGCACGTGTTCGAGGGCTGCATGCCGATCGAGGAGATGGCCTCACGCGGACGCGAAACGCTGACCTTTGGCCCTCTGAAACCGGTGGGGCTGAACGATCCCCGTACCGGGAAGCGGGCCTATGCGGTGGCGCAACTGCGCCAGGAGAACCTCGCCGCCACGCTCTACGGCCTCGTGGGGTTTCAAACGCGCCTGAAATTCCCGGAACAGAAGCGCGTGTTCCGAATGCTGCCGGGGCTCGAGAATGCCGAGTTCGCCCAATACGGCGCGATGCACCGAAACACGTACGTCAATTCCCCGCGCGTCCTGGATGCCACCCTGCGGTTCGTGGGTCCTCACGAGCGGGAAGGCGGCAATGGCGATCTGTCTGGGATCCTGAGCCCCCGGCCCTCAGTCCCCGGGCCTCAGGCCCCGGCCGTCAGCCAACAGCCCTCGGTCCTCTACTTCGCCGGGCAGATCGTGGGTGTGGAAGGCTATGTAGAGTCCGCCGCCACCGGCATCGTCGCGGGCCGGGCGCTTGCCGCTCAACTCAAAGGGGAGTCCTTCCGTCCTCTGCCGCCCCAGACCATCCTCGGAGCGCTGTGCCGTTACGTCGCGTTCTCGGATCCGGAGAACTTTCAACCCATGAACGCCTGCTTCGGCATCCTGCCGCCAAGCGGCCTCAAGGCGAAGAAACTTGTCCGCCACGCCGCGATGGTAGAGCGCGGCATCGCGGCGATGGAGCGGTATCTGAGGGGCCGGGAGTAGAACTGAGCGCGCAAAAGGAAGGCAACGCGGAACCGGGTTCATCGATTCCGCATCCTTCGGTGAGGTTCCCCAGCGGCTATCCGGGTTCGAGCACGCCGGCGCTGCCGTCGGAACGGCCGACAACGACTTTCGTTGCCAGGCCGATGAACAGGCCCGTTTCGACGACGCCCAGCGTGCCTTTCAGCGCCGCGTGAAGGCCGTCCGGGTTGTGGATGGGCGCCGTGTGCATATCCACGATGTATAGCCCGTCGTCGCTCACGAACGGGCGGCCACCGGCCTCCCGCAGGGCCAGGCCCCGCGCGTGGATGGACAGCCGCTTCAAAGTCGTCTCGCAGCCGAACGGTACGATGGCGACCGGCAGCGGGAAGGCGCCGAGACACGGCACAATTTTGCTCTCGTCGGCCACGACGATCATCTCCCGGCTTGACGAAGCGACCAGTTTCTCCCTCAACAGCGCGCCTCCGCCGCCCTTGATGAGGCTGTAGTGGGGGTCAACCTCGTCGGCGCCGTCGATTGTGACATCGATATACGGCACATCGCCCAGGCCCACAAGCGGTATGCCGAGTTCGGTCGCCAGGCGCCGGCTGGCCTCGGAGGTGGGAATGCCGCGGATGCTCAGTCCCTTCGCAACGCGCTCGCCGAGGGCGCGGATCGCGTGAAGGGCCGTTGAGCCGGTGCCCAGCCCAACGACCATCCCTTCGCTCACGAACTCCGCCGCGCGGCGTCCCGCCGCTTCCTTAGCGTCCAATTAGAGATACTCCGGATGGCCCGCGTCGCGGATAGTCTGGTGCAGATCCTTCAGTCGTTCAGCGTCTTCCTTGCGAGCGACGAGGATGGCGTCGCCGGCGTCTACGATCACGAGATCCGAGACGCCGAGCGTCCCGATCAACCGATCCTGGCCGAAGATCAGACAGTTTTCCGTATCGACGGCGATGACCGGCCCGCGTGTCACATTTCCGCCCTCGGGTGCGAGAACGTCGAACAGTGACGCCCACGATCCGACGTCGCTCCAACCCAGGTCCACAGCGACGGTCGCAAGGTTGCTGGCTTTTTCGAAGATCGCCGTGTCGATAGCGTCTTTGTCCAAGGGGCGCAATACGCGCTCCATGACCTCCTGCTCTTGAGGGGTCCCGAGGACTGCCGACACCTCCATAAGCGCCTCATAGTGGTCCGTCTTGCAGTGCTTCATCAGGTCCAGCAGGGCGGACGCTTTCCACACGCTGATGCCCGGATTCCATAGATAGCGTCCGCTCTGCAGGAACTCTTCCGCCGTCTCCTGGTCGGGCTTCTCGAGGAACTGGGCGATACGACACGCGCCTTCGCATCCTGAGAGCGGCCGGCCGATCTCGATGTACCCGTATCCGGTGGCGGCGTACGTGGGCCGGACGCCGAGGACCACGCCGTCGCACTCCCTGGCAGCCTTTTCCGCGAGGCTCAGGGCGGCCAGGAAGGCATCGCCGTTCTCGATGTACGAGTCCGCCCACCCGACGAACATAATCGCATCCGGGTCCTGCTTTGCCACATGGATAGCGGCCAGTCCCACGGCCAGGTTGGTGCCCAGCGCAAACGGTTCACCGATCACATGGTCGCGCGGGACACCCGGCGCGTGTTCGGCGATGCGGTCAACGTAGCGGGCATTCGTGACAATCCAGACGTCTTCGGCGGAAACCAGGGGCAAGACCCGCGTGACCGTTTGTGTCATCAGACTATCTTCGCCGATGAGCGCGTGCAGCTGCTTCGGGTTATCCTCCCGCGACAACGGCCACAGCCTCGTTCCACTGCCACCTGCCATAAACACAGCAACCATGCGATCTCCTTAGTGATGAATGCGCCATCGCGCGCGATCTCCCGCGCGGTAGGGCCTTACCGGACAGAAATGCGATTCGCTCGCACAAACACAGGATAGTCTACCGTTTCACCGGATTCGACCGAGGCCGACACCGCCAGTGCAATAGCCAGGCTCTTCGAATTGTCTTCCAGAGGGCAGAACCCCTCGCGAGGCGGCTGTTCGCCCGACTCGACGCCGTCCACCGCCTTTTTGAATTCGTGCCACACCCGGTCCAGGCTTTGGGCCGTATCCGATTCCGTGTCTGGACCGGCGTCGGCCGCCACCACGCTGCCCGACGCATCGAAGGCTCGCCACGAGCGACCCGGGTTGCCCAGTGAGATGGAACCGTCCCGAAGCGAGATGTCCCAGTCGCCGGGCCAGTCTGTCGCGTCGGTGGAATAACTCCAGTCTGCGTCCAATGCTACGTGAACCCCATCGGGGAACTCCATATGAATGTCCAGCGCATCGCACCCCGCGCCACGAGACCACGCGTTGCGCCAACCATCCGCCTTGACCGTCAGCGGCTCGGAACGAAGCAGGAAGCGGAGGAGGTCAAATTGGTGGATCAGCATCTCCAAACCCAGCGGCGCCGCGCCCTCAAGCGCGCTCAGGAATCCCTTTCCCCCCATGGGCGAGCGGCGCAGGAAACGCACATGGATGCCGCCCGGGGGGCCGAACCTGCCGCCCTCCAGCCACTGACGCGCAATGACAAGGCCCAGGAAGAACCGGTAGTTCTGAGCCACCATAAACACGGATCTGCGGGCGGCGGCCTTCTGGAGGAGGGCGCTCAGGTCGCCTGTAGTGTGAACCAGCGGCTTATCGACGAGGATGTGCCGCCCCTCCTCCAGCGCGCGAAACAGGATGGGCACCCGCGCCGGGTTAGGAATGGTGACCGTTACCGCGTCGGTCCGCGTCGCGTCCAGCGCCGTTTGGGCATCGAGAAAAAGCCGGTCGCGAGGAACACCCCGGTCCGCAATGCGGTCGAGAGTCGCCGGGTTCGAGTCCACGTATGCGAGGGTATCAAAACCAGGATCGCGCAGCGATCGCTCCGTCCAGTTCCACCCCCAACCGCCGGCGCCGAAGATGGCAAGGGTTCGTTTCATGGAAGATGCCTCGACAGGTCTGTCACAGTGATTACCCGTAGTGTGGCCAAGCGCGCGCGCGCAAGGCAACACCGCCGCGGGATGAAGGTTGGGAGCCGGGAATCTGGAGGCGCGACGGTGTCTCCCCGTCCCCTAACGCCTGACCTTCGCTTCCTTCACGGCACGCATGCCCTCATGCAGCCCGAAGAACGATGCCACGAGCGTCAACCCCAGAATGATGCCGCTGACCTGGAACGGAGCGCCGTGCCCCTTGTCGCCGTACAGCCACGTTCCAAGCGACGGCCCCATCACCGCGCCCAATCCCTGCGCAGTGGCCACGTAGCCGTAGATTCGTCCGCGCCATGCGATCGGCGCCAGTTCCGTGAGAATGGCGAGCCACGCCGGGATGCTCAGCAGGAAGCCGATGATCATCGGGACCGCGACCAGCAGCCACCAGATGATCGTCGGCTTCATCGGCAGCAGGAACATACCGACGGCCGCGAACATAAGGCCCAGCCTCACGGATTTCACACGCCCCCAGCGTCCGCCCCACGTGCCGACCGGAATCGCGAGAGCCGCCACTATGATCGCGAGCGCGATGAACGGGGTGCCGATGTGCTTGGGGTCCAGGTGCAGATCCTGGTTCAGGTAGAACACCAGCGGCCCGTTCATCAGCTGAAGGCCAAGGGTTTGCGTGAATGACATCGCCATAAAGAAGAACAGCACCGGCAGGATCACGCGGTGTTCCGGATCCGGTTTGCCCCCCGCGTGGGGTGTATGCCCGTGGACCCGCGGTATCAGAAACGCCGCGCTGAGCAGCGCCACCGCGAACAGTCCCGCCGTGACTACGAAAATGCGGCTTGGCGTATCGGTGATGCGCGCGACCAGGCTTCCGAGCGGCGCGCTGCCACCCAGGCCGATCATGTACATCATATTGAAGACGCTCATGGCGCCCACGCGTTCTTCGTCGGTGGTGACGTCGCCGACAGACGCAAACACGTTAGGCCACAGCGCCGCGCCGCCGACGCCGTTCAGCGCGGAGAGGCCGAGGAACGCCAGATGCGATGCCGGAATGCTAGGATTCTCGAGGGGCAGGTGGAGCGCACCGATCAGCCACCCAAGCGCCGAGGATAAACCCGACGCGGCGGGTCCCAGGGCGCCGGTCATCCACGGGGAATTGGCCGCCGTCATCGCAACCACTGCCGACGCCGAAATAAGAATCCCGACAATGATCAGCGGCTTGCGCCCGAATCTGTCGCTCAGAACTCCCCAGCCGGGCTTGGCGACCGTTTCGGCGAGAAGGAAAGCCGAGAGAACCGGGCCAACCTGCTTCTCAAGCCACCCCAGGGAGTTATGCAGATAGAGCGGAAGCGCGAAGGTTGTGACCAACGCATAGGATATTTCGCAGAAAAGCGACACGCCTATCAGGCCGATGAGACGCCGGGAGAGGGAGCGGCGCATGTACGCGTCGGGTGCGTGTCGAGTTGGGCTCTGTGTTTCCAATTAGGTCATCACCACGGCGATTTCGTTTACAGGCCGGGTGTCCGACGCGTGACCGGACACCCGGAGCCGGAGTCGTCTCATCCGATTATGACTTCCCGGCCAAGTTCGCTCGACTCATAGATGCCGTCAATGATCCTGCTCACCACTACGCCGTTCTCGGCCGGGATCGGCACCGGAGTGCCATTTGCAACGGCTTCCACGAACGCGCTGATTTCGAGTTCGAAGCCCTTGGTAGGGGGTACATGCGCCGGCGTGAGGTCCGTCAGGACTCCGTGCCTCTCGGCAAAGATGGCGACGGGCTCGATGGTCGCCCCGCCCTGGTCCCCAAAGAGCTCAATCTGGCGAAAGCTAGCCGGCTTCATGTTCAGACAGAACGAGGATTCCAGCAGCAGTACAGATCCGTTTTCGAAGCGGATAAAGCCCGCTCCGAAGTCTTCAACGGTGAACGTGCTGACATCCCACTGGCCCATCAGGCCGACGACGCCCTCGCGGGTGCCGAACTTGGCCACGGAGATGCCGCTCACAGTTACCGGCTTCGGGTAGCCCATCAGCCAGAGCGCCAGGTCCAGCGCGTGCACACCGATGTCAATGAGACCGCCGCCACCCTGCTTCTCTTTCTGGCCGAACACGCCCCAACCGGGGATGCCGCGGCGACGCAAGTACTGAGCGCGCCCGTAGTAGATATCGCCGAGTTCGCCGGCATCGATGAAGCGCTTGAGCGTCTGGGCATCCGCGCCGAAGCGCGAAACGAACCCAACCATGCACTGCTTGCCCGTTTCTTTGGAAACGGCAACGATCTCCTCGCCCTCCGCGGCGTTCATCGCCAGCGGCTTCTCACAGAGCACGTGTTTGCCGGCGCGCATCGCGGCGATGGCAGGCTCCTTATGCATGAAGTTCGGGGTGCAAACGGAAACCGCGTCGATGTCTTCCATCGCCAGCATTTCGCGGTAGTCGGTGAATCCGTGAGGGATATCAAAGTCCGTCCTGGCCTTCTCCAGGGCCGTTTCGTTAATGTCGGCGATCGCCACCACATTGGCAGCTTCGCACTTCCGGTAAGCGGGAAGATGGGCGTTCGTGGCAATGCCACCGGCGCCGATGACGCCGATGTTCACGGTCTTCAAAGCGTGGTCTCCTTCTGTTGAGCGTGGTATGAAATCATTATGCAGGCTCAAATCGGGGTTTTGGAACTCAGTCATAGCGCTTGGTCCGACTAATGAAGGACAATTACGAAACAACTCGACCGTCACGGGGCGTGAGGCTTCGAACATACGCCGCAACGACGGCCTCCAGTCCATCGCGGTCCACGTCATCGAAGCGCGCCGCCGTGGGGCTGTCCAGGTCCAGAACGCCAAGCAGGAAGTCTCCGACGATCACCGGAACGACGATCTCCGAGCGGGAGGCCGAGTCGCACGCGATATGTCCCGGGAACGCATGAACGTCGGGGACAACGATGGTCCTCCGGCCGGCGGCGGCGGCGCCGCAGACGCCCCGCCCGATGCCGATGCGAACGCACGCCGGTTTGCCCTGAAACGGCCCCAACACGAGTTCATCTCCCTGGAGGCGGTAGAATCCCGCCCAATTCAGGTCGGGCAGCGTCGCATAGAGGAGCGCGGACAGATTGGCGGCGTTGGCGATTGCGTCGCTCTCGCCCTCCAGCAACGCGGTCGTTTGAGCCGCCAGCAAACGGTAGGCTTGTGCCTTGTCATCTGCCTCGCCGCCAATGTGGAGTTCCGCTGCGTCGTTCACATTCCCACCCTCCAGACGCGCGGACGCATCTGCCAGAAACATATGATCATCAAGCCCATTATAGGCGTATGCGTCTGACCGGCATTTCATGTCGCATCCTGTCCACGCTTCCGTTTTACCTCTCCGGGCCCGCGTGGTAGAATTATCCATTAGAGGGGACGTGTATATGCGAACTGCTATCGGCGTAACATTTGAGCCGTCTGGGCCCATTCAGTTTTTTCTCCCGGGCGATGTGGAGGCGGAAATCGGCGATTCGGTTCTCGTCGACACCGCCGCGGGTCCGCGCGTCGCCAAAGTCACCCTTGCGGCCCGGGAGACCCCGGATGACGCGCTCCCTTCGCACTTGCACTCGGTTATGCGCGTGGCGACACCCGAGGACATGGCCCGCAACGAAGCCAATCACAGGTTGGAGGAGCGCGCGCGAGGACTCGTTCCCCAGAAGATCGCCGCGCTCGACCTGCCGATGAAACTCATCGACGTCGATGCGGACTGGGATGGCGCGCGCATCACCGTATTCTTCGCCGCCGAGGGCCGCGTAGACTTCCGGGAACTGGTTCGCGTGCTCGCGAGCGCCATGGGCGTTCGCGTGCAGATGCACCAGCTGGGCGCGCGAGACCACGCCAAGATGATCGGAGGCCTGGCATCGTGCGGCCGCGAAATCTGCTGTTCCTCGTGGATGCAGATTTTCGAGCCTGTTTCCATGCGTATGGCCAAGGAACAGAGCCTGTTCCTGAACCCGTCCAAGTTTTCCGGCAATTGCGGCAAGCTAAAGTGCTGCCTCCGCTACGAGTACGAGTTCTATTCCGAAGCGCACGACGGCCCCCCAATCATCGGCGAGGAGTTCGAGACGGCTCTCGGGAGCGGCCGGGTGGTGGAGATCGACGCCGCGCAGAGCGTCGCGCGCGTCGAGGTGCCGGAGCATGGACTGGTTGAGGTGAAGCTCAAAGTCCGCGTGGAGCCCTCCGTTGAAGGCATGCATGAGCATGCGTGTGAGAACCTGGCCGATTGAGCAAGCCGGGTGCGCACCGCCTTCCCCGCTTCCGGCGCCGTCCCCCGGTGCCGAAGAGGCAGGCCCCGTCGAAATCCCCCGCGTGACCTCGGGTGGCCCATTGCACGCCCCTCGGGGTATGATTAGACCAGACGAGGCCGCAGAGTATCAGCCCATTCAGCCACTTCGGCCGGGAACGCGGAAAGCCATTGGAACCTATCGGGGAACTCGCGCTGGCAATGAGAGCATCGGAAGGCGATTCCAAATGCGCTACCGAACTCCGTCGCCGTGTGGTCCGATGCGCCGTGGCCATCGCTCAGAAGGCCCGATGGATCGACGCCCTGGACAGGGCGGAACTGGAAGAGGACGTTCCCAACGAGGTTTTGCTCCGCCTCATCGCCCGCGTCCGGCAGGGCTTCACGGGCGAGGCCGGTCAGTTCCGCTCCTACCTTTACCGGGTTGTGACCAGCGTCACCGCGGACAGCGTCCGAAGGAACCTCGATCGCCGATTTGCCATTTCACTGGACATGGCATTCGAAACCGCCGAAGGCACGGAGTCTACGCTCCGCGATTTTGTGGAGAACTCGGCGCGCATCGGGAGGATGGCCGACTACGACAAGGGACCGGAAGAGTCCTCGATGGGAGCGGAGCGCACCGCGGAACTCGCCTACGCTATCAACAGCCTGGATTCCTGGTGCCGTAACGTGGTCTGCGAGGCGGTTCTAGGCGGCCGCCCGCACGCGCAGATAGCCGCGGAGCAGGGGGTTACCGTCCAGATGCTGGATGTCTCCCTGAAGCGGTGCACGGAACGCCTGTACCGAAATCTCCTTTCGGCGTACGCCACCGGGACTGACCGCGCGAGGCGGCGCCAGATCGCCGAAGTCGCCCGGCGGCTCCCCGAGGACCTGCGAGAGGTGTTTTTACCCTGGTGGAACAGCAATCTCTCGGTTAAGCAGATCGCCGCGGACAGCGGCTTGCCCGTGGGTACGGCTAAGCGGCGCCTCGCGCGCGCCAAGGCAACGATGTGGACGCTCGTCGGCTCATAATGAAGCGTCATCCTTCACTCTTCGCACGTAAGATTGCTTACTGAGGAGCGTTTCTTATTTGCGGGAGAACAGATTCGATATACTGAGGGCTGCCGCCAATGAACGAAGAACTCCATATCAGTAAAGAACAACTCGTATCGCTTTCGACGGGTGAACTGACTTCCGATGACGAGGCTGGTTTGAGACAACACCTCGAAGTGTGTGAAGAGTGCAGGGCCGGATTAATCGCGCTTGGGCGCTTTACGGACGCTTTGGACGCCGGCTGGAACGCCGAACGGCTGGCATCTCTGGGGCTTGCGCACCCGACGGCAATGGATCTCGAGTCCTACTGTTTCGGCGAGGCTCCGAAGGCCATTTCGACGGCCATACATGACCATCTGGAAAACTGCGAGGTGTGTACCAAACATATGGAACGACTTAATGAAGGCCTGAACCATCTCACTTCTCTGGACCCCCTTTCCCAGCCGGCGTGGTCAGAAGCCATCGGCCGGAAATTCGCCGCGGGCATCGAGATGATCGTGGAAGCCGCCCACGGCGCCTATACGTCGGCCAGCGGCCTGGTCCGGGACGCCATGACGCCCCAGACGACTGCCCGGCTCACTCCATCACCGGCCGTCGCGATGGGGCAGCCCCAAAACATTACGGCCCCTTCGGCGTTCTGGCACAACGCAGCATTCGTGACCGATGAGGTGAGCGGCGAGGTTTCCGGCTCATCGGATCGCACGACCGGTCGCGGAATCATCACCGTGGTGATCCACAAGAGCGGCGAGTATGTGGCCGCGGCTCCTATCGTGGACCTGGTGAGCGACCGCGGCGCGGGCGTGATGACACAGTCCGGGCTTGACATGGGCGACCGCTACACCGCGACCTTCCCAAACCTCGACGAAGGCCGATATCTGGTGGGCATCCGCGGGTACAAGGCTGACGCCGGCTAGCCGGCGAAACGCGACCGGACGATCCTTGCAGCACGCCGCACTGATAAGCGGCCGCGTGTCGCCCAATATGGATCGCGGTTCACTCCCCACCTTTTGATTCGCGAAAGGGCCTCGCCGGATCCGGGCACATCCCGCGGGGGAAGCCCTTCCAGGCATCAGACCGGTCCACCGCAACGCCGGCGCCTCCCTTTCACACGGCCCGAATACCCCTCCCAGCCGCCTTGCGAGAAGAGGGCGAATTCCCCACGGCGCGGTGCGTGTCAGCCTGTCAGCGCGCGCGCAAGATCACGGGAGGCTTCCGGGGCCATGCTATACTTCAAGCGTAAGGCAATGTGCCTGAGCCCGTACGCGAACCGAGAATCCCTTTCCTGATGAAACCTAGAACTTCAAACGAAATCCGCCAGGCATTCCTGGACTTCTTCGCCGCCAGGGGGCATTACGTCCACCCCGGCATCTCACTCGTGCCAACCGATCCAAGCATCTTCCTGACATCCGCAGGAGTGGTCATCTTCCGCGATGTCATCGAAGGCCGCGAAAAGGCGGACCACGCAAGGGTGGCCGGCTGCCAGCGCTGCGCCCGCACGACCGATATCGAGAACGTTGGCCGCTACGGCCGTTACCATACGTTCTTCGAGATGCTGGGTAACTTCTCGTTCGGCGACTACTACAAGCGCGAGTCGCTGATTTGGGGCGTCGAGTTCATCCGCGATGTTCTCGGGATGGACATGGACCGCGTCTGGGCGACGATCTACCCGGATGATGAGGAAGCGTACCGCATCTGGACGGAGGAGATCGGCCTGCGCCCCGATCACGTGGTTCGCCTCGCCGACAACTGGTGGGGCCCGCTGGCCATTCCCGGCGCGTGCGGCCCGGACAGCGAGTTGTATTACGACCTGGGACCGGATTACGAGGGCGACGCTCCCGGCGACGAAGGCGACCGCTATCTTGAGTTCTGGAACCACGTGTTCACGGAATTCCAGAAGCAGCCGGACGGATCGTTTGTGCCGCTGCCTACGAAGAACATCGACACCGGGATGGGGCTGGAGCGCCTGACACGCATTGTGCAGGGCGTGAACAGCGTTTATGACACAGATTTGTTTGCCCCGATCATGGCGAAGGTATCGGAACTGGTGGAGGCTTCCGGCGGCAAGATCGAAGGAGACGACCTCTTCCGGCAGCGGATCATCGCGGACCATGCGCGCGCGGCGACGTTCATGATCATGGACGGCATCCTTCCCGAGAATTCCGGCCGCGAGTACATCCTCCGCCGCCTCATCCGCCGCGCCGACCGCGAGGGCGTGATGCTGGGCATTGAGGGGCCGTTCCTCCATACCATCGTCCCCATTGTCGTGGAGCAGATGAAACCCGGCTACCCGCAACTTGTCGAGAAACAGGCGTTCATCACCAAAGCGCTCTTGCTTGAAGAAGAGCGCTTCTTCCAGTTGCTCCCGCAAGGCATCAATGCGCTGGAGACCATGCTTCGCGAGGAAGGCCGAACCGCTTTGACCGGCGCCGAGGCGTTCCAGTTGTGGAGTTCCTACGGATTCCCGATTGAGATGACGCAGGAGATCCTCGCCGAACGCGGATTTCCGCCGGTCGATATCGATGAGTACACCGCCGCCGAAGCGGAGCATTCCGACCTGTCCGGCAAACACGGCAGCGCGAAGAACGGCCCGGATGTCGACCTTGGCAAGTACCCAGCCACGGAGTTCGTGGGCTACGACACGACCGAAGCGGAAGTCACGGTCTTTGATATCGTGGACGGCAACAAGGCAATCCTTGACCGTTCACCGTTCTACGCCGAATCGGGCGGACAGACCGGCGACACGGGGACCATCGGCAATGCCCGCGTCCTGAACACGACCAAGGTCGGCGGCATATTCATCCACGAGATCGACGGCTCTCTCAATCCGGGCGACAACGTAGTGGCGCGGGTTGATACGTCGCGCCGGCGCGCCATCACGCGCGCCCACACGGCCACCCACCTGCTTCATTGGGCGCTCCACCAGGTGGTGGGGGTTCACGCGACGCAGAAGGGCTCCCTCGTCGAACCGGACCGCCTGCGATTCGATTTCGCAAGCCTGGCGGCTCTCACCGCCGCTGAGGTGGAACAGATCGAGCGCCTGGTGAATGAGCGGGTACTGGAGAACGCTCCTGTCTGCTCGGAGTCGATGCCGATCTCAGAGGCGCGCAAAATGGGCGCGATGATGCTGTTCGGCGAAAAGTACGGCAGCGAAGTGCGGGTTGTCTCGGTCGGCGATTACAGCAAGGAGCTTTGCGGCGGCACCCACGCCCAACGGGCGGGCGATATCGGGTTGTTCAAGATTTCGTCGGAATCAGGCATCGCGTCCGGCACGCGGCGCATAGAGGCGGTGACCGGCCTGAAATCCTGGGAATACGCCCGGGAGCGTGACACAATCCTCCAGAACGCCGTTGAACAAGTGGGCGGAACTCCTGCCGACGTTCCCGCCAAGGTGGCCGGGCTGCTCTCGCAGATCGCCGCGTTGAAGAAGGATGTTTCACGCTTGCGGAAGTCGGGCGGCGCGGGCGCGGTCCGAGAGCTGGCGAACACCGCGGTTGTAGTTTGCGGCGTGAAGTTGGTCTCCAGCGTGCTCGACGACGCGGATGCCGAACAGCTCAAATCGGCGGCGGACGAGATCGCGGACACCTTAAAATCCGGCGTTGTCGTTCTCGGCGCGGCGGCCGCGGATGGTAAAGCGATGTTTGTGGCGAAGGTGACCAAGGATTTGACGAAGCAAGCGCACGCCGGCAACCTGGTCCGCGAGGTGGCGAAGGTCGCGGGCGGAGGGGGCGGCGGCCGTCCGGATTTCGCCCAGGCCGGCGGCAAGGACGCATCCAAGGTCGCCGACGCGGTCGCGGCGGCGGAACCCGCATTGCGGGCACAACTGGGACGTTCGTAGTCGCGTACCGGAAATGAACTACAGAGCCACAGAGGGCGCGGAGATACACCGAGGTCGATGGGCGAGGGCCCGGAGCCTCGGTGTGCTTCTGTGTGCGCTGTTTGCCGGCTTGAGCTTTCCAGCGCGCTGCACTCCGAAAGTCATTCTGTTTCTGAGTTCGGCGCCTACCGTTCGTGACGTTTTCGAGGCTGACGCGCCTGCACTGCAATCTCTGATTACGCACGGCGGCGTGGCGTTTATGACGACCGGGCCGCCGGATGTACTGGCGGTGGAGACCTGCGGAGCCAACGGTTACGTGACCTACCGCCAGCGCTATGATCGCGACACGGGCGTCGTTACCGACGAAGCACGTGTGAATGGCGCTCTCCTTTTGAACAGTGAACCAGTGCGCCTCGGGTATTTGGCGGCCGAGGTTGCTCCATTTGGAAAGATCGTTCCAGTTGGTGGACCTGGCGCCATTGCCTTTGTATCCACTGCCAGCCTGTTCATGCCAGGAGGGCCGACTGACACCGGATTGTGGCAGGGGAACTTGTCGGCAGCGGTGCCCAGCCGGTTCGCCAGGTGCGTACATGCGGCGGCACAACACGCGTCTGTTGTCGTCGTAGACCCGATTGACCCGTTCAACCCCAGCGTCCTCAGTCCAACCGAAATGCTAAAGCGTCTTTCCGAGGAAGATAGCGTTCTAGCGACATTACGTAAGGAGAGCCCCGGAGCATCCATTGTCGCTATCGGCGTAGGAGAATGGATGTGGATCGCCGTTTCCAATCTGCACGGACGCCTCACCAGCGATACGACGCGGACTCCGGGCGTAGTGAGCAACCTGGACGTGGCGCCCACCCTGATCGCCATGGTCACGGGCAAAGCGCCGGCGGATGCGGTGGGACGGGTGATCCGGTCCGGCGCCCCTGAGGGCTTGAGGCACGGCATGCCGAAACCGGTCGAGGAAACGATCCGCCTTCAGGACGCCCTGGGCGTCATTGAAAACGCGACGGACACGGTGAACTACGCCATCGCCTTCGGAGCGATCGCCCTGATACTCGCGGGTTCACTGCTGAGCGGGGCGAAGGGTTTGCCCACACTGAAACGTTGGCTCCAATATGCGATGCTGTTGGCTGTCGCAGCGCCGTTGGGTGTTGCTGTGTCGGCGTGGCGGCAGCCCGAGGCGGTTCGCGTATTCTATGCGCTCGCGGTAGCGGCCACGGTCGCGCTCCTGGCGGCATTCATCCTGCTCGGGCGCGCACTGGCCGCATCGCGGGAGGACCGCATCCTCGCGACGATCCAGGTCGCCGCGGGGGCGTTCTGCGCTTTCGTCATTGCGGATGTGGCGCGACATGGGATGCCGTTGCGCCTTTCCCCGCTCTCCAATTTCTACCAGACGGGCATACGCTTCTACGGACTGGGAAACGAATACGGCGCCCTGTTCATCGCCGCCTTCACGTTCCTGGGGCTTGTTACGCTTCAGCGCTCCGCCCTTGAGAAAGCGTCAACGGCGGCAATCGCGGTCCTCGGCGCCTGGTATGCGGGGTGCGCCCTCTTCATCGGCTGGCCCACGTTCGGCGCCAATATGGGAGGACTCATCGTCGCGTTGGTCACCGGAGGCGTGACGTGGTATTTCGTCGCCCGGCGCTCGGGTGTGCGTCATCCCTGGCTCTGGCCGCTGCTGATCGGAGGTTTCTGTTTTGCCGCGATCGTCATTTCGGACGCCCATGCCGTGCACGCGACCCACATCGGCCGGTTTTTCAGTTCGTCAGATGACCACCACCGCGCAGCGATCGTATTGAACAAGGTGGAGATGAACGCGCGGCTGTTCGTTACCCCGGTCGCGTGGGCCCTCTACACGCTCGGAGCGGGCTTCGCCTGGTACTGGTGGCGCAGGCTGGGCGTGCTGCGTCGGCGAGCAACCCAGGCCTACCCCTGGATGGCGCTTGGCGTTCGGTCCGTTCTGTACGGCGGCGTCCTGGCGCTGTTTTCCAAGGATACCGGCGTGGTGATGCTGGGCCTGATGGCGGCCGTTGCGATAGGGATCGGCGTCATGCTCGCATTGGAGCCGCCGGCGCTCAAGATCATCCAGGATGGGTCCCGGAACGGATAAGACAGTGATCACGAATACTTACATCGGACTGGACGTTGGGGACCGGCGCATCGGCGTGGCCGTGAGCCACTTGGGGACAATGGCGCTGCCGCTGGAGGTTATCACGAGAGACGGCCGCGAACTGAATCGCATTGCAGACCTGGCGCGCGACCTCGATGCAGCGGCCATTATCGCGGGGATGCCATACAGCCTCGACGGAACGCTCAAGCCACAGGCGGAGAAGGTGCAGGCGTTTCTGGAGGATCTTGCTAAGCGGGTTGACACACCGATCGAAACCATAGACGAACGCCTCACAACCGCTCAGGCGAACCGTATGCTGATCAGCGCCGACCGCAAATCGAAGGAGCGAAAACAGGTGGTGGACAAAGTCGCGGCAACCCTTATCCTTCAGGCTTATCTGGACCGTCCGGGCTCCGGAGAAGCGCGATGAGACGACGACACCAGCCACGACCGCTGTTCTGGATCGCGCTCACGGTGTTCATCCTGTTGGCGGGCATGCTCGGCATCACGCTGTTCGGCCCGGCTTCCGGCTCCAGGCGAAGCGTGGATGTCACCATCCCGCCCGGCTCCACCACCGCCCGCATCGCGCGGATCCTTCAACGGCGCGGCCTCATCAACAACGCGTTGGCCTTCCGCGCGCTCGCGCGCCTCGACGGAGAGCCCACTATTGAGGCAGGGGTATACCGGCTCGCGCCATCCATGTCGACCGCGCGCATCCTGCATGAACTAAGGCTGGGGGCGAGTGTTCGCGTAGTGCGCATCACGATTCCGGAAGGCTTCACGATTGACCAGATCGGCGCACGCGCCGCCGAGGTTCCGGGTGTGAGCGCCGCTGATTGGGTTTTCCTGGCGTCCCGGCGCGGCTCGTCATTCGCCACGACGTTCGGAGCGCCGCCCAACCTGGAGGGCTACCTTTTTCCTGATTCGTATGACTTCGCCCGAGGGACAACGGACCGGGAGATTATTCAGACGATGCTGGACAACTTCGGGAAGAAAGTCCTCGAGCCGTTGGCGGACGATCTACGCGCGAGCGAGAAGAGGGGATACAGCCTCGGGCAGGTGATCACGATGGCCAGCCTCATTGAGCGCGAGGCGAAGGTCAAATCGGATCAGCCGCTGATCGCCGGTGTGCTGTACAACCGGCTGAGCAGGAAGATGCCGCTGCAAGTGGACGCAACCGTGCAGTATGTGGTTGGCCACAAGGAACGCCTGCTCTACAGCGACCTGGAGGTAGATTCGCCCTACAACACGTACAAGGTGACCGGATTGCCGCCGGGACCGATCTGCAACCCCGGCCTCGGCGCGATTCGGGCCGCGCTTCACCCCGCCACAGTGCCCTACCTGTATTACACCGCCAATCCGGACGGGACACACGTTTTCACGCGGACCCTCGAAGAGCATGTCCTGGCGACGCAGGAGTCGCGGGCTGAGGCAAACGGAGGCTGATGTGAGCCAATCGCTGGACATCTTCAAGCCCGACCTCCACTTCGACAAGACGTCGTCGGTGGACCTGAATGCTCTGTGGGACCGGGGCATTCGCGGGCTCATCCTGGACTTGGACAATACGCTTGTTGCGTGGCGCTCGTCGGACATCCCTCCGGACGTCCTTGCCTGGGCGCACCGAGCGAACGGGATGGGTTTTGCGCTCTGTGTTGCCAGCAACACCCGGCGCTATGCGCGCCTGTCCAAGATTTGCGATGCCATCGGCGCAACGTACGTCTCAGGCGTCTCCAAACCGCGCAGGGCGGGCTTCCGTAACGCCGTGTGGAAGATGAGCCTCGCGAAGTCGCAGGTGGCCGTAATAGGGGATCAGCTGCTTACGGACATCCTCGGAGCGAGGCGGTTGGGGCTGATGGCAATCTACGTCGACCGCATCGCCCAAAGGGAGTTGTTCATCACGAAGTTCAATCGCCGCATAGAGGGGATGATACTGCGGCGGTTGGCCAAGGCAGGCAAGATGCCTCCACGCCAGACGGGACGGGAAGAGCATGGCTGATCGCTACGCGCTCGTCACCGGCGCTTCGCGAGGAATAGGCGCCGCGATAGCATTCCGGCTCGCGAGTGACGGTTACAAGGTCCTGGCTCATTGCTCGCGCTTAGGCGCGGGAGCACGGTTGATGGCCGATCTTCCCGGCGAAGGGCACGGCGTCGTGGCGGTCGACCTGCTCGAATCGAAGGCCGTGGAAGGCCTGTCGGCGGCGGTGGAGGAGCCGCTGTCACTCCTGGTCCACAACGCAGGGATCTACCAGCCGAGTCCGTGTGATGGCGCAGACCTGACCGTGTGGAGAGAGGCGTGGCGCCGGCAGTTCCAGGTGAACCTCTTTTCGGCGGCGGACCTTACGTTCGCGTTCCTCGATCGTTTGGAGGAGGGTGGGGGATCGGTCGTCCACATTGCCAGCCGTGCCGGCCACCGCGGGGAAGCGGGCTTTTCGGCCTACGCGGCGTCCAAGGCCGCGATGATCAACCTCACGAAGAGCCTGTCCATCGAGCTCGCGCCGAGAGGAATCGGAGTCTTTGCCGTAGCACCCGGATGGGTGCGTACCGATATGGCGGCGGAAGCGTTGTCGGCGCGCGGTGACGCGATATGCTCGGAGATCCCCCAAGGGCGCGTGGCTGAACCGGAAGACGTCGCGAATGTCGTCGCGTTCCTCGCACAGCCCGAAAGCCGATACCTGAGCGGTATCTGCGTGGACGTTAACGGCGGGTCATATCTTCGGTAAGGCTTGAGTATTGAGAAGTCGTCATGTTGAGCGCGGCGAAACATCGCGACGTTAAGTTGAGATCCTTCGCAGTTATGAAAACAGCGCTACCGACCGGGCACTGAAGTACCCGTCTGAAGGGCCTTCGGCCAATCGTCCTTCGGACGACAGAGAGGGTGGCTGTCACCGCTTTCATCTGTTGTGGTGCGGCTTGCCTCATGGAGTCTTCGCTCAGGATGACACACGGCACACACTCACACCTCAAAACTCAACACTCAATACTCAGCCCTACTCCTTGCCCCAGCCCCAGGCGGATTGGATGCCTTCCAGTTCGTAGTCCTCAATATCATCATCCTCATTGCCGTTGAATTCCGGCACGGTGAGGGTGCGCGCTTTGAGGTCCTGGAATGACATCGTCCACGGGTCGTCGTCGGGATACATCTGGGCGAGGATACGGCCCACTTCGAGGTGATCGGTCCAAGTGTACATAGTAAGCAGGATACTGAAGCCAGGAGGCGGGAGGCAAGGGGCGAGGGTGCGGGGACGGGAGACGAAGAAACAGGAGGCAGGCAGTGGGATATCCCACTGCCTGCCTCCTGATTTCATACCACCGTGATCCGCGGATCACTATGACGCGATGATGTCATCTCCGGCGCGCTTGCTCCAGAAGATGGCGCCCAGCAGGAAGATGCCGGCGACAACGCAGACGACGATCTGCGTCGTGTGATTGCCGGAGGCATTTGCCGCCCGCTCGATCACCACGATGACCGGCGCCATCAGGACCGCCACAAGGTTCATAACCTTAATCAACGGGTTCAGGGCCGGGCCGGCGGTATCCTTGAACGGGTCGCCAACCGTGTCGCCGACGACGGCGGCCTTATGGGCATCGGTGCCCTTGCCACCCAGGAAGCCGTCTTCGATCTTCTTCTTGGCGTTGTCCCACGCTCCACCGGAGTTGGACAGCATCACAGCGAGAAGCTGCGCGCTGAGGATGGCGCCGGCGAGGTATCCACCTAGCGCTTCCGCACCGAGGCCGAATCCCACGATTACCGGAGTGGCGACAGCGAGGATCCCCGGGGAGATCAGTTCCTTCTGCGCGGCGGCGGTCACGATAGAGACGCATTTCGCGTAGTCCGGCTTCTCGGTGCCGGCCATAATGCCCGGCTTCTCGCGGAACTGGCGGCGCACTTCAAAGATGAGTAGCTGGGCCGCGCGGGAGACCGCGTTGATGGCGAACGACGAGAAGAGGAAGGGAACCGAAGCGCCGATGAGGGCGCCGACGAAGACGATGGGAATATCGATTCGGATATTCGTGAGTTGGGCGTCCGTCATAAACGAGCGGAACAAGGCAACGGCGGCGATGACGGCGGTGGCGATGGCGAAGCCCTTAGTGAGCGCCTTGGTTGTGTTGCCGACCATGTCGAGGCGATTGACGATCTTGCCGGGGTTGAAGTTGCCCTTGGCTTCTTCGTCCTTCAGCGCGCCGGACATCTCGAAGATGCCGTTTGCGTTGTCGGCGATCGGGCCGTAGGTGTCTTCCGCCAGGATGAAGCCGGTGGTCGCCAGCAGGCCGAGGCCCGTCAGTGCGATACCGTACATGGACATCTCGGCGTTGCCGTGGAAGAGGACGGTGCTGGTGATGATGGTTACACAGATGGCGAGCGCGCTCCACACCGAGGACTCGAGGCCCTGCGCGAAACCCGTGAGGATGATCGTCGCCGGGCCTGTGCGGGCCGCGTTGGCGATATCGGTGACCGGGCGCTTGTCAACGCCGGTGAAGTGGTCGGTGATCTTCTCAATCACGAAGGAGAGCGCAATTCCCAGACTGTTGGCGAAGAAGAACGAATACCACGGGAAGACCACGCCGGTGCTGGATTTGATCGCTCCGGACGGGTCCGCGCCACCCATGTAGAAGTAGGACACGATGGCGAAGCCCGCAAGCGACGCGATGATGGCGATGAGGAAGCCACGGCTGATCGGCTGCATCGGGTTCATCTTGATGTCGTCTTTGCCGTGTACGGAGAAAATGCCGATGATGGAGGCGATGACGCCGACTCCGCGGACCATCAGGGCGTACATGACGAGTTTCAAGGCCATCTGGCCGCCGATTACGCCGCCGCCGAATACCGAAGCGGCCGTCGCGGCGCCGAGGATAATGGCGGCAACCAGGGTAACTTCGTAAGATTCGAAGACGTCCGCCGCCATACCGGCGCAGTCGCCAACGTTGTCACCAACGTTGTCCGCGATCGTCGCCGCGTTGCGCGGGTCGTCTTCCGGAATGCCGGCTTCAACCTTGCCGACCAGGTCGGCGCCAACGTCCGCGGCCTTCGTGAAGATGCCGCCGCCGACGCGCATGAAGAGGGCAGCCAGAGAACCGCCGAAACCGAAGCCGACCAGGACCTTCATCGCGTCCTGCTTGAAGATCATAAAGATGATCGCGGCGCCCGCCAGACCCATTCCGACGGTGACCATTCCGGCCACGGCGCCGCTCTTGAACGCGGTCTCAAGAGCCAGCTTGAAGGATGTGAGCGCGGCATTCGCCACCCGGGCGTTGCCCTGAACCGCCATCTTCATACCCGCGAATCCGGCGATGTAAGAGCACGTAACGCCGAGCAGGAAGGCGATGGCAACGCCGAAGGCCAGGAACAGGCCGTAGCCCTCGCCCTGACCGGACTTGACGGCCTGTTCGATATAGACAGGCTTGTACATGAAGAACAGGCCGATCGTGATGATGACCACGAGCGGCAACATCGCTTTGATCTGCTGGCCGAGGTACGCCATCGCGCCATCCTGGATGGCCTTCTGGACTTCCTGCATGGCCGGCGAACCGGCCGAAAGCTTCTTCACGCTGGCGGCGATGCCCCAGCCAACGAGCAGCGCGACGATCGCGCATCCGAGGATCAGAAGCAGGACATTGAAGTTGCTTCCTTCAATGGGAGGCAGAGTTACGTCGGATTCCCCGGCGAATGATTTGCCTGTCGCTGCAAGCAACAGGAAGAAACTGACAAGCATACTCAGCGGACGGAGCATGCCGGTCAGGGGGAGGGTCTTGCGTTCAGTCACGGAACAGCAACCCTCATTGGGTCTAACCATTTTAATAAGGTCCCCCTTCAGAGTTGGGCTTCAAACGTTGGGCCAGATTACTATATCCCGCCAATGACGCGATGCGTCAACAGAGATTGCATTCATCACGCCACATTTTACCACAACGGGCGTCCGGACCCTGCGGACTCAGATCTCCGATACCCGGCGGCGGCGCGAAAGAGGGGGGAGGCCAAACGCCTGCGCCAGGCCGGTCGGCGACATGATCTCCAGCCCGCGGACGCGGGCCAGGCTGCGGTAGTAGGTGAGGTAGTCGAAATCGCTGACCCCGCCGTCGAAGAGCGCGTATTTCCGGCAGGCTTGCTCCCAAAGGTCGACGTCTTGCTGTTCGACCTCCGCAAAGAGCTCAGGCCTGAAATCGATGGGATCTTCCCAGTTCTCGGTGTAATAGGTGCGAACGACGCCGTGGGCGGGCAGGGGACGCTCAAAACCCCTGATAGCAGCGTAGAAAACCGCGTCCGGGATCACCTCGCCGGCCGCGGTATGGTCCTTGTGCATGGAACCGGTCCAGTGCGCCAGCAGGACCTTCGGTCTAACCTCGCGGATGATGTCGGCGATCTGGAACTTGAGCGCTTCGTCCGCCGGGAGTTCGCCGTCCTTATACGGGAGGAAGAGCGCTTCGCCGCCGAACGCTTCGGCCGCCGCCACGGCTTCCCTGCGCTTCTGCGCGGCGTAGGCATCCGGGGAAAGCGTCTTGTGGCCTTTCTCGCCCGGCGTGAGGTGCAGGAATACGGTCCGCTTGCCCAGGCGGGCCAGCTTGGCGACGACCATTCCGGCGCTGATCTCCATGTCTCCGCAGTGCGCGCCTACCGCCAGAACGTAGTTGTCAGCCATCATGCCTCCTCCGGCCAGGCGATGGGCTCAGCCCTCAGCCTTCAGCCCTCAGCCCTCAGCCCTCAGCCCTCAGCCCTGTAGATTATGTGTCGAGCGCGGGCAATCTCTCGTTTCGGCCATCGGCATGCGAAAGCAAGAACACCGCGCCCAGGACCATCACGCCGCCCAGGAACTGGATGGGCGTCAGGTGCTCGCCCAGCACAGCCGCCGCCAACACCACTGTGACTATTGGCTCCAGCGTCCCCATGGTAGAGGTTGTGACCGGACCAACCCGGCTTAGCCCGCCGAAGAACGACAGTATCGCGATGACTGTCCCAACGATCGCCGTGCCGGTGGCTGCCGCCCACCCGGCGGTGGTCGTGGGCGGTCTTACTTCCGTCACAAGCGTCGCGATGAGGAAGATAGCCGCCGATGACGCGACGACCACGGTCGTCGAGGCGAGAGTGGTGTACCTCTCTGTTATCCGGCTGCTGACCACTATATAGGCGGCATACCACGTGGCAGCGGCCAACGCCAGGAGACTTCCGACCGTCATTGCGCCTGGTCCGTGCCCGACGGCAAGCATCGCGCCCGAAAGAGCCACCACGACGGCAATCCACTTGAGCGCCGGTATGTGATCTTTGAGGAAGCACGCTGCCATGAGCGTGACGAGGGCCGGGTAAACAAATAGCAGGATCGCAACCGAAGCGGCTGGAGCCTTTGACAGGGCTAGAAGGTATAGCCCCGAATGCCCCATGTTGCCAAGGGCGCCCAACAGGACCAGCGCACCCAACGCACGACCCCGTGGGAAGGCCTCGCGTCGCAACGCCATCAACGCCAGCAGGCAGACCGCGGCAATGCCGTACCTGATCGACAACAGCGTCGCCGGGCCTGTGTTCGCACGCAGCGCAATCTTGACGAGAATGGGATTGCACCCGTACGCCGCCGCGGAAAGCGTGACGAGGACCATCCCGACCGCGCGCCGGGACATCAGATGGAAGGGCGGTGGCATAGTGCTGGAATCACGATGTCAGCCGCCCGAGATGGATTGTCAACCGGTCCAACCAAAGCCGGGCCAGGCCTGGCCCCGTCAGCGACGAGCGGTGCGCTTCCTGCCCGTTACCGGCCAGGTCCTTGGCTCGCTGCCGTCAAAGCGGTCGGATGGATCGTCCGGCGGGACGTTCAGGTACCACATCGTCTGGCGCGCCACTTCCCGGAACACCGGCGCCGCCGCGGTGGCGCCCCAGTGAGTACCCTTCGGCTCGTCCACCGTTACGAGGATCACGGCGCGGGGCTTGTCGCGTGGCAGGAAACCGATGAAAGAAGCGATGAACTTTCCGGATTCGTAGCGCCCGTGGACCACTTTCTGCGCGGATCCGGTCTTGCCGACAAGTTGATACCCCCGGATTTTGGCGGGCTTGCCGGTTCCGTCGGTCACTACGTTTGAGAGAAGCGCTGTCATCGTTCGCGCGGTTTCCGGTGTAATCACGCGGCGGACGCTTTGCGGCTTGCGCTCCTCGGATTGGGCCGGGGTGTTCGCGGTTGCGGGCCTCTCAATCCGCTTGATGATGCTCGGCTTCAGAAGGGTGCCGCCATTTGCGATTGCGCCGTACGCCATCACGAGCCGCAATGGCGTGAAACTGATGCTTTGCCCGAAAGCGATGGTCGCCGTAAAATGACGGGCCCAACTCGATGCAGGCGGAAGGCCCGAACGGCCTTCACCGGGAACCTCGATGCCGGTCCTGTCCAGCAGGCCAAACGCGTGGACGTATTTGTCAAGGCGGGCGGCGCCGAGACGCAATCCCACCTGTGACATGCCTACGTTGCTGGAGTGGGCGAGGATTCCGGCGAGGTCGAGCATGCCGAACGCGCCCGTCCCATGGGTAACGTCGTGGATGGTGTGCGATCCGATCCGGATCTGCTGCGGGCAATTGAAGCGTTCGGTCAGCGAGACGGCGTGTTCATTCACCGCCGCGGACGCCGTGATGCCCTTCATGGTTGAACCGGGCTCATAGTTGTCCGTAACCGCGTGCGCTTTCCACACCATATCGGGGCGCGGCCGGCCGTTCTCATCCTTTGCCGTCACCTTGTAGGGCTGATTAGGGTCGAAACGCGGATAGTTGGCCATGGCGAGGATTTCGCCGGTATTCGGGTCAACCACGGTGCAGGTTCCACCAATGGCCTTGTACTGGTCGCATGCGCGGCCCAGTTCGCGTTCCGCGACCTGTTGTATCCTCGCGTCGATCGTGAGGGTTACGCTTGCGCCGTCGAGGGGGTCCTTTTCCGAGCGGAGAGTGCCCGGGATGATACGCCCCTTGCGGTCGACTTCCTGCACTTCGGAACCGTCTTTCCGGGCGAGGAGTCTGTCGCACACAAGTTCCATGCCGTACTGCCCAACGCCTTCCGAGTTGGTGAACCCGAGGATATGGGCGGCAAGGCTTCCCATCGGGTACATTCGCTTCGGTTCATCGTCGATGCGCAGGCCCAGAATCTGGGCGGCATCGGCGCGGCGGATGTTGTCCAGTGACACGTGGCGTTTTAGGTAGACGAACTCCGTTCGCTTGTCCAGTTTCGGGCGCACCTCGGCGAAGTCCATTTGCAGGGTGTCCGCGATGGTCTTTGCGGCCGCATCCCGGTCGGGCTGGACGCGAGTCTCAACTCGCCTGCGGCCCTTTTTTCCGCCCTCAACCGGCTGCAAGCGTTCGACCGGCCATTTGGCGGGATTCCAGTAAAACGAAGGGTCGATGCTCACCGAACCGGCGTCGGCGTTGATGGCCAGCAGTTCGCCATTCCGGTCCTTAATCACACCGCGTTTGGCCGGGATGACGATGGTGCGGAGATGGTAACGGTCTGCGAGGGCCTGGTATGCGCCTCGCCTGACCACCTGGATCCAGGCGAGGCGCACACCAATGATTGAATAGCCCAGTGCGAGGAGGGCGAAGAGGATGCGTCCCCTTTGGCCGAGGCTGAACGACTTGCGCGCCATCGATCCCTCCTAGCGCTTGTGTGAGACGAGTTTGTTCAGCCATTCCGGCAGGAAGCCGGCGATCATCGGACGATCCGGGTTGGCGGGCTTCTGCGGCAGGGGCGCCAGGGCCACGAAGTCGGCGTCGGTTCGCTGGATCATCCCGCGCTGGCGCGCCAGATGATCGATCCTCTGCGGCCGCTCCAGTATTTCCACATCGGCGCGCAGGTTGCTGTTCTCCTGGGCCAGGGTGTGGATTTCCGCCCGCAGGCGAGCGCGTTCATAGCCCGCTTTCGCGACACAGGCGTACTGGAAGACGTGCACCATCAGAAGGGTACACGCGATCGAGGCGACGATGATGAGATCGCGCCTCAGCACCACGAGCGACCGGGCGTTGGTCCGCGGATGCCTTCGGGTTCCGGCGCGGCCGGGCGTCGGGGGCATCTTGGCCTGTTTGCGCTTTGAAATTATCCGCTGGTGTGTACGCGGGGCTATCACTTCAAACCTCTGTGTTACCGAATGAGACAGAATTTAACACGCGCCCGATGTATAAAAAGCCCCGCGGGCAAGGGGCATTGGGGCGCTCATCATCGTGCCCCCTGACCATCCAACCTGTTCCATCTTTGAGGTTCAAACCGGAAGTCTTTCCGCACCCCTTGCTTTCGCGCTCCGGGCTCTCGGGTTCTCCCGAATCTCCTCGTCGGTCGGAACAACCGGCTTCCTCGTCAATATCTTCACGGTCGCCGTGTGCCCGCACCGGCACAACGGCATGCGCGGCGGGCATATACAGCCCTTTGACCACTCCCGGAACGCGTTCTTTACGATACGGTCTTCCAGCGAATGGTACGAGATCACAACGATGCGCCCACCAGGCCGGAGCAGCGAAACCGCCTGTTCCAGGCCCTGTTCCAACGCTTCCATCTCGTCGTTGATCAATATGCGAAAGGCCTGAAACGTCCGTGTCGCAGGGTGTATGCGCTCACTCGCTCCCTGTCCGGGAACCGCTCGCTTCACCACCGCCGCGAGATCGGCAGTCGTCTTGATGCGATCCCGTTCGCGTACAATCGCACTCGCTATCCTGCCGGCGTAACGCTCCTCGCCGTATTTCCGCAACGCGTCCTTGATTTCGTCGGCGTCCCACGTTCGAACAATGTCTTCCGCGGTCATGGCGTCCCGAGCGTCCATCCGCATATCAAGCGGGCCGCCCGCCCGGAAGGAGAAGCCGCGACCGGCGACATCCAGTTGATGCGAAGACACTCCCAGGTCGAACAGCACGCCGTCCAGAAATGGTTCTTGCGGGTCACCCAGCGCTTGCCGCAAACCGGCAAACGATGCCCTTATGGCCTCAAACTTGTCCCCATATGGGTCCCGCCACCCCTTGGCGCATTCGAGAGCGTCCGCATCCCGATCAACGCCGATCAGCCTTCCACCGGGGCCAAGGCGGTCCAGAATCGCCCGCGCATGCCCGCCACCACCCAAGGTGGCATCCAGGTACACTCCGTCCGGCTTAATCGATAGCAGGTCCAGGCACTGCGCCAGGAGAACCGGGATGTGATAGCCCTGGACGGCTGCGGGTGTTTCAGAATAAGACAATCTTGAATTTACGACATCATCGGCACGGCGGACAACGATTTGTAGGCTTCGCCGCAACCAATTTGTAAGGTCGCCAAAAAAGCGCTCAATTTCAGCCGCGCGCCGCTTCCCATACCGCCCAAATCGGTAGAATAGGGAAGGGCTTCCAAGTCTGGGTGAAGGCGATCCTTAATATTGATTATGGCCCCTCATGACGAACGCGTCGTTCGCCAGAGTAAATTAACACCCGGATTTTTGTACTTTTTTCGGAGCGGCAAACGCCCCCACCCGCAACCATTCTGCACTGCCTATGAAACTCGCTCGAATCTGCCAGATAACGCTTCTACTCACGCTTTCGCCCATCGCGGCGGCGGCGCATCCGATGGGGAATTTCACGATCAACCACTACGCGCGACTCCGCGTTGAGAAGGGGTCTCTGCGACTCAGATACGTGCTCGACATGGCTGAACTGCCGACCATGGTGGAGCGGCAGGTGATGGATCTCAATTCGGACAACGACGTTTCCGATGCGGAAGTCAAGTCGTACATTCGGTCGCGGACGCCCCGCTGGCTTGGCAACCTCCCGACAAGCGTGGATGGAACCGCGGTAAGCTGGACTCTCAAAGGCGCCGACGCCAGGTTCACGCCGGGTGTGGCCAACCTGGCAACGATGAAGGTGGAATTGGACGCGGTGGCTCCTCTCCGTCCGGGCATTCACCGGATAGAGTTCAAGGATGCGAACTACCCCGAACGTCCCGGTTGGAAGGAGATGGTCGTCGAAGCCGCGACCGGCATCCCGCCGATTGCGGGAAACACGCTGAACAAGGAAATCAGCCGCGAGCTTCGAGCCTATCCGCCCGATCGTCTTTCGAATCCCCCTCAGGATTCCTCCGCCGATTTCACAGTCAACATACCGGCGGCGCCGCCCGCGCCCAAGCCCGTACAGAGAATCGCGGCAACGCCAGCCCCGGTGAAACACGCAACCGTCTCAACACCTCCCGTCGCAGTGCCCTGGGCGCCGTTAATCGACGTTCCGGGAATCGATACGAGCCCGGCACCGAAGGCGACAGCGTCATTGAAACCCACGACCAAGGTACGGCCGGCTCCCGCGCCGGGCGCCCGACCGGCGCCGGCGGCCGTTGCTCTTCCCGCGCCCGCGCCCACCCAACCGCCGGTGGCATCCGCGGCGCCACCACCATCCCGCTGGGCGAGAGCCTTTCACTCACTGGTGGCTGTCAAGCGAATCACCCCGGCTGTTCTGCTGATGTCGCTCCTCATCGCGTTCTGCCTTGGGGGAATACACGCGCTGCAACCTGGACACGGAAAGACCCTGGTCGCGGCTTACCTCGTGGGCCAGCGGGGAACGGCCCGGCACGCCATCCTGCTCGGGATAACGGTCACGCTCAGTCACACCTTCGGCGTTTTCCTGCTGGGCGCGGTGGCGTTGTATGGCTCGCAGTTCGTTCTGCCCGAGGTTCTCCAGCCCTGGTTGGGAGTCGCGTCCGGTGTGCTGGTCGCCCTCATCGGAGGCGGCATGCTTCTGGCGAGGCTGCGGGAGATCGGGCGGGAACGCGCCCATAGCGCCGCGCACTCTCATCACGGTGAGCACACACAGCACCATCATCACGACCACGCCGTCACGCATTCCCATGGTGTCGGGGGTGAACATACCCACTCGGTGCCGAACAGCATCACGGTAGGCAGCCTCCTGGCGTTGGGGATAAGCGGTGGCATCGTTCCCTGCCCCGATGCGCTGATCGTCCTTCTGGGCGCCATTGCGATCCACCAGACGCTGTATGGCATGGCGCTCATCGTGGCATTCAGCGCCGGACTGGCCGTAACGCTCACCGCGGCCGGACTGGCAGTCGTCTGGGGTCAGCAGCGCACGCCACTGGCCCGGCTCACGCCGCGGGGAGTGCGGGCAGTCTCAATCGTCGGGAACGCCATCGTGCTGGCGATCGGTATCGCCCTCGCGCTTCAATCCCTCGCCGCCACACGCGTCCTTACGGGGCGGGGATAGGGCAGGCACGCTCATCCCGAATCCGCAACCGGGCCCGCATTTCAGGACGAATAGTGCTTGCGGACAGCGGCTCCCGCCCCGCGCTACCTGTTTCGGGCCGCCTGGGCCGCCGCCATCTGGTCCTGGCTCACAGACTCGCCGTAGATGTTCATGAATTCCTGAAGATTGCCCGCTTTGGCAGCAGCGTCCTCGAATTTCACTACCCGCCGCCGCGCCAATTCGGCGAGATTCTGGTCCAGGCTCATCATGCCCTGACGGGCGCCTGTCTGGATCGCGGAGTTGATCTGATGGGTCTTGGCCTCGCGGATCAGGTTGCGGATTGAGGGGATGGCCACCATTGTCTCAAAGGCGGCCACGCGCCCCTGGCCATCCGCGGTCTTCAGGAGGGTCTGCGAGACGACGCCGATCAGGTTAACCGACATCTGCATGCGCACCTGCTGCTGCTGGTGCGTCGGGAAGACGTCGATGATTCTGTCCACCGTCTGGACGGCGTCAGTGGTGTGCAGGGTTCCAAACACGAGGTGGCCGGTTTCGGCGGCGGTGATGGCAAGCGCGATGGTTTCGAGGTCGCGCATTTCGCCGACCAGGATGATGTCGGGGTCCTGGCGGAGGACGAATTTCAACGCGTTGGCGAAGGAGAGCGTGTCCGTTCCCAACTGGCGCTGGTTGATCAACGCCTTCTTGTCCTCGTGCACGAACTCAACTGGATCCTCGACGGTCATGACGTGGACCGCCATCCGTTCGTTGATGTAGTTGATCATCGCTGCAAGGGAAGTGGTTTTGCCGGAACCGGTCGGCCCGGTGACCAGGACCAATCCGCGCGGACGTTCGCAGAAATACCGGCACACCGCCGGCAGGTTCAGCTGCTCCATCGTTTTGATGTCCAGCGGAATGGCGCGGAAACACCCGGTTACGGCGTTGCGCTGGAACATCAGGTTGACCCGGAATCGAGATACGTTGGCGATCTCGTGGGCCACGTCCAGTTCCAGGCCCTTTTCAAAGGACTCCTTTTGCCTGTCCGTCACGATGGAGTAGCAAAGCGTCTGGACGTTATCCGCCGTGAGCCGGGGAAACTGGGTCGGAAACAGATCCCCGTGGATTCTGAACAGCGGAGGCGCGCCCTCTTTGAGGACCATATCGGAGCCGGAAGCCTTCACCATCTCGGTGAGAAGGTAATCCAACGTCTGACGCGGATTCCGCATCATGGTTTCGCTAACCGACTCGGTCGTTACCACGGCCGGCTGCTCCGCGGGCGCTAGTTGTACGTTATTGCTCATTCTGTTTATGTTTTCTCGTATCCCCGCCTGTCGAACGAGGAAGGGTCGTTTAGCGGCGCACCCCGTGGGTCGCACTCATCTCCGCCATCATCTTCTGGGCACGCTGCTCGAAGTCCTTCGGGTTGCTCGACTTTGCGAGGGCGTCCTCGTACTTGATCACCCGGTTGCGGACGAGATCCAGCAGGTACTGGTCCAGGCTGATCATTCCGTGTTCGGAGCCGGTCTGGATGTCGGTGTACAACTGGTGCGTCTTGCCCTCCCGGATCAGGGCCCGGATAGCCGGAGTGCAAACCATCACCTCGAACGCCGCAACGCGCCCCGATTCGTCGGCTCGCGGCATAAGGGTTTGCGAGATAACGGCCAGGAGCGTGACCGACAACTGCATGCGGATTTGCTGCTGCTGGTCCGGCGAGAATACGTCAATGACCCGGTCAACGGTCTGCGGGGCGTCCGTTGTATGCAATGTCGCGAACACGAGGTGGCCGGTTTCCGCCGCGGTGATGGCCAGCGATATCGTCTCAAGGTCGCGCATCTCACCAACGAGGATGACATCCGGATTCTGGCGCAGCACGTGTTTCAGGGCCTCGTTGAACGAGTGGGTGTCCATTCCCAGTTCGCGCTGTTCGACCGCGCAATTGATGTCGTTATGCAGGAACTCGATGGGGTCCTCGACGGTGATGATGTGCTTGCGCGTCAGGGTGTTGATGTGGTGGATCATCGCCGCGAGCGACGTGGATTTGCCGGACCCTGTCGGCCCGGTAACCAGTACCAATCCGCGCGGGCGAAGGGACAAATCCTTGGTCACTTGCGGCAAGCCGAGATCGTCAATGGTCTTAATCTTGATGGGGATGGCCCGCATCACGGCGCCCACGTGGCCCCGCTGGCGGAAGAAATTCACGCGGAATCGGGACACGCCGGGGATGCTGTAACTGAGGTCCGCCTCCAGGAATTCATCATATCGCTTCCGGCGCTCCTCGTTGAGAAGCTGGTCCGCGATCGCCTCGGTATCTTCGGGGGTGAGAGCCGGATAGGTGGTTCGAATCAGGTCACCGTGGACTCGCATCACGGGCGGCTCACCGACGCGCAGGTGCAGGTCGCTCGCGTCGCGAGACACGAGTTCGCGCAAAAGGTCGTCAACCCGGAAACGGGTTTCCGCGACGGCGGGAACAGCCGGCGAAGCTTGAGCGAACGGGGCGGAATTCGTGCCGGTAGGCGGTTCAACTGTCATTCATATCCTCCGCAAATCAGTATAGCGAGCGCGCGAAGACCGCGTTGTCAGTGAGAGCGCCTGGCTTACACGTTGTGCTATGGTTTCGTATGTAAACGGGGGCGGATCGGGTCTGGTGGCCCGGGCGGTCTTCAAAACCGTGTCCGGGGCGGTTACGCCGTCCTGGGTGGGTTCGATTCCCACACGCTCCCGCCAATCCCGCCGGCGCGCGCCTCCCACATGTCCAGACGGTCCAAAGGCCTCCATTTGTTCAGTCTATCCGCCGCCACCCTAAAGAGGCGCCGTCATAGCTCCGATATTCAGCTTGCACGGTGTAACACTTTTTGGCAGCAGAGGATTACGGGCATGGCAAACCGTTACCTTACGATTGACGAAGCCGCAGAGCTGAAGGGCGTGGCCCCCGCAGCGATCCACGACGCCATTTGCAGTGGGAGCCTTCCGACGATCGTCTTGTATCGCGCCGGGCGAGACGAGCATCGGCTCGTCGGACGTTGGGAATTGGAGCAGTGGGCGGCGGGCATGGACTCCAACGGGGGAAGGCTCCGCCCATCCCATCGGGCGCCGCACGTCACCGTTCTGTCCATCAACGACCGAACGCCTTTCCGGCGAGACCCCGTCCTATCTTAGTGGAATGAGACCGCGGCCGCGAGGATGAGAATCCCCTCGCGGCCGCGGTTCCAAGCGTCGCGGAGGGGCGCCATGCTAACTGCGGAAGAGCTCTCCGGCATCATGCCGCACCTCAGGTCATCGCGCCGGGATACTTGTCTCCCGCATCTGGTCCTGGCGATGGACGAATTCCTGATCGACGCCCTACTCCGAAAGGCTGCCTTCCTTGCCCAGATAGCCCATGAGTCATGTGAACTCCGCTACATGGAGGAGATGGCCAGTGGGGAGCAGTACGAAGGCCGTAAGGACCTGGGGAACACCCGCCCGGGTGATGGTCGCCGCTTCAAAGGCCGGGGGCCGATCCAGTTGACCGGCCGCGCGAATTACGCCCGCTTTGGCGACCTGCTCGGGTTGGACTTGCTGGCTAACCCCAGAATGGCGGCGCAGCCCGAGGCCGGCTTCCGAATTGCCGGCCTGTTTTGGAAACAGCACAACCTCAACGAACTCGCGGACGCCGGGAAATTCGACCAGATTACGCGCGTGATCAATGGCGGAACAAACGGCGCGGCCGACCGCCGGGCGTACTACGAGCGGGCCAAACGCATCCTGCAACCGGACGTTCCCCCGCCTATGCCGATCCATGTGGTAGTGAACGGCAAGGAAGTCACCTCGGCGCAACCTTACCTTTACCAGGACAAGACTCTGATGGTGGCGCTTCGCCCCATGGCGGCAGCCGCGCGGCTGCGCATCATCGATGCATCAAAGGGGCGGGCCATCGTGCAGGACGGGGCGAAGGCGAACCACCGCGTGCCGATGGTGATGCGCAACGGCACGGGATTCGTTGCCCTTCGAGACTTGCCGGGCAAGGCAGGCTGGGACGGCGGCACCTGGACCGGCAGCCTAACCACGGGTTGACCCGCGGGAATCCACAGCGGATCAACCGATTACGACGTTCACCAGCTTGTCCGGCACGGCGATGATCTTCCTGATCTGCTTACCGTCCAGCGCAGCCAATACCTTCTCGCTGGAGCGCGCCATCGCCTCAAGGTCGGCCGCCGGCGTTCCCGCGGCGACGGTCAGGTGGTCGCGCACCTTGCCGTTGATTTGAAGGACGATCTCGACCTCGTTTTCCCGGCCGAGATCCGCGTCGAAGGCGGGCCAGGCGTTGGCGTAAAGCGTTTCACGGTGGCCCATCATCTGCCAGGCCTCGCACGCGAAATGCGGCGCCAAGGGGTTGAGCATCTGAACCAGCGCCGTCGCCGCTTCGCTCCAGGCCGCGCCGGAGAGGGACGCAGTGGACAGGGCGTTCATGAGTTCCATCATCGCGGCGATCGCGGTGTTGTATCGGAGGCCATCCATATCCTCGGTGACCTTCTGAATCGTTCGATGCAAGGCCCGCCGCACCGGTTCATCAGAATCGAGGAAGGCGCTGCCCGACGGCTTCGGCTGTGTCACGAAGCGCCATACGCGTGTCAGGAAGCGGAATGTGCCTTCCACGCCGGCTTCATTCCATTCGGTGCGTTCCTCCGGAGGGGCGACGAAAAGGATGAACATGCGGCACGCATCCGCGCCGTACTTGTCCAGGAGCTGGTTTGGCGGCGTAGCGTTCCCGCGCTTGCTCATCTTGCTGCCACCCTGGGTGAGAATGCCCTGGTTGAACAGCCGCGTGAACGGTTCATCGAAATCGACCAGCCCCATATCGTGCAGCGCCATGGTAAAGAAGCGCGCGTAGATGAGATGCATCGTCGCGTGTTCCCGTCCGCCGATATACATATCCAGCGGCATCCATTCCTTCACATCTGAGGAATCGAACGGAACGGTCTCGTTCCGCGGATTCAGGTAGCGCAGGAAATACCACGATGAATCCACGAACGTGTCCATGGTGTCCGTCTCCCGGCGCGCCGGGCCGCCACAGGTGGGACAGGACGTCATCAGGAAACTCGGGCTGGTCTGCAGCGGATTCTCCTGGCCGGTAAAGGCAACGTCTGTCGGCAGGGTAACGGGCAAAGCGGAGTAGGGGAGCGGCACGATCCCACAGGAGTCGCAATACACCATCGGTATCGGTGTTCCCCAATACCGCTGGCGGGAGATACACCAGTCGCGCAGGCGGAAGTTGACGGTAGCCTTACCCTTACCTTTCCCTTCCAGCCCGGCGACCACCTTACCTTTCCCGTCCGCGTTGGACAAGCCGGTAAACTCGGCCGAGTTCACCATCACGCCCGGGTCGGTATATGCGGCATCGAGGGCCGAAGACGGATGGCTGTCGGCTGACGGCGCGATGACCTCCACAATCGGCAGAGCATGCTGCTTCGCGAAGGCAAAGTCACGCTCGTCGTGCGCGGGTACCGCCATCACGGCGCCGGTTCCGTACTCCACCAGCACGTAATTGGCAATCCACACCGGGATACGGTCCCCGTTGGCAGGATTAATCGCGAAAATGGGCAGCGGGACGCCTTCTTTGGGCTTGTCCTCCGCCGTGCGATCGATCTCCGACTCCCGGCCGACCTTCTCCACAAATGCCCCGATCCGTTCTGCTTCGGCAGGGAAGGCTTCCTTTACCCGGGCAACCAGCGGGTGTTCCGGCGCCAGCACCATATAGGTGACGCCAAACAGGGTGTCCGGCCGGGTGGTAAAGACGGAAAGGCTTTCGCCCGCGAACGGGGCCTCAAGGTCAAAATCAATCAGCGCGCCGGTGCTGCGGCCGATCCAGTTCTTCTGCATCTCGATGACGGCCTGCGGCCAATCGAGTTGGGCGTGGTTTTCCAGGAGGCGGTCCGCGTAGTCGGTGATCCGGAAGAACCATTGGCTCAGTTCGCGCTTCACCACCGGCGTCCCACAGCGTTCGCAGCACCCGTTGAGCACCTGTTCATTCGCCAGGACGGTCTTGTCCTGGGGGCACCAGTTCAGCAGCGACTTTTTCTTGTAAGCCAGGCCGCGCTCGTGAAACTTCAGGAACAGGCACTGATTCCAGCGATAGTACTCGGGATCGCAGGTGTTCAGGGTGTGGTCCCAGTCATAGGAATAACCCATGCGCTTCAACTGAGACGTCATGTGGGCAATATTGGCGTGCGTCCACTCGGCCGGATGCACGTTCCGCTTGATGGCTGCATTCTCGGCCGGCAGGCCAAACGCATCAAACCCGAACGGGTGGAATACGTTTTTGCCCCGCGCCGTCTGGTAGCGGGCAAAGACGTCGCCGATCGTGTAGTTGCGGACGTGTCCCCAATGAAGGTCTCCGCTGGGGTACGCAAACATTTCGATGACGTACTGCTTGCTGTCCCCGCCCGGGTCCTTTCGCGCAAAAAGGCGCTCCGCTTCCCATCGCGCCTGCCATTTGGCCTCGATATCCGCAGGGTGGTATCGTCCGTCCGATTTGTGCTCGCGTTCCGTTTCGTCCGCCATAATCCCGTCCTTTGAGAGCGTGTGTATGCTTTCATTCTAAAGAACGGTTCGCGAGAGGGCAAACGTCGTGGTCACGGGCAGACGTGGAGTCGCCCGATCGTTGGTCAGATTCGGCGGGCTAAAGCTACCTTTGACTTTACCGCATCATATAGATTCAATTAGGAGAATGAATATATGGCCAGTATTGTGGTTGCTTTTCCCGTCCTGCACGGACAGACGGAGGCCGCCCGGCGGTTCGCTACGGAAGTGGCCGGTCCACGCCGTTCGGAGTTCCTGGATACCCTGGCTCGCGAAGAGATAACCCGTGAGGAATGGTATCTTCAGCAGACGCCGAACGGTGATATGGTTATCGTAACGTTCGACTCCCCGGATCCGGCAAAGTCACTGGCAAACTGGGCGACCGCGGACTCGGCGTACGAGGTGTGGTTCATCGCACAGGTGCAGCGAATCTGCGGCGTGGATTTGCGCGAACCTATGCCGGCTCTCCCGGAAAGGATCCTCTCCCACAACGGCCGCTGAAAGCGCGAGGGATGCCAAGGGCCGGGTTGCAGCGGATCCCGATGCAACCCGGCGGTTAGGGCGTCATTTACGCCGCAGCATCTGCCGAAGCTCCAACGCGTTAGGTGAATGAGACAGCGCATCGTCCTCGGAAACCGTGCCGGCGGCGACTAGTTTGTGCAGCGCCTCGTTCATCGTCTGCATGCCGTAGAACCGGTCCTCGCTGATCGCCTGCTGGATCGAGCCGGACCGCCCTTCTTCCACCAATTTGCTGATCGTCGGACCGGACAGCATGATCTCGATGGCCGCCGTACGACCGGTCCCATCCACAGTGGGAATCAACGCCTGCGCGAGACATCCACGAAGCGTCTTAGCCAGGCGCGTGCAGACGTCGATCTTCGCATGCGGCGGGAACATGTTGATCAGGCGGTCCACCGTTTCAGGGGCCGACGACGTATGCACCGTGCTGAGCACCAGATGCCCCGTTTCCGCTGCCGCCATCGCCACGGTCATCGTCTCAATATCGCGCATCTCTCCGATGAGGATCACGTCAGGGCTCTGCCGCACCACGTATTTGAGCGCGTCGGTGAACGATTCCGTGTCCGCGCCGACCTCGCGCTGGCTGACGATCGACAATTTGTCCGCGTGCACGAACTCGATCGGGTCTTCGACGGTCACGATGTTGCAGTTGCGGGTTGAGTTGATTTCATCGATCATCGCGGCGAGAGTGGTCGATTTCCCGCTCCCCGTCGGTCCACTCACAAGGATCAGCCCCTGCCGCAGTTTGGTCAGTTCACGGATCGGCGTCGGCATCTGGAGATCATCCAGAGGCTGCACATACAGGGGGACGAGACGAAGGACCATACTCCAGCTACCGCGCTGCTGGTAAATATTAGCGCGGAACCGGCTGACTCCAGGAATCGTGAACGCCAGGTCCATTTCGTGCCGCTTGTCGAAGCGCGCCATCTGATCGGACGTCATCACGGTTTGCGCGAACTGGCGAATCATCTGGCTGTTGACAGGCGGGTGTTCGGTCCGCACGATCCGGCCCGCCAACCGGACGGCGGGCGGTGTGTTTTCTTTCAGGAACACGTCCGACGCGTTCTGAGCGGCAGCTTCCTGAAGCAGTTGCGTAAAGTCCAAAATGCATTCCTCCTGCGTCCGTCTGTTTGAACGGCCACGCACAAGTCTTTATGCCATTTCGGAAGGTTGAACGCGGTGTACAAATTGAGGCGGCGGCGGCATGTTCAATGCCGCTCACGAACGCCAATAATAACTTGGTGCGGTCATCGCAACGTGACAAGCACGTTTCCCTTACGTTTGCCCTGTTGTCGGCGCGAAGCAATCGCCGTCGGGGCGGCAGGGTCTTATGCATGTAATGAATGGGCTGATACTATGTCTGGTGGCGTTCGCACTGGCGCTTTTTGGCTCCTACCTGTTGACACCGGTAGTGGAGCAGGTGGCCCGGGCGGCGGGGGCAATGCGCGTTCCGCGGGTTCGCGACGTCCATACGAAGGACATGCCGCTCTGGGGAGGCATCGCCATCGTGTGCTCCACGATACTGGCGATCCTCCTTACGGTGCCGCGCGGACCGCATGAGGACAAGGTGGCGGCCATCCTCGGCGCGGCGTTCCTCGTGGCGGTCTTCGGCGTGCTGGACGACAAGTTCGACCTGTCCGCGCTCGCGCAGATGGCCGTACTGCTCTTCGCCGGATGGCTCGTAACACTGCAGGGCGTGAAGATATCCTTTGTGACCAACCCGCTCGGGCCCGGAACGTGGGATCTCGATAACCTCCACCTGGCCGTGCCCATCACCATGGCGTGGATCTTCTTCACGACGAAAGCCACGGACATCATCGACGGGGTGGACGGACTGGCGGCCGGCGTCAGCGCAATCAGCTGCGCAACCCTGGCCCTCATGGCGCTCCAGACTCACAACGTGGTCGCGGCCGTGATGGCAGCCACGGTTTGCGGCAGCGCCATCGGGTTCCTGCGCCACAACTTCAATCCGGCCCGGATCTTCATGGGGACCGCCGGCGCTCAGTTCCTGGGCTTTATGCTCGCCTGCCTGTCCATCCTGAGTCTCACCAAGATCGCCACCGTGGTAACGCTCAGTGTGAGCGTGCTGGTGATGGGTGTGCCGATCCTGGACGCCGTTTTCGTGGTGATCCGGCGCCTGGTCACAATGCAGCCGCTCACCCAGGCGGATAAGGGCCACGTACACCACAGGCTGCTGAGAAGCGGGCTGTCGCAGCGTGAGACGGTGCTGATCCTGTACGCCGTCACGATGTGCCTGTGCATTGTGGCGCTCGGCGTATTCACGTTCAGCCGGCGGTAGGCGAAGGGTTCGCGCTACAGGGTATCCGGGGCCACGAAGCGGTAGCCCACATTTCGCACGGTTCCGATCAGCGAATCGTGCTGCGCACCGAGTTTGAGGCGAAGGCGCCGGACGTGCACATCCACCGTTCTCGTGCCCCCATAGTAGTCCTCGCCCCACACACGGCTAAGCAGCATATCGCGCGTGAATACCCTGGACGGATTCGCCGCAAGGAAACGCAGAAGCTCATATTCCTTGTACGTCAGGTCCAGCGTGACGCCGGCGATATTCACTTCGTAGGAACCGCTGTCAATCGCCAGGTCGCCGAAGACCATGATCTCCGGCGGCGCCGCCATCCGGGTCTTCCAGAGGAGATTACGAACGCGAAGGGCGGCTTCGGCCTCAAGAAATGGCTCGACGAGGAGATCGTCGATCACCGCGCTGGGATTAAACCCGGGGAGGGAATCCTGTCCGAGAACGGCGATGAGCGAACCCGCAAAGCCGTGGGGCCAGTTTTCGGCGACAGGAAGCAGGTCGCGGGTGGAGCGGGCGGTGGGCAAGTCAACGATAAAGAGGCGGTCCCGTGTGCTGCCAAATTCGGCTTTTCGCCATTCATCGGGCGATATCACGCGAAACGGGGGTCCCTGGCGCAGAGCACGTCGACACAACTCCCTCAACTCCGCGCGATCGGTGACCAGCACAACGCTTTCCAAATTACTGACGTCCCCCTTGCCCGGTGATATCGCCATCCTAGGGGATTGCCGTTGTGAGCGTCAAGGCGGGCCGCCACGGCCGCGGCGCATGACCGCCTTGACACCTCCACGCTTGTGAAGTATCATAACGATGGTTCGGGAGAGATGTCCGAGCGGTTCAAGGAGACGGTCTCGAAAACCGTTGTAGGGGTAACTCTACCGTGGGTTCGAATCCCACTCTCTCCGCCATTCCTCAGCATCCGGCATCCGGCACTCTGGCCGGATGCTGAATGTTTGGATGCTACCGCGCCGCGGTCGCCGTCCCTTTGCGCTGGAGTTTCCCCCATCCGACGTGGTGCCCCCGGAACGCGGCCATGACGCTGCGGAAGATCACGTAGTACATCACCTGGCGGTAGACAAACCGCTGCCAGAACATCCAGAGCAGCAGGCGCCAGTCCTCATCGTCCAACCACACGGCCATCGCAGCGCCGATCAGGTCCACGAAGAAGAACAAGCCGTAATAGAACAGGACGGTGGGAAAGTTTCCGCTCCAGATCGCGACGAGGATCATCAGGTCCACCACCGGCGAGACGGCCTGGAACACCATCTGGAACAGCCAGAGTGTGGGCAGCGCAACGAACCCCAGCGCTCCGTACTTGCGCCGGAACAACACCTTGCGATGTTTCCACAGGCATTGGAGGGTGCCGAACGCCCAGCGGAACCTCTGCTTGGCCAAAGCGCGCACGTTGTCTGGCGCTTCGGTATATGCGAGGGCATCGTTTTCCGTCTTGAGCACGTACCCCAGTCTTCGCACACGCAGCGTCAGGTCCGTGTCCTCCGCCAGCGTGTCCGCCAGGTAGCCACCGGCCTCAAGAATCACGCTTCGCCGCCAGGCGCCGATGGCGCCCGGCACCACCGTGATGCAGTTCAGCGCCGCATACGCGCGGCGGTCGAAGTTCTGGCTCGCAATATACTCAAGGCTCTGCCACAGCGTCCACAGGTTCACGCGATTTCCGACCTTCACATTTCCGGCAACGGCCGCAACGCGGGGGTCGTGGAAATGGCGCACCAGAAGCGAGATAGTGTTTGGCGCGAACAACGTGTCTGCATCCAGGCCAATCGCTATCTCGCCACGAGCATAGTCGAGGCCTGTGTTCAAGGCGCCGGCCTTCCCGCCATTATCCTTGCGAAGCAAGGTAACACGCGGTTCGTGCTGAAACGCGCGGTGAACGACTGCGGAAGTGTCGTCTATTGAGCCATCGTCAACGACGATGATCTCAACGTCGTCATAGTCAGAGCCCAAAATTGCCTGAACGGTGCGCTCGATGACTTCCGCTTCGTTGTACGCCGCGATAACAACGGAAACCTTGGGATGGTATCGAGGGTCGAATACCTCCCGACGCGCGCGGCGCGCCTGGACGAGGGCGAATGCCGCGGTAAAAAGCACGCGGGATACCCCGAGCAGCAGAGTGAGGTAGAACACCCATTGAAGCGCCGATTTGGACCCGAATATCAGGTCGAACACAAATGAGTCCACACCCACCAGTTGGATGTCCCGGCCTGAGACCGGCGGCATGACCGCATCGCGAGACTGGCCCATCAGGCCGCTCACGGTCGTGAAAGTGAACCCCTCGGCGCGGAGACCTTCGATGATGTGCGGCAGAGCCTGGATGGTCTGCGTTCGGTCTCCGCCGTAATCGTGCAGGAGTACGATGTGCATGGAATCCGCGTTCGGCTGCAGCCCCAGCACCGCAGTCGTGAGGACGCCGTCGATCGTTTCAACGTCTTTCTCCGCTCCGGGGGCGGGATTGCCGCCGTAGAGGATGGCTTTAACGCCCGGCCGCGCCCAGTCGTTGGGGTCGATATTCGCACCCACCGTAACGTATCCCAGAGCCTGAGCGGTCAGAAGCGGCCTGATCTCGCTGGCCTTGGTCGGTGTGGTGTCAACGGAATACGGCGCGCGGAATAGTTCGGTGGAATGTCCCGTCAGGTGCTGGATCGCCCGTTGGGTTGCATCCAGTTCCAGGCGCACTCGCGTCGGGCTGGCGATGCTCAGATCGGGGTGGTAGAAGGTGTGATTGCCGATCTCGTGCCCTTCGGCATACTCACGGCGCACGAGGTCGGGGTGTTGTTCCGCTTGCGCGCCCTGAACGAAGAATGTGGCCGGCACGTGATAATGCTGGAGGATGTCCAGGATTTTCGGGGTCCACCTCGGGTCCGGCCCGTCGTCAAACGTCAGCGCTATCGATTTGCGCTGATCCCCCCCGCGCAGCCGAATCAGATACGGGGACGGGTATTTCACATACCGCTCGGTGCGGATATAGCCCGTTGGATCTGTCGAAATATCCCGATAGCCATCGGCCGGCTGAGAAGCGATGCTCAGGATTTCGCCCAAGCCTTCGGTGTCGACCTCCTCCTCGAACGATATCGCCCGGAGCCCGCGCGAGTCGGTATTAGTGGCCAGTTTGTCTCGACGGAAGAACGACCAGACGCTGGGATCCTCACTCCCAAGCACCCATAGAGCGGCGCCCAGCGGCTTCGCCTCGCGCTGGCTGCGCAGGTTGTTGTACATCGTGACCGCATCAAGGAACCAGACGCTGTGCGGCGCGCCCCGATCGTCCGTGTATGCGTAGTGCGGGTTAAGCGAGTTCTCATCGAACGCGATCTTCGCTTCCTCGTCGCGCGCCGTCACGACAGCCTCTTCGTACGTCATGCTGTGCGCGGTCGGTTGGCCGTTGCGCCAGTCATACCCGTATGATCCTAGGCCGAGGACCACCTTATTGGGCGGCACGAGGGTATAGATCTCCTTCGCTTTCGCCTCAAACCAATCCTGTCCCGCGATCGGCCCCGCAGTTCCTGTGGCATCGTGCTGATCGTACAGCATCGGCACGATGAAATCGCAAGCGTCGCCGAGCGCGGCGAGGTCATACGCCTGCTCCTCCAACGGCACGTCCATCGAAAGAAGCAGTCTGTTGGCGTGCAGCGCATCGGCCAGGCTGTAGACGAACCCGGACATCAAGTCGCGATCGGCATCAGCCGCACCTTCGATATCGAGGTTGAGCCCCTTGAACTTATGCTTCTTAAGGTACGCAACGATGCCCTGTGCAAGTTTGGCCTGGGCGGCGTCCGAGACCAGGAGTTTGTGGATTCGATCCGGCTCGAAGTCGCCCGCGTCCACGTTGTTGAGGAGTGGAAGGATCGGGAGGTTGTGCTTATCGCAGAAATCGATGACCTTCTTCGACTCCTCCGTTCGGAATGTCGATCCGTCCTTGCCCAGGTGAAGCCATTCGGGCATCAGGTGCGTCAGCGCACGGGCGTTTTGCGTGAGCGATGCATACGAAGTGGCATCCCAGTTCACGTAGAACCCCGCCACCACCGAAAGAGGTTTTCGGTCCCTCGCGCGGACTAGGGGAGCCGCCGTCAGGGCCCGGTGCGCGCGCATGTGGCGTTCCAGCGCGGCCTTACTGCGCGTCATCTTCAGGGCGAGCGCGTACCGCGTCTGCTCTTTGACCCTGGCGCCGACAACCGACGGCGGCCTCTGAGGGTCGGGGATAAACCCCGGGGCGGGGAGTTTCAGCGCGCGGAGCGGAGGGGCCCCGATGATTGTCGCCATGAAAACGGCAGACAGAACCGACAGAACCAGCGCCAGCATCGCCCACGCACGCAGAATCGCGGGCCATCGGCGACCGCGCTCGTCATAGAAAATAGGCTTCGGATGATGCTCCTGCTCCACGCGGTTCCCCCCGGTCTGCCGCAACCTGTGCGTTCCGGCATCCGTAAGAATAGCGTGTGAAGTGGAATTTGTTCAGATTCCGCGGAGGAGTGGCCGGGTGATGCGCTCCTACGAAATCACGGAGTGCACGCCCGCGAAGACTTCGTCCACTGTGACCGTCTCCATGCGGCCGTATATATCAGGGTCGGGGCCAGCCTCAGGGTGGTGAATCACCACTGCATTTTCCGTGTACGGCCCGGTGCGCGCGGGGTCCGTGGGGCCGTGCAGCGCTACGACGGGTGTGCCGACGGCCACGGCGACGTGCATGGGACCGGTATCTCCGCTCACGAAAGCGGCGCACCGAGTAATCGCGGCGGCCAGGCAGCCCAGCGAGAGCTGTCCCTGCAGCGAGGGCAACGGGCATGACGTTGCGGACTGTATCAGAGCCGTAAGGTCGGCATCGCCCGGACCGCCGAAAAGCACCGGCTGACACCCGCTAAGGGTCAGGCGGCCGGCGAGGTCCGCCCACCGTTCGGGCGCCCATTTCTTACGGTCCACCGTGGCGCCGGGATTCAGCGCTATGATCGGGCGACCGCCCGGAAGAGCCAACCCCGCAAGAGCCCGGTCCGCCTCTTCGCGCCAGGCCGGCATGAGCGGCATTTCCATCGGGAAGTCCCGCCGGATATCGGCGAGCAGCGCCACCTGGTCGAGGTGATCCACCGCGTGGTGTTGTTCGACGTCGTGAAGATCAACGGAATGGGTCATGAACCGCTGTGTCGCCGGGTGGTTGAAACCGATTTTCACCGGAGCACCACTGAACCTCGCGTACACACCGAACAGGGTGGAACTGGCCGAGAACGAGACGACCGCGTAGAAACGAGCGCGCCGGATCCTCAAGGCGTAAAGGGGGTAGTCCGAAACCCGGGCGGTGGGGCGATCCCAACGCTCCGAGAGGTGGGGATTGGCCGCGAAGACAGGTTCGATGCCGGACACCGCCGCGTTTACGATTGTCGCGTCGGGCAATGCAGCCCGCAGGGCGGCAATAGCGGGTGTGGTGAACAGGGCATCGCCGATATGGTTCTGATTGAGCAGGAGTATGCGCATGACGAAACTAATCGGGGCCAACCCGGGGCCTGCTCACGTTAGAACCAATCCATGTCATTCCGGCCGCATCTCAACATCCAGGCATTGAGCCCGCGCGACGGCGGCCAGCGACGCGCGCACGGCCTCGACCGCCACGCCGTCCGGAATATCGACCCGCGCGACAAGGCTGAACAGCTCCGTCCCCGTGACGGGAGCATTCCTGACGGTGGTTTCAAGTGATACGATATTGATTCCCGCTGCGTAAAGCGCTTCCGCAACAGCCTGAACGATGCCCTCGTGATCCAGCGCGTTTGCTTCCACGCGATAGGGGAGCGCCCGCGAACGGCGATGGTCCTCGGGGCTCACCGTCGGGCGGGTCTGAAACTGGAGGCCGGTGGCCTCTACCAGTTCGGCAAGATCCTCCTGGACCTTTGCCACAGCGGCCGCCGTTCCGGATGCGAGCACCATCAGTCCGAACTCGCCGCCGAGAACCACGGCGCGGCTGTCTTCCACATTGGCGCCGTGTTCGGTCAGGTAGCGCGTCGTCGCCGCTACGATGCCGGGGCGGTCCGGCCCCAGGCCGCTGACAACCAGGTATTGTTGTTCCGTCATTCACGCTCCTCCTGACTACATGGTAACGCTGCGCACCCCGTGCGACAAGCCGGCCCGCGATCACCGCGCGGCGTCTATGGCGTCCACCGCCCGCTCTGCGGCGAAAGCGTCGTCAACGTCTATCCAGATTGTGTCCTGCTGCTGCCGAAGCCACGACAACTGGTGTCGCGCGTGCCACCTCGTGTTCCGCTTGAGCAGATAGACGCCGCGCTCGAGATTGTACTCGCCCCGGATGGCGCCGGCGATTTCCTTGTACCCGTGTCCCTGAATAGCGGTCGGTCCCAGGCGTCCCTGGCCGAGGAGCCCGCGAACCTCATCCGCAAGCCCCGCGCTCATCATCGCATCCACCCGTGTATTGATCCTGTCGTACAATCGCTCGCGATCCATCGTCAGGCCGAACAGCAGCCTGCTGTAGGGCGACGGCGCGGCCCGGCTGTCCGCCTGCCAGGCGCTCATGGGCCGCCCGCTCAGTTCCAGAACCTCCAGGGCGCGGACGGTTCGCCGCAGATCGTGGGGATGCAGTCGGCCGGCCGATTCGGGATCCAACTCCTCAAGCCTGGCACGGAGCGCTTCCAGCCCTTCGGATTCGAGCCTCTCCCGAACGTTGGGGTCGCTGGGTGGGGCTTCAATAAAGCCCTTTGTCAGCGCGTCGATATACTGCCGCGTGCCTCCCACCACGATGGGCAATCGACCGCGCGCCGCAATGTCCGCAATCGCCGCCGCGGCCAGTTCACGGAAATCGGCGACACTGAATGGCTCGCTCACGTCCACCACGTCCACGAGGTGATGCGGCGCGGCGGCCCGCTCGGACGCGTCCGGCTTGGCTGTGGCGACTTCAAGCCCGCGGTAGACCGCCATGGAGTCGGCGGACACGATCTCGGCATCGAGTCGCCGCGCAACCTGTATCGATAGAGCCGTCTTTCCGACGGCAGTGGGCCCGCAGATGAGAGGTAGAAGCATATCAGATTCGGTGGCTGAAGTCTGCAGTCAGTATAACGGCAATCGGCCCCCCGACTACTTGCCGGGAGGCCGATGATGATTCCTCTTATGGTCACGCCCTGCGTCTTATACTGCCGAGCAGCGCCAACGGCACTGCTGAGGCGAGTAACGCCATCGTGCCGGGCTCGGGAATCGCGCCGGCCGGCACGGTGATGAACTTCACCATTGCGTTATCAGGCGCAAAGTCCGAGATATTGGTCGCAGGACCGCCCGGGATGCGCGGCCAGAGATTCCACGTGAACTCATCGTCATCGAATCCACCGGGCACCGTTGGCAGGAACGCTGAGGGGATGATAGCGGTCACGGTCGACCCGCTGAACCCGAACAGATCCGGCGTCAGGACGTTGACCACGCTCGTATCGAAGAGGCGGACGGACGCGGTGCCATCGTGGGTGTTGTAGCTGAGCACGGAGTCGAATTTGACGTTCGGTTCACCGGGAAACGGCGCGACGGCCGCCGTTGACCCGCGTCCGAAGCCCCAGACGTAAGCCGCTTGCTGAGTCGGATCGATGGGGCCATCCATCGTGGCGGTAACCCGCCAGCCCGCGCCATCCGCATAGATGCCGTCGGCTGTGCGCACATCGAGATCGGGACGATGAGTGGCGACGTTGGGGGAGTACCAGTCGCCCTGTGGATCAATCACCTGTGCGCCGGACGGTGGCGCCGCGAGGCAGTAGGCAAGGCCGGCCACGATGGCAGGCCGGAATTTTCGGAGCATTAGAACCTTCCTTTCGTTGAGCGCCGCCCGAGGCGGCAATTATGCACCAACCACGCGGCTCAACGAACGAAACCCTTCCTTTGTTCCCCGATTTCAGGCCTGCATTTCGCCGATTTCGCGGATTCGCTGACAGACCTGATCAACCACCCACATCGGCGTGCTCAACCCGCTGGTTACCCCCACGCGCGCCACGCCCTTGAACCACTCGGGGCGCACCTCGTCCGGGATCTCCACCTGGTACGCGGCGGTGCCGGCGCTGACGCTCAGATTGGCGAGATGACGCGTGTTGCTGCTGTTGTGGCCTCCGACGACGATCATCACGTCCACCTCTGCCGCGACCTGCCGGGTTTCTGTCTGCCGCTCGATGACGTAGGGGCAGATCGTGTCCGACACCTTCAGGTCGGCCCGCTCGCGCAGGGCGTCGGCGATGGCGTGGAATTTCTCCGGCTGTTTGGTCGTCTGGCAGATGAGACCGAGGCGCTCTCCGGGCCCGATCCGCAGTTCTCTCGCCGCTTCGAGGGACGGCACGACTTCCGCCTCCCCGTCCACGGCCCCGACAACGCCGATGACTTCCGGGTGCTGGGGGTCGCCGTAAATGAGCACGCGCCGGCCGTCGCGCCTCAGAGTCCGCGCGGCTCGCTGCGCCCGGGTGACGATGGAGCACGTGCCGTCCTTCACGTTCAGGCCGCGCTCGCGGGCTTCATCGAACTCCTTGTACGGGATCCCGTGGGCTCGCACTACAACGGTACCGCCTTCGACGTCTCCAAAGCTGTTGATGACTTTCAGCCCCTTGCCGAAAAGGCGGCCCATCTCCTGCTGGTTGTGGATGAGCGCCCCAAGTGCGAAGACCTGCCCGTCCGCCTTGTCCAACTCCGTGTTGGCCACGCGCAAGGCGTGCTCAACGCCGGGGCAGTACCCCAGTTCCTCAACAAAGACGATTTCCACCCGCCGCTCCTCTCACAATACCGCGGTACTATTAACAAGTACTATTATACCACCGATGCCGCCGTCCGAGTTCCCGTACTTCAATGCTGCGCCGCGGCGAGGATGTGGACCACTCCCTGCCGGATGAACTGAACCGCGATGGCCGCCAACAGGATGCCCATCAGGCGGGCGACCACACCGGCGCCGGTTTCACCCAGAATTCGGTACAAACCGTTGGTAAAACGGAAGACCAGCAGCACGAGTGCAAATGCGGCAGTGATGGAAATCAATGTGACCGCCAGGCTGTTACGGTCCAGGATCAGGAGGCTGGCGAGGATCGCTCCTGGACCGATAAGCAGGGGACAGGCGATGGGCACGATTCCCATGCCGTGGCCGCTGAACCCCTCGTCCCAGTGCCGCTGGTTAATTGTGTGCAAAGCGATTCCAAACAGGATGATGCCACCGCCGATTTGGAAATCGGCCTCCTCGATGCCGTACAATTTGAACACGGATTTGGCTGTGAAAGTAAGCACCAGCAGCAGCAGGAATGCGACCACTCCTGACTTGTAGAGCATCGCCTGCCGTTCGCGCGGATCCTGGCCGGCGGTGAGCGCCATCACGATGGGCAGGAGACCGATAGGGTCGAGGATAATCCACAGCGCCATGGTGGCACGGACGATATCGGTGAATACGTGGGGCATACTGGACCTTCCGCTTTCTAGCCGCGCAGCGGTGCGGCGTCTCTTCTGTATTCTGTCTTGCGGACTCGAAGCAGTCTAGTGGCCCCCCGGGAGAAGTGAGTGTCTGATCGCTTATTTGCGCCATGGCGTATGGAGTTTGTTTCGAGGGATTCGAAAGACGAGGCATGTCTGTTCTGTCGCGTACGCGATCAGGCCACAGACACCGATAACCTCGTCCTGGCGCGCTCGAAGCACGCGCTGCTGATGCTCAACGCGTATCCGTACACGAACGGGCACCTGATGGCCGCGCCTCTGCGGCACACAGCAGATTTCACCACTCTGACCCCTGAGGAAATGGGGGACTTGATGGCTCTCGTTCAGCGCGGGATCACGGCCCTCCAGGCAGTCTACCACCCGGACGGTTTCAACGTTGGCGCCAACCTGGGCTCGGCCGCCGGCGCAGGCATCGCGGACCACCTACACATGCACGTCGTACCGCGCTGGGTGGGGGACACGAATTTCATGGCGGCCGTAGGCGACGTTCGCGTTCTGCCCGATAGCCTCGCGGAGACCTACCGCAAAGTCTCCTCGGCCCTGTCCGCCATCCTCGCTGATGCAGCCGGAGCGGAAATGGAATGACCAGGATCGAGCTCCTGCAACCGATCGCCGAGGAGGCATCACGGTGCACGCGCTGCGGCCTGGCCGAAAGCCGAAAGAACGTCGTTTTCGGTGACGGCAACCCTGATACGCCGATGCTCCTGATTGGTGAAGGCCCCGGCGAGCAGGAAGACGCTACCGGCACGCCGTTCGTGGGGCGCGCAGGCGTCCTGCTGGACAAAGCGCTGCGAGAGAACGGCATCACCCGCAAACACATCTACATCTGCAACATCATCAAATGCCGCGCGACGCTGCTGGAAGACGGCCGAGTCAGCAACCGGCCCCCGCGCCAGGAGGAAGTGGATGCCTGCAATCCCTGGCTGGCACAGCAGATCGAGATCATCAACCCGCTGGTCATCGTGTGCGTCGGGCGCCCTGCCGCGGAATTAATGATCCACAAAGGCTTCGCGATCACGTCGGAACGCGGCAAGTGGTTCGATTCTCCATACTGCCGCTCAATCACCGCTGTGCTTCACCCGGCGTATATCCTCCGCCAGCACGGCCCGGCCTTCGATTCATCGTACGGGCTCCTCGTTGGCGACCTCGGCGCGGCCCGGCGCAAGGTCATCGAGCTGAAGAAGCAGCCGGCCGCCCCAGCCCCGAGCCCCACACCCCTTTCCCTCTTCTAACGCAGCGTGGAGGGTGGAACGAAGCCGCCAGGCGGCCCGTCTAAGGGATGTAGGCGATCGAGACGGTTTTGCCATTATCACCGCTATGCCGAAAGGAACACTGCGCCGCACACGTCATATATGTGTGAGAACCAGCCGGACAGTGTAGAATACAGGTATCTGATGATTGGTCCTCGGCTCCAGCCGACGGGAGGTCCGCTATGAAGTACATTGTGAAATCGATTTTGATGTTGAGCCTGTTTGCCGCGCTGACGGCACTGGCAGGGCAGCGGATATCTGTGGATCAGTCGCGGCACGCATCGTGTCCGACGATCCACGCCATGGTCGCCGACGGTGATATCGGTGACGGAACGTCGCCCTCCAGGAAGGGCTGACACGGTCCCGGGTTCGGGACCGGATTCTCGGTTTTGGTTCTCCGGTCTTGTTGAAGGTTCCTGGAGGCGCCGATTATGCCAAGAGTAATAGATTACTGGCGAGGGCTGGTGGCGGATATCGCGGGGGCTGAAAGCAACAGTCCCGCGCACCTGCGGGCAGTTGGAGATCTGTGGTATCCCGTGATGCGCATGCGCGTCCTCTCCGCGGTTCACGATGGCGCAGAGCGCAAACTCGGGCCATGCGACCTCCCGGCGGACCACGCGGAACAGGTTGCGCGCCGCGTATGGGAAGATCTCCTTGCGGCGATGCATAAGCGCGCCATGCCGGAGATGTGGCCGGAATACGCCGCCGTCATAGCCGCTATGAAACCGTGGCTCGCCTCCCGATTGGGCTGTGACGCCGCCAACATCTCGAAGCGCCTCGCGAAATTGTCCCCCGCTGAACTGGCGGATCTCGGCGAAGCAGCGTATGACGCGCTCTACCCGAAACCACTGCCGTCGCGCGACGAGCACGTCGCCCGCGGCGCTATCAACGCGTTCCTGTTCAGCGGGCGCGCGTGGCCGGACCTCGGGACCTGGGCGCCGTTCACGCTTTATTCGATCACCGCCCGGTATTTCGAGCAGGGGCACTACCTTGGTCCAAAGCTCTGCTCCTCCGAAACCGAAATCCTCGACCTCGTGGAGTTCGCGCCCTATGGAGCGGAATGGGCCCGTTCAGTGGTGGCTCGCCGCGCCCAATCGCGCACAGTGGCTTCCTATCTGAGCGTGCTTGACCGTATTCTGAAGCACGAACCTCTGCCGCAGGACGCCAGCCTGGTGTCACGGCGTCTGACGTTGGTTGAATGGCTGGCCGATCCTGAGGCTCGCCTGGCCCGTATGGCCGCTGTACAGGGCGCAACGGTCAGCGATGGCGTGGTGTGGCGGGCCTTCCGTGGCGAAGAGCGGCGCGTTATGCTGCAGGTTCTGCACGCCGCCACCGGCGAGGCGGAGTACCCCGGCGACTTGCCCGAAGCGCAGCGACGCGCGGCGCTGGAGCGCCTCGTGGAAGCCATGGAAGCGCTGGCATTGCGAACCGAGCTTGTGGTAACGGTCACCGAACGAAACGGCAAGCGGGGAGTCGAGTGGGCGCGTGCAGTGGTTGAAGCCAGAGCGCCGAAGGCCCTCAAGAGCCTCCAACTGGGCCTGCTGACGGCGATGGCCACCCGCAAAGAAATCGCCCTCAGCGCCGGACCGGCCAAACGCAACCGAACCCTTCGTTCTCTTTACCGGACGCTGGAAATCGCCGCGTCCCCCGATGCCGGCGTATCGTTGCTGGCCGCCGCCCCGGCGGCGCTTGCGCAGGGAGAGTGAGGCGTTCCATGTCCCCAAAGGGACCAGGCAGTCTGCCGCGGCTCTTTGCGCACGATAACGCGCTCCAGCCCGTGTTTGGCCGCGCCGCCCGCGCCGGCGGCGTGGGCAACGACGTACTCGATGTCAAGGACAACAAGTCGGCTGTCATCACGCCGGCCGACTCCATCCCGGAAGCAGCGGATGCGCATGCGCGCGCGTGGAAGGCGTTCAACGCTCAGGATTTCGATGGCGCGGTCAAGTGGTTCAAGCGCGCCATCGCCGTCGCGAATGCGCACGACATGGTGGCTTACAAGAGCGAAAACACTCTCGGGCTGGTGTTCACGGCGATGGCCGACTGGGACGCGGCCCTGAGACAGACTTCCCGCATGAAGCGGTTGATCGCCGGCGCGGAACCGGCTCTACAGGTCCGTTTCCGGCTGGCCCTGCACACTAATCGCGGCACCATCTACTCGCGGCGAGCATCGCGCGAAGCGGACGCCACCCGCAGGGACCGCTTTTTGCGCTTCAGCTACCGCGAGCACCGCATCGCCGCGGCAATCTGCCGCATCTACACCGGTGACCTGGACACAGAGCGGGCATGGAACCTCGCCGATAGCGCGTGCCGCCTGAAGCGATGGGACGAGACGGCACGGGTGCTTGGTACCTACTTGCCGCGCAACCCTCAGTTATCGGGGATACTCAACACGAACTCCCACCACAGCGAGTGGCCGACCTTCCTGTCGCTTTATCACGAGGACGCCGCCCAATTCATCCGGTCGAACCCTGAGGCGTACCGGACGGGCGGGAACCAAATCGATCGAACAGCCTCCCCATGTCGGGAACGGGATGCGAAAACGGAGTGTTAGCCGCTTATCCTTGCGTCATTACAGGAGGCCGTTTGTTCGGGCGAACCGCAGGCGGATCGTTGGCGCCGGGTCCCAGATACTTACGACCCCTGAGGCGAGCGAAATGCGACTATCGGACGGGGCGAATTCCCAGTGTCGTTGCTACGATGAATACAGTCGGCAGCATGAGCTTGATTTAGAACAGACCCGATGGCAAGCAAGAGACCACCCACAATCGAAGAGTTCCGCGTGACCGTGGTGGAGGAACCCGGCCTCATACGCGTGGGCCTTGCCGGCCCCGCATCCGCAGCGGGGGCGGCCCGCATTCGCGGCGCGCGCGACAGCGTCAGCGGGTCAAGCCTTCCCATTCTCGTCGTGGACGACGGCCTTGCGGAGATGGACACCGTCACGTACGGCGCACTCGTCCAATGGGCGCTTGCGGTTCGCAACCGCAATATCGGGTGGATTCTAGCAACACATCTCCAAACGGCCGGTCGTATGTTCCAGATTGCGGGCTTGAACCCCGAGGAACACGTGCAAGCCCTGGAGGAAAGCGCTCGAAAAGCGTTGGACCGCGGACGTGCCGGGCAGCGCGTCACGGCGGCATCTCCTCACGCGATGGCCCTGGAGGGGCTTCGCAGGAAATAGGGCCGCGGGGCATCACTTCGCGGTTCAATTATCCCCGATTCAATCAAGCGAAAACACCCCTGTTTTACGCCCGCTCCGGCCCGCAGGGCCAATCCGCCATGGAGGCCATTGTTCGCTACGGCTAACGTCGCTCCATCTGGCGTTCAGACACGCCTCCCTTCCGGCGCACGGCACAGTGGACAGCCGGTCCTCCACCCAGGCTAATCTGAGAGAGGGTCACCGGCCGTCGCGATTGAGTTGACCGGCTGAAGTGGTCGAAGGCAGCAGGGGAGACATGCTCTCAATTTCGGACGTGGATTTCTACCGGGCTAACGGGTATCTTCATCTCAAAGGCGTGTTCGGGCCCGGCGATGTTGCCGCCATGCGAACCGCGGCCGACTGTGTCATCGTTCGCGCGATCGAAGCCAAGCAAAACCCCTCGTTTCTCTGGCAAGGAAGGTTTCTTTCCGAAGAGGAACGCTCCCGTCTCGACATCACCGGCGTACACGACGCTCAGTTCCACGATGCCGTGTTCAGCCGCATGCTGCTCAACGAAGCCCTCCTGTCCTCCATCGCCGCCTTGATCGGCCCCAACATTCAGCTTCATCACACGAAGCTCGTGGTGAAGCCGCCGGAGCGCGGCGCGCCATTTCCCATGCATCAGGATTACCCGTACTTCCCGCACGAACGCCATACGATGCTCGCGGCCAGCATCCACCTGGACGACACCAATGTCGGGAATGGGTGCCTCCGGGTTGTGCCCGGCAGCCACCTCGCGGGCCCGCTGGAACTCGATTCGTCCGGACTCTTTCTCCGGCCGGAGGACTACCCGGTGGACGACCAGCTGCCCTGCCCAGCGTCGGCCGGCGACGTTATCGTGTTCAACTACCTCACCATTCACGGATCCGGATTGAATACTTCCAGCGGGCCGAGGCGTAACTGGCTCATCCAGATGCGCGATCCGACCGACCACCCGACCATGGACGTTCACGTGTCCAGGGGCCAGGGAATGATGCTGCGCGGGCTGAATCCGGAGTACATCCCGACATGGGCATAAACGAATCCAGCGGCGACGACACCGCGCGCCAGCGCCTGCCGGAATACACCGTCCGGCGCAGCGCACGCGCAAGGAAGGTGCGGCTGCGAGTCGATATGGATGGATCGGTGACAGTCGTCGTGCCCCACCGGGCCCGGATCACCGGATATGACGAGTTCGTTCAGCGCCACGCGGATTGGGTGACGAAGCAGCAGGAACGTTTCGCCAAGCTTCGCAGCCAGGCGCGCCCCGTTTGCGCTGACGGTAAGAGCGCCATCCCGTATCGCGGCAAAGCGGTGCCACTTGCGATCCAGCCTTCGGCGGATGGCCGCATCAGCCTGCGGTACGACGGCGATGCCTTTATCCTGCATCAACCGGAAAGCGCCACGGAAGAGCATCGACGATCCATCTTCCGCACGTGGTTCCGCCAGGTGGCTCGCGCGGTATTCGAGGAACGCGTCCTGACGCTGAACGCTACCACGCGGTACTCGTGGCAGCGCATCCGAATCGGCGAACAGAAGACCAAATGGGGAAGCTGCTCATCGCGGGGAACGCTTTCATTCAACTGGCGCCTGCTGATGGCTCCGCCAGCCGTGCTTGACTACGTCGTGATCCACGAACTCGCTCACCTGAAAGAGCCAAACCACTCGCCGGCGTTCTGGACTCTCGTTGAGGATCAATGCCCGGACCACAAGGCCTATCGCAAATGGCTCAACAAGAACGGCATGCTGCTGGCTCTGTAGAGACGGCATCCCTCCGCGGGGAGCGGTGTCTGGCTCGTCTCAACCCACGGCGGCGGAATCGACCATCCAGATGACGGAACCCGTCACGGGATTCACCCCGCGCGCGGGCAGATCCTCCACGGTGCGAAGCCCGCGCAACACCGCGCCCAGCGCGGCGTTCTTCCCCGAACCGCTCACCAGGAAGGCCACGCGAACGGCGTGGTTCAGAACGGGATACGTCAGAGTGATGCGCTCGACGCCCAGTTTCTCGACCGGGTTCGCGATCACCCAGCGCTCTTTCTCACGCAAGCCGGGTGAGCGGGGGAACAGGGACGCGGTGTGTCCATCGTCGCCCAGCCCGAGCAATATCAGGTCGAATTGCGGGAAGCCATCGGGGCCCAACGGCATCGCCGCTTTCAATTCCTCCTCATAGGAATCCGCGGCTTCCGCCGCCCCCAGCTCCGCCGGAATCCGGTGAACGTGTGCCGGGGGCACCGGAACACGTTCCAGCAGCGTTTCCCGCAGAAGGCGGTAATTGCTGTCCGGACTGTCTGGGGGAACCGGCCTCTCATCCACTTGAACGATCTGGACGCAGTCCCACGGAACGCGTTCGCGCCGGGGAAAGCCGGCCAGGGTCTCGTAGAGCCGGCGCGGCGTCGATCCTCCGCTCAACGCAATCCACGCGTCGCGGCCGCGGGAAAGCGCCGTCTGCACCGTCTGCACGAAGACCGCCGCGGCGGCGGCGCTCAAGGAATCGAGATCGGGATAAATCTGAACGACAGGTTCGGTCATCATTTTGCCTCAGGCGGGCGCGATGCCCGCAATGACGTTCAATGCGTCCTCCCAGTCGCGAAACGGGGTCCGAATTTCCAGGGCGTTGCAGAGCAACTCGTGCGTCTGCCAGATCGCCGGGCTGTACGCCGGGCCGGTTTGTTCATCACCGGAACACATGATGCTCGATCGAACGGCGCCCAGTGGATCGTCCTGAACGCGGCTTACGCGGAATTCGACCTCGCCGGCCTGCATCGTGATCCCCAGCAGATGGCCCCGGGCCGCCGGCGGCCCCTCGGCCCACGTCACCTCGATGGCGCCTTCGGGGCCTTCAAATGCAGCGCCCTCCGTGCCGTTGGACGAGACGGCCTTCCAGCCCAACCGCGCCGCGAGCCAGCCCGTCATCACGAGGGAACGGTCTGATGGTATACCCGCCGAACGAGCGCTCGTCATCCGGACTTTTTTGATGCGGGGCAGAAACTCCCTGCTTGGCATAGGATCGAACAGCTTACCCACCGCTTCACGCCAGGTACCCATGCGCGTCCAGGTCATCTCGGTGAAAACACAACTGCCTGTGTGCCGGCGCACGAGGTCGGCCAGCGCGTGAAATCTCCGCAACGGGTCCGTGAAGGTGTGGCTATCGGTCACAACGCGGTCCGCGAGCCCCAGTAGACGCTCGATCCCCGGGTCCGACAGCGGCGGGTCGCCGACAAACCAGAGGTACACCGGCAGATCGGTCACCGTCAGGGGCTCGACAAGCGAAGGGATGGTGCGGGCAAGATCACCGGGCGCGTGTATCACGATTTCTTCAAAGCACACGTGGTTCACACCGGTGAGGCCGCAGCGAAGAGACGCCTCGGCATCCGCGGCCCCGCCGGCCTCGTCGGCAACGACAACGATGCTCCGAACCGGCCGAACGGCATTCAGGCGCGTGACGACCCGGGACGCTTCGTCGCTTTCCTCGCGGGTGCGGCAGAACGAGATGAGGTTGGCCAGGCGGGCTCGCGCAACCGGCACGCCCGCTTGCTGGGCGCGGTACTCGCGCCAAAGGTCGTCCAGAATCTGCTGAATCCGCAGCGGGTCCAGAGGCGCGGCGCGCTGAACGGCGGATGCTCCCGATTGCTCCATCGGTTAGAGCCTCCTCCAGTGAGCGCCGACGTGGGCCGGCAGGGCGTCCGCATCCGCCGGTCCCCAGGACCCTGCTTCGTAGTTCGGAAAGCCGGACGCGGGTGAACTCGCCCACTTCTGAAGGATTGGGGTCACCACGCGCCATTCCGCCTCGACCTCGTCCCCGCGAGTGAACAGAGTCTGATCTCCAACCATCACGTCATGCAGCAGCCGTTCATAGGCGTCGGGCGGATCGGCTCCGAATGCCGACGAGTAATCAAAATCCATCCGCACCGGCTGCATCTGCATCACCGCTCCCGGCAATTTCGCATCGACGAGCATCGTGACGCCCTCGTTCGGCTGGATGCGAAGGCTCAGCACGTTCGGGCTGGGCGGCGCCGGCGTGCCTTCGAACAGGTTCAGCGGCACCCCCTTGAAATGGATCGCGATCTCCGTTACGCGTTTCGGCAGCCGCTTGCCGGCCCGGATGAAGAACGGCACCCCCGCCCATCGCCAATTGTCCACATAGAGCTCCAGCGCCGCGTAGACGTCCGTGCTGGATGGGGCCGTTACCCCCGGTTCGTCAGCGTAACCGGGCACGGCGGCGGCGCCGATAAACCCTGAACCGTACTGGCCCCGCACCGCGTAGCGATCAACCTGATCGCTCGAGATCAGTCGGATCGAACGGAGCAGCTTCAGTTTCTCGTCCCGGATAGCGTCCGCCCCGAGCGAAATAGGGGGCTCCATGGCGATCATCGCGAGCAACTGCAATCCATGGTTGGTGATGATATCCCGCAGGATGCCTGTTTCGTCGTAGAAAGCGCCGCGGCCTTCCATGCCGAGGGTCTCCGCGATGGTAATCTCAACGCGGTCGACATAGCGCTGGTTCCACAACGGCTCGAACAGCCTGTTGCCGAAGCGAAGAACCAGGATGTTCTGAACGGTCTCCTTGCCGAGATAGTGATCGATCCGGTATATCTGGCGCTCACCGAGAAGCCGGCTGATCTCGGCATTGAGGGCGATCGCGGAATCCAGGTCCCGGCCGAAAGGTTTCTCGATGACCACGCGCGACCAGTGCGCATCGCCGTCGTCGGCGTTCACCAGGTCCTCCTTCTGGAGGTTTTCAACAATGGGGCGAAACGCTTTGGGGGGCACTGCAAGATAGAAGAGGCGGTTTCCCTCCGTATGTCGAACCGCATCCGACTGCTCCAGCAGCGGCCTCAGCCGCTCCTCGGAAGAAACGTCAGTGAAATCGGCGGACAGATAACGCATCCCCTCGGCGAGGCTGCGCCAGACCGTGTCATCGACCGGCCGGCGGCGGGAATCACGGTCCGCGGCCTCCCGCATCGCGTTGCGGAAATCATCGTCGGACCATTCCGACCGCGAGACTCCAATTAGCGAGAACCCTGCCGGCAGCATTCCTTCGGCCGCCAGAGAGTAGATCGCCGGCATCAGTTTGCGCTTCATCAGATCGCCGGTGGCGCCGAACGCCACCAGCGCGCAGGGCTGCGCCCGCTTCCGGACGGCCGATTCGGAGCGGAGCGGGTTCTGCCGAAGATCCATCACCGCTCCTCCCCGGCGGATTTCACCGCGTGACCACCGAACTGACGCCGAAGGGCCGCGACAACCTTGGCGCTGAAGGAATCTTCCTGGCGGGACCGCTGCCGGGCCAGCAACGACAGCGTGATGACCGGAGCCGGCACGTTCTCGTCAATCGCCGCCTGAACCGTCCAGCGCCCCTCGCCCGTATCGTCCACGTACCCGGCGATCTCAGCGAGGTCCGCGTCGGCCGCGAAAGCCCGCCCCGCCAGTTCCAGCAGCCAGGAGCGCACAACGCTTCCCTGATTCCAGAGTTCGCACAGGCCATGCAGGTCGTAGCCGAATTCCGATTTTTCCAGAATCTCGAGGCCCTCACCATATGCCTGCATAAGCCCGTACTCGATACCGTTGTGCACCATCTTGCTGAAATGACCGGCGCCGCTGGCGCCGACGTAGCGATATCCCTTATCGTTGGGCGCCAGCGTTTTGAGCAGCGGTTCGACGTGGCGGAACGCGTCCTCGTCGCCGCCGACCATCATACAGTAGCCCTCCGTCAGCCCCCAGATCCCGCCGCTGGTGCCACAGTCCAGGAAGCGAATTCCGTGCTCCGCGAGGCGTTTCGACCGCGCCTGGGAGTCGCGGAAGTTGCTGTTGCCGCCGTCCACGATGATGTCGCCGGAAGCGAGCAGGGGAATGAGATGGGTGACCGTATCGTCCACGATCGGCCCCGAGGGAATCATCAACCAGATCGCCTTGGGCGAGCCGGATTGCAGAGCCGCCAGAGAGGGCAGATCCGGCGCCGACAGGCCGCCCTGTTCGCGCAATCGCTCCCTCGCCTCAACGCTGGGATCGAACCCCGAAACGGAATGTCCACCGCGGATGGCCCGCGTACACATATTTGCGCCCATCCGACCTAATCCAACGAATCCGATTTCCATGGCATGCAAAGCTCCTTTGCTCTTTCCAGAATGATAGCCTGAGCGTGCTGGCGGGGGCGAGGTTGGGGCAGGCGACTCCCGTACCGAGCGGCCAGGCGCTTCGAAGCGGGGACGCATTGAATGACCCGATTTCGCGCACTTTTCCGGGAAAATCAAGCACACAATGAACGCGAAGCGGCCTCGCGAGCGCGAATCAGGGTTAACTCCGGCGCCAGGCGATCGCCGTTCGACAACCATAAGCCATAGCTGTGAAAAGAGGGCCACTATTGTGCGACGAAATGTATTCGGTCTTACAATCCTGCGGCACGGTTTTGCGATACTGACTGTCGCGACACCCCTCCTGGTATTACCCCAGCCTGCCATTGCATCCGTGATCCGCGCGAGCCAGAGCGCAACGGGCCCACAACACGACGGCGCAAGCTGGCTCACCGCCTTTGTGACGGTTCAGGAAGCCATTGGAGCCGCCCACCCCGGAGACGAGATCTGGGTCAGCCATGGCACGTATGTAGAGAACATTATCCTTCCCTCGGGAATCTCCATGTTCGGCGGATTTGGCGGCGCCGAGGTAACCCGCGAACAGCGAGACCCCGCCCACAACCCTTCGGTGCTGGATGGGAACCAGGCCGGCTCCGTCATTACAGTATCCGCGGGAACAGAGCCTACCACGATCGACGGGTTCACCATCGGCAATGGAACCGGCAGCGGGATCCGTTGTTCCACGGGTCCGGTGACAATAACAGGGAATCAGATCACGGGAAACAGCAATATCGCGGGAGACAACCTGCGCGGCGGTGGAATCTCCGTGTCGGGCCCCGCCACAATTGCCCATAACACGATTGTGTCCAATTCGGCAACCTCCGGCGGAGGGATCTGTACAGCTGTGAGCGCTGTGATTGAAGACAATGTGATCGCCAGTAACGTGGCAGCGGTGAAGGGAGGGGGCATTGAAGTGCTCTCCGGGACCGCAACGATCCGTCGAAACAAATTGAACGCGAACTCGGCCGGGACCGGCGGAGGCATAAGCACCGAAGGGTCATACTCAGCCGCCCTTGGAGGGATCGTTATCGCAGAGAACGTCATCACCGGCAACAGCGCCAGGAGCGGAAATGGAGGCGGTATTTGCGTAGGGGGTTACTACCACTCCACGGGTTCGACGATCGTCCTGGGCAACACGATTGTCGCCAATTCCGCGCGAGCCGGAGGTGGAGTACAGGCGGATGGCGCCGCCGTTCTGACCAACACAATTGTAGCCTTCAATACTTCCAGAGTGTGCCAAGGGACATTCGGCTCAGCACAATTGACCTACTGCGACGTTTACGGCAACGACGCGTACAGCTTCAGCGGTTTGACCGATCCCACGGGCCAAACCAACAACATCTCTGCCGATCCGGGACTTTCAAGCATCTACGATGACGTTCACCTCCAGCCAAACTCGCTATGCATCGACAAAGGTGATGACACAGCCGATGCGGGGGTGAGCGATTTCTACGGCAATCCCAGGATCATTGGTGATCACATCGACATAGGTGCCGACGAAAGCGATGGCACTGCGTGGACTTCCACCGCAAAGACCTGGCACGTTTCGCCATCCGGCAACGATTCAAACGACGGTTCATCGTGGTCACTGGCCAAGCTGACCATAGGGGCAGCCGTCGCCGCCGCCGCGGGTGGCGACGAGGTGTGGGTGGCCCAGGGGACCTACTTCGAGCACCTCCTCATCCCAGCGGGCATGGGGCTGTACGGGGGATTTGCGGGATCTGAAGAACAGCGAGGCCAGAGAGACTGGAACACAAACGTTACGGTGATCGATGGAAGCCATCCGGTTAACGGCACCATGGCACTATGTGTCGCAGCGCCGAATTATGGCGTGACAATCGACGGGTTCACGATTCGGAACGGGTACGGGGGAATTGCCGCCTCACCCGCTTCCATCGTTATTGCCAACAACCTGATTTCCGGCAACCAGGTTGCGTACAGCGGCGGGGCCATCCTGGCTGAGTACGGAGCGGCAACAGTGCGAAACAACACTCTGGTTGGTAATAGAGCGTCCTACGGCGGCGCAGGGGGAGCGAGCTTCAAGAACTGCGATCTGACGTTTACCAATAACACCGTGATAGGAAACAATGGACCCAACGGGGGCGTGCTGATATCAAACCCAGTGTCCGCGCTTGTTTCCGGCAATCTGATCACGGCCAATTACGGAAGCCAATGCGGCGGAATCTATGTGGGAAGCGGGTCGGCAACCCTAAGTAACAACTCGATCGTGAGCAATTCCGGGCACGGAGTCGTGTCGGCGGGAACCCTCAACATCGTCAATTCGATCATTGCGTTCAACACCTCGGGAGGCGTCGTAACCGCCTATACGGGATCCACGGCTGTTGTCAACCACTGTGACGTGTACGCAAATTCGGCTGGGAATTTCAGTGGACTGACAGATCCCACGGGTCAGTCCGGGAACATTTCCTCAGATCCCTTGTTTCAGGATCGGCTCCGCACCGACTATCATTTGCAGTCCGGCTCGCCGGCCATCGACGCGGGAGACGATTTCTTCGTGCAGTCGGGAGCATTGGATCTCGATGGCCACGCCCGCGTGATTGGGGCGCACGTCGATCTGGGCGCGTACGAGTATGGCACGCCGGCGCCAATCCAGATAGCATTGCCGGACGTATTCAGGGCGCTGTCCCTGGCGGCCGGGATCACATCGGCCACAGAAGGCGACCTGGCAAGACTAAATCTGGAGAAAGGCGCTGTTTCGGCCGCCAGGATAGACGTCGCGGACGCCGTCCGTCTCGCACGCATTGTAGCGGGGCTCGACAGCAACCCGTGACGGCGCCCCGATCGAGGTTTCCTTGTCCCTTAAGCTCCATCGGAGTCACAATGCATTGACTACGTTGGTAGGGCGCGTCACGCATGATTCGTCGCGTCACCCAACCACCTGTTTTTACTGAAGGAGCATATTATGCCTGCGATCAAAGACATCATGGCGCGCGAGATCCTGGACAGCCGCGGCAATCCCACCATCGAGGTGGACGTTGTCCTCGAAGACGGATCCTACGGCCGCGCCGCCGTGCCCAGCGGCGCCAGCACCGGCGCCTACGAAGCGGTTGAACTCCGCGACGGCGACAAGTCCCGTTACGGCGGAAAAGGCGTCCTCAACGCTGTCAACAACGTGAACGAGGACATCGCCGACGAACTCATCGACTTCGAAGCCCTCGACCAAACCGCCGTTGACAAGGCGCTCATCGAACTGGACGGCACCCCGAACAAGGCCAAACTTGGCGCGAACGCCATTCTGGGGGTTTCGATGGCCACCGCGAAGGCCGCCGCGAACAGTGTTGGCCTGCCGCTCTACCGCTATCTGGGCGGCTTCAACGCCTGTACGCTGCCCGTGCCGATGATGAACATCCTCAACGGCGGCAAGCACGCGGACAATAGCGTAGACCTGCAGGAATTCATGGCCATGCCGGTTGGCGCCGAATCGTTCGCGGAAGGCCTTCGCATGGGCGCCGAAGTCTTCCACGCGCTGAAGAAGGTCCTCAAGGGCAAGGGATACAGCACCGCCGTTGGCGACGAGGGCGGATACGCGCCGAACCTCAAGAGCAACGAGGAAGCGCTGGACGTGATCGTCGAAGCCATCAGCGCCGCTGGATACGAGCCCGGCAAGCACGTGATGATCGCCACCGACCCCGCCTCCACCGAACTCTGGGACGAAGCCAAGAAAAAGGGCGAGGAGGGAAAGTACTACTTCTGGAAGTCCGACAAGCTGATGACGCCGGAGCAGATGGCGGATTTCTGGGCCGAGATGGCGGAGAAGTACCCGATCATCTCCATCGAAGACGGAATGGCCGAAGATGATTGGGACGGTTGGAAACTGATGACCGAACGCCTCGGCGGCAAGGTCCAGTTGGTGGGCGACGACCTGTTCGTGACCAACACGGAGCGCCTGGAAAAGGGCATCGCCCTGGACGTGACGAACAGCATCCTCATCAAGGTCAACCAGATCGGCACGCTCACAGAGACGTTCAACGCCATTGAAATGGCGAAAGTCGCCGGCTACACCGCGGTTGTCAGCCACCGAAGCGGCGAGACCGAAGACACCACGATCTCGGACATCGCCGTGGCCACCAACGCCGGTCAGATCAAGACGGGCGCGCCCAGCCGCACCGACCGCGTGGCGAAGTACAACCAGTTGCTCCGCATCGAAGAGCAGCTGGAGGACAGCGCCATCTACCCGGGTATGAAGGCGTTCTACAACATCGCACGGTAGGCCCGAGGGCTGAGGCCCAACGGCTGAGGGATTCGGGGGCGCGGGCACTGGTGTCCGCGCCCCTGCCTTCATCTGGGGGATGGAATCGCGGGGCCGCCGGCGGCCCCGCTGGCCGGCTTCGCTACGGTGACACCATCACGTCGTATGTGCCGGGCAGCACGGAGATGTTAAACGCTCCCGAGGCGTTGGTCTTGCCTTGCGCCACAACGAAGAAGCCGCTCGTCGGAGTGCTGGTGGTATGCGTCATAAGCGTCACATTCGCGCCACTCAGGACCGCCCCGCCAGGTCCCTTCACGACACCGCTGAACACCACAGTCGACGCCAACGCCGGCACCGTGAAGTCCTTCACCGTGTCTACCAGGGTGAAGACTGCCTGGGTGATGAAGTACACTGACATACTTGACGTCGATGTCGCGATGGGGGCCAGTACCACGGTCAGAGGGTATGTGCCGGGCGGAAGCGCTAGGCGATATGCGTTCGGGGTGGCTGTCTGGATCAGGTACGTCGAGGTATACTGATCGGTCGCGGCCGATTGTCCGACAACGTAGTTGCCGGCGAAGACACTGTCTATACTCGTGCCGGAGGGCGGCGTGACCGTTCCGTGAATCGTCCCGAGCGCCGGGATAGTGATGTCGCGTGTGAGTGTGCTGCCGGATACGACCGTAAGGGGTGAAGCAAAAAGATATGCGGCGACCGACACATTCGAGTCGGCTGCGTAATCATTATGGACGGAGAGATAGCCCGCCCCGGGCGGCGCCGTAACCGTATACGCGCCAACGTCAACCACCCCAGAGCCCGATCCAACCCCGGCGCTGAGCGTAAAGTCGACGGATTGGGGCACGACATCCGCGCCCGCGACGGCGCCCGCAACCATCCCGGTTACAGGCAGATCGGGCCTGACGAAGTTCTGCGTCTTGTCCGCGCTGATGGAAACCGTTGAGGGCGTCGCAGTCTGCTGCAGCGTGTAATTCGAAAAGGCTCCCGTCTGAATGTCGAAGTTGATGACCTGGGACATGACCTTGACGTTGTACGTTCCTGCCGCGAGCACCGTGGAATAGTTGCCCGTGGTGCCCGCCACCGAAGCGGCGCCGGAGCTTGAAGGGCTGCCGCCGTTCACGAAACTGAGAGAGCCGGTTGTCATGGGGAGGCCGGCCTGATTCGTGATCGACAATCCGGCGGTGGTTTTGGCGGTACCACTGAGCGTGAATCCGCCGGGAAGCGTGTAATTGCGAACCAGGTTTGACGGGATGGCGACGGAGGGGTCATTGAGTGGAAGGGCCTTCGACCCGGAAGCCGAGCCTCCGAGATTATCAAGTCCATTGATGGCGCGGAGGATGCGCGCCGCATCCAGGATGGTAATGCGTCCGTCCGGCGTATTACCGGTCGCCGATGCAACGTCGCCGGCCGCGACGTTGGACGCCATCGCTTTGAACAGCCCACCCGATATGCTGACGGCCAACCGGACATCGTTCAGCGTAACCTGCGTATCGCCATCAACATCGCCGGGAACCGTCGCCGACGCGGGTGGGCATGACCCGCAACACAGAGCCAGGAATGATACCAACATCGCCAAAGACACATATGTACGCATAGATTTCCCTTTCGTGGCGCTAAGCGCACGACCGTGCGCCCGAGATCGCCCAGTCTGCCAGTTGACACAGACCAAGCATGCCAAGGAACCATAGAAACGGACCACATTGCAGTTGAAGCCCGATGATGGAGGAGGTGACCGGCACAGGGAATGGTCAGCTGTCCCTGGCCCCACGGCCCAGCGTGTGTGCTCAGCAGTTGAGTCTTAATGGACGACAAGCACGACAGCCGACGCCTGATTCCGGCAGCTCCCCCGCGTTGAAATGTATCTGTAACATTATTTGTGCTAATGCGTTCATAGTGGTATAATTGGTACAACAGTTCAAATCCTCTTGGGGCGGGCCCGGCGCCGGGTTCTGCCGACGGATCCAAAAGGTGGTCATGTCTGTGCTGGTAACCTGGTCCGGTTGGTGAGTGCCAATGGATTGTCGCCCGCGATTTCATCAGTGAAATTGCGGGCATCGTCGCAAGTATGGGTGCACATTAGTAAGGAATGCGCCCATGCCGGCTCCCATCTATAACCGGATTTCATCAACGTGGCTGAGGAAGGCGATTATGGCTGGTAAATTCGATCTAACAATTCGTGTGGGCGGTGAAGGCGGCGAAGGCGTGATGTCTGCCGGCGAACTGACGGCGCTCGGTTTTGTGCGCCTGGGCATGAACGTCTATACCTACCGGACAAATCCGCCGGAGATCAAAGGCGGGCCGGCGATGTTCCAGTTCCGGTTGAGCGACGGTCCCGTTCTATCTCAGGGAGACGCCGCGGACTTCCTGCTCTGCTTCAACCAGGAGGCGTGGATCCTGAACGGCGATTCACTGCGGGAGGGCGGCACGCTGATGTATGACCCCGCGGAATGCGAGCCCCCCGCGGTAACGCAGGCGGGCAGGGTAATCCCGCTCCCCCTCACCCAGATCGCGAAAGACGAGGTCGGTTCGGCCCGCGCGAAGAACGTGGTGGCGGTCGGCGTGATGGCGGCGTTTGCCGGAATGCCTATGTCGAACATGGAAGAGCTTGTTCGCCTGAAATGGGGTAAGCGCCGCGCCGAGGTCCTGGATTCGAACCTGAAGGGCCTGGCGTTGGGCTACGAATACGTTCGTCAGCACATCACGGAGCACGAGGAGATGCGGCTCCCGGTCATCGAAAAGACCGAGGATCGCATCATCATGAGCGGCAACGACGCAGCGGCGTTCGGCGCACTGGCGGGCGGCCTTGAGTGTTTCTTCGGCTATCCCATCACACCGGCCACGGACATCATGGAGTGGCTGGCGAAACGCCTCCCAATGGTTGGCGGCACTGTGGTACAGACGGAGGATGAGATCGCGGCGATCACGGCGTGCTGCGGCGCGAGTTTTGCGGGCGCGAAAGTGGCCACGTCCTCATCCGGCCCCGGCGTATCGTTGATGGTCGAGGGCCTTGGCCTGGCAGTGATGGAAGAGTTGCCACTGGTAGTGTTTGACGCCATGCGCGCCGGTCCAAGCACCGGCATGCCGACCAAGACCGAGCAGGGCGATATCAACCTCGCCATCCTCGCGGCTCACGGCGACGCGCCCCGGATCGTCGTCGGCCCGAAGGACGTGGAATCATGCTTCTATACGGCGGTAGATGCGCTCAACCTCGCCGAGAAGTACCAGACGCCGGTCATTTACCTCACCGACCAGACGCTTTCAACACGCACCCAGACGTTCCGGACGCCGGATGCGACCAAACTTCAGATCGTGTCCCGCCGCCGCCCCGCCATGATCGAAACAGACGAAGCGCCGGACTACAAGCGCTATGAGCTGTCGCCCGACCACATCTCTCCGATGGCGATTCCGGGCCGCGACAATCTGCCGTATGTAGCAACGGGCCTCGAACACAATGAGCACGCCCACATCGACCAGACCCCGGCAGGGCACACCATCATGAGCGACAAGCGGGCGCGCAAGATCGAGTCCGCGGCTCAGGAGCCGGGCTGGACCGAGGAACTCGGCGACCAGAAGGCTGATATCGGAATTCTGTGCTGGGGAAGCACGGCCGGCCCTGCCAGGGAGGCCCTGGAGATACTGCAGGAGCGTGGTGTTTCCGCGAAGATGCTCTTCGTGAGGATGTTGTGGCCGATGCGCGAAGCGGAGATACGGAAGTTCATAACAGGCTGTCGCGCCATTGTTCTGCCGGAGTTGAACGGCAGCGGCCAGTATGCGCAGTTGGTGCGTTCACGCCTTTACGGCACCTCTAATGTCCCGATCGTGCGATATAACAAGGTGACAGGCCTGCCGTTTGGCGCGCACGAAATCGCCGACTTCGTCGAAGAAGTCAGCGTCCAGTACAAAGCATCCAGCATGCAGGTCTCGGCCACGATGCTGCATTCCGAATCGTGACGGCTTAAAAGCCCTGGAGGTTGATATGACGGAAGTTTTGGAAATAAAGCGGGCGGTGAAGGACTATCGGAGCGAGGTCAAGCCGACCTGGTGCCCGGGATGCGGCGATTTCGCCGTGTTGAACGCGCTGTACAAGGCGTTCGTAACGTTGAACCTGGATCCGAAGGACGTGGTAGTCGTCAGCGGCATCGGTTGCAGCGGGCGGCTTCCGGAGTTTGTGAGCACGTACGGGATGCACGTGGTCCACGGCCGCGCGCTTCCGACGGCGCTGGGAGTTAAGGTTGCGAACCCGGAACTCACGGTGATCGCCGTGGGCGGCGACGGTGACGGATTTGCCATTGGCGGCGGCCATGTCCCACATGCCGTACGCCGCAACGTGGACATCACCTACATCGTCATGGACAACGAGGTCTACGGACTCACAAAGGGCCAGCCCAGTCCGACCACGCCCGCCGGAATGAAGGCTGTACAGAACTCGTCCAGCATGCCCAAAATGGCGCCATGGGGCATCATGGACACTCCGCTGAACATCATGGGCATGGTGCTGACGTACGGCGTTTCGTTTGCGGCGCGCGGGTTCTCCGGCAAGCCGAACGATCTCAGCGAGCTCTACGTGAAGGCGCTGACCCACAAGGGATTCAGCTTCGTGCAGGCAATGAGCCCCTGCGTCACCTTCTACGACACCTATCAGGACTGGAAGACGCTGGTCGGACCGATGCCCGAGGGCTACGACTCCACTGACCGATTCTCGGCCATCCAGTTGGCCATGACCGAGGAGCTTTTCCACTGCGGAGTGTTCGTCGAGGAGGACCGCCCGACTCTGGGCGACCTGACCCGTTCGATTGCGGAGCGCTCCAAGTCGCCGAGCCGGTTGGCGGCGATACAATCGATCCTCGAATCGGTGGGCTAGGGGAGTGGTGAGGGTTGAGAATTGAGCCGTGAGAATTGAGGGTTGAGATTCGAGGATTGAGGCGGCGGCGAATGGTCCTCAAGTCTCAATTCTCAAGGCTGAAGAATGGGGCTGCGCGACGAACTCGCGCGGCCCCATTGCCGTCCGGGCTCTAGTGCGTTCCAGCGCCGGTGGCGTAGTTGTAACCTTTGATGAACTTCACGTGGCCGTCCGAAAGAAGGACGTTGCAGCCCTTCCCGTGGCGCTCGTAATCGTCGTCAACCCCGTTATGGTTACGGTCCTGGCCGTGTCCGGCCCATTCGTCCAGTACGTAGATCCCCTTGACCGTTCCCCATTTCGGGTCGCCAATGATCGGCGTACCCGGGACCCTGTCGAGTTTGTACGGCTTCTGGCCCGACCATGAGAACAGGTTCCAGTCGTAGCCGTAGCTGTACTTCTGGTCGCGGCCGGGGCGGGGGTCGCTGGGGCAGTAATAGATGCCGGTGGAGTTGACGTAAGGCCATATCGGCCCTCCGTCCGTGCTGCCTGCGCGGGAAAGGCGGGAACCCGGCTCCGGAACGCCGCGCCAGTCATGAGGCATATAGCCGTCTGAGTCGTCGGCATAGGTGCGAAACGCAACCCCGAACTGCTTCAGGTTGTTGAGGCATTCCGTCTGTTTGGCGCGTTCGCGGGCTTTGGCGAAAACCGGGAAGAGGATCGCGGCCAGGATCGCGATGATCGCTATGACCACGAGCAGTTCAATCAGTGTGAAACCACGGCAGGGCGCCGTCCTTCCGCGCGGTGACAACATGGTGTGATCCTTTGGCCGCAACCAGGCGGCCCCGATCTATTGTATCACACGCGGAGGCCGGGTGGCAGGCCTTATAAGCCTGTCACCCGGCGCTGTCTTCACGGGTTACTGCCAGGGCCAATCGTTCCGATCCTGGCGGTCGTTCGGGGCGCGTCCGAACGGTGAGTAATCCCGGTCGTCGTAGCCGCTGTTGTTGTCGCGGCGATTACCGTTGGGGCGGTAACGCGGTCCTCGGTTGCGATCGCCGCCGAGAATTTCGCGGAGGCGGTCTTTTTGGTCACCGGTCAGCACGTGGATTACGCGGCCTCGAAGTTCGGTGCTAACGTCGGCCAGGCGCTCCTGCCGCTCGAACAGATTGAGATGCCGGTTGCGTTCGATATCCCTGGCCTCGTTCCTGGCACTGCCAATAACTTCGTAGACTTTGTCGCGCTGAGAGCGCCCAAGATCGAGGCGCGTAAGCACAATACGCACGGTCTCGGCGGTCCATGTGATATTGCCCAGTGGCCCGAGGTCCCGGCTCGGCCGGGCGGATGCCGGAATTGAGAGTGCGACCGCGGCGCCAAGCAGCACTGTTAAGGTTTTCATTCTCCTGTCCTTTCCACTGAGCGCCAAGACTGTGTCATCGCCCAGTGCACGGGTCGTTCATGGATTAGGACTCCGCGTCACGGCGAGCGGTTCAGGTATAGCGGCGCAAACGTCAATGCGCGGGAGAAAGCAGGCGTGGGTCCGGGTGACGAATCGGCGGGGCACAGGAAAAGTTGACACACCACGTTGCACAAGATATAGTGTCTGTGGGCGAACTTGCCCCCAGATATTGTGTATTTTGTGCCGCATTTGGACTTCGGACCTGGCTTCAGGATGGCGCCGCGCTCCGCTCCCACAATGATTCGCGCTGCAACGCCGAATTGAGGTGAAGTGGACGCTCCCCGGACGCGGTCCTCCGCGCTCCCGGCACGCCAGCCTAAGGGCAAAATGGGGCAACCTTAAGGCGCCGTTCTCCTTAGCTTCACCGGGGAGCGATAGACTAGCATGGTCGCGGCGATCGGACCGACCGGTGGCAGGTCAACCGGCGGCGTCTCGTGCCGCGAGAGCGACTTTTCGGGCCGTCCTGGGGCCCCAACATGGCCCGTCCGGGCCAACGACCCACGGGAGACATCAGCTATGATTTCCGAGAGATGGTTGAGGCGGGCCGCAGTATGGGCCTTCGCTGCAACCGCCATTTCCTTGATGGGGCTGCGGCCGGCAAACGCCGTGAGCACCACGATTGTGATCAGCCAGGCATACGGCGGCGGCGGAAACAGCGGCGCAACGCTGAAGAACGACTTCATCGAGTTGCATAACGTCGGCACCGCTTCGGTAGATGTTACGGGGTGGACGATCCAGTACTCTTCTGCAACGGGGAATTTCCCAGCAGCGTTGGTCTACTCCGGAACGAATCCGTCGACGAACGCAACCCTGCTGTCTGGGACCATACCCGGCGGGGGCTACTACCTAGTTCAGGAGGCTGCCGGCGCGGGCGGTACGACAAACCTGCCAACGCCGGATGCCACTGGCGCCATCGCGATGAGCGGCAGCAACTTCAAGATCGCTCTCGTGAGCGACGCCAACCCCCTGGGGGCCGTGGCTTGTCCTACTGGAAGCAGCATCGTTGACATGTTGGGGGTCGGCTCGGCCACCTGCTCCGAAACCGCAGCAGCCCCGGTGCTGAGCAATACGACCGCTGCTTTGCGCAAATCAGACGGGTGCCAGGATACAGACAACAACAGCGCCGATTTCATTACCGGACCGCCCGCGCCGCGGAACAGCAGCAGCCCGCTCGTTATATGCGGCGTCGTCCTTACCGGCCCGACGGTTTCGGACGTCGTCATCAATCCCGCGAGTGGCGTCCCGGGCGCCACGGGAATCGCCATCACCGCGACCGCGGTCGCCGGCACTAATGGCGCCGTGGCAACCGTAACCGCCGACCTGACACCGATCGGCGGAACGACCGCCACGCTCACCAATACCACCGGCAATTCATACGCCGGCACCTTCACCGTTCCGGCCGCCGCTCCGTTCGGCCAGGCTTCCATCGTGGTAACCGCCACGGACAGCGGTAGCCCCGCCAAGACCGGCGCCGGGACCACCACATTCACAGTTATCGACCCGAACGCCCCGATCACCGTCGGCGCCGCGGTAGCGCTCCCGCGGCTGACCGTAGCGAAGGTACGCGGCATCGTCACCGCGATCAGCAACGGAAACGCCTACATTCAGGACCCCGACGGAACCCCCGGCGCCCGGGCGGCCACGCTGTTCGACGGATTGACGATCGATGGCACTTCCATCGATGCCACCGGTCTCCAGCTTGGCCAGGACATTACGTTCATGGGAACGATGGACGTCTATCACGCCGAAAACGAGATCACCACGATGTCCGGGCTCACTATCAACGCCTCCGGCGTGGCCCTTCCCGCGGTCAAAACCGTTACGCTGGCCGACCTGTTGGCAACGCCATCGCTGAGCAGCGACCTGGTGAAGGTCGATGAGTTGACGGTTGTATCCATCTCTACAACGGGAGCCCCGGCCAAAATCAGCGGGGGAGGCAACAGCGCGTTGATTACCGTCGCCGACGCGAGCGGTAAGCAGGCGACCGTCTATCTGCACCGCAACGCAACCGCGGGCGCGGCAATTCCATATCCTGGCGTTCCCGCGAATCCGATCCCTGCCACCGTAGTGGGAACAGGGACAACCAGCGTCGTAACGTTTGATGGCATCAAGGTCGGGGACATCTATTCGGTGACCGGCCCCGCGGCGATCACGGACTTCACGCCCTCGATCAACTTCCGCCCGCGCGATGCGAATGACTTCATCCGCACGGGCGTTGGCCTTATCTCCGCGACATCAGCGACTCCGCCCGTGGTAGCGCGCGGGTCCATCACCACACTGGGTGTAACCACCAGCGTGCCTGTCGGTCCGACCGTGACCGTGGACCTGACGCCGCTCGGCGGTTCCGCCACTCAGCCTCTGACCAACGACGGGACCGGAAACTTCACCTATGACCTCCTGGTCTCGGGAAGCGCGCCCCTTGGACCGGCCAAACTGAACGTTACCGCCACCAACGGCACGAAGGTTGGCAATGCCGTGATCAGCCTCACGGTCGTAACGCCCGTGGTTGAGGTGACCAATATCGCCCAGGCCCGCGCGGTGGCGGACTACACGCAGGTACATATCATCACCGGCGTGGCCACGGCGGTCGGGACAACCGGCGCCGGCCAGTCCTACATCCAGGATTCGTCGGGCGGCCTCTACCTGTTCAATAACTTGGCTCCGCTGGCAGCCAACATCGGCGACCCGATCGATGCGACGGGCTTCAAAGTGACGTTCAGCGGCAGCGTCGAGGTGGACTGGTCCTACACTGGGGCCTCCGCGGCTTCCACCGGAAACGGAACGCCGTTGACGCCCGCGACGGTGACCACCGCCGGTTGGCCTTCCAAGGTAGGCCAGTTGGTTGTGAACACCGGCCTCTACGTCATCTCCGGCACCGCAACGTCCGGCACTGCGTCCTTTACGGTAAGCGACGGAACATCGGTAGGCCAGTTGTTCGTCCATACCAACGCCAAGCTCACCACCTACCCGGTGGCCGGCCATACGTACAGCGTTACGGGAATCTCCGACTACTACAAGACCGCCTCCGCCGATGCGTGGCAGCTAAAGGTTCGGATGCAGAGCGACCTCGTTGAGGCCGGCACGGCTCCGGCGGCCATCCCCGTGAAGCTGGCATTCACGGCACAACCGGTGGGAACCCCGCCGGGCGTCACATTCGCGACGCCTCTGGCCGTAACCGTTCAGACATCCGCCGGCGCGACGGCTAGCGCCTTCACCGGCCCGGTCAACCTGGTCATCAAGAGCGGGACCGGCACGGCCGGCGCCGTTCTGAGCGGCGCCGCCAGCGTAAACGCAGTCAATGGCGTGGCCACGTTCAGCGGGCTCTCGATAGACCTGGCCGGCACCGGCTACGTGCTGACCGCGACGAGCACCGGCAAGGGCGCAAGCCTGTTGACACCGGCCAACAGCACAGCGTTCACCATTGGGCAGACCGTTCTGTACGGCGATATTGACAAGAGCGGTGCGGTGACCGAAGCGGACGCCGTCCTCGCGCTGAAGGTCTACGCCGGCCTCGTGCCGGGCAACGACCCAACCGTGAGCATTGTGAACGGCGACGTGTTCCCGACGACTACGACGCCCGACGGCAAAATCGACCTGCTGGACGTGATGCGAATCATCCGGACGGTCAATCACCTCGACACGCTGCAATAACCAGACGGGAATCGGGAGCCGGAAGACCGGAGGAGGGTTCGCATATGGCGTCCCAGTTCGGTCCACCGGCTCCCGGCTCCCGACGGTTGATCGCTTCGCTAGCATGCTTGCGGGAGAGCGAAGGATTTCGGTATAATCACGGGGGACCGATGGACATTTCCGGAACCACGCGGGCTTGCGGCGAGGGCCGTAGTCCGGGGGTTGGACTTGAGGAGCGGGAGCACCGTCTCCCCGTTGCTTGAGTTGATAAGGAGAACACTGACTTGAAGAAACACCACTCGGCGGGCTTCACGCTGATTGAGTTGCTGGTTGTGATTGCCATCATTGCGATTCTGGCCGCGATCCTCTTCCCGGTATTCGCGAAGGCCCGGCAAAGGGCACAGGCGACAACGTGCGCATCGAACCTGAAGCAGTTCGGCACGGCGTTCATGATGTACGCCGACGATTACGAGCAGCGCTTGCCCAGCCCAGGCGGTCAGGCCAGTTGGAACGATGTTTGGGATCAGAACAACGGAGCCACGTTGAACGCCTACGTTTCGCGGGGCGCCAGGGCTCAGAAATCAGCGGCGGGTATCTGGACCTGCCCCGGTTACGAAGCGAAGGGGCTTTCGACAAAGCAGGCCAACGCCGCGAACGGCTTCGCGCCTCGCAGTTACGGCATGAACTCGTACTTGCGAAGCACACCGGACGTGGAATACCCCGCGTGTAACAACATCGACGGCGGTATAGTCATCACGCAGCTCAAGACCTCCGCCGGCACGGTTCTTCTCTACGAGGGAATCTACAACCGCGCCACCGGTTACGTTGGGCGCGCCGGTTCCATCAACCAGGTCATGGGCTATTACGACAACCCGGCGAGCGACGATGAGAAAGCCTGGTCCGAGGGCTGGCACAACGGCATGAACGAGTATCTGTGGTGCGACGGGCACGTTTCATCGATGAAGCCGGAGAAGCGTTCCGAGTTCTCGTCCGGATTCCCGGGCTGGGATGAAAAGAACCGCTGGTACGCGCGCAAGAACCGGCACTAACGGTTTCGGAACCCGTATTCCGGCGCGGGTGTCATCCTAAGCGGGGCCTCTCTTCAAGAGGGGTCCCGCTTTTGGATGTGGGAAGTGGGATGTGGGAAGTGGGAAGTTGGAAGTGAGATGCGGTGTTTATGCACCACTAATGTAGGTTTGACCGGTAGTGTCGGCGTCCTCGCCGACAGCCGACCCAACGGGCCGGCCAACGCAGGCGGACGCTGCGCGCCCGTTGTCGGCGCGGACGCCGACACTACCGCGACGCGGGCGGGTATTACAGGCGTGTCTTTGTGGTCGAGTTCGGGCGTGCGGAAAGGCGGGGGATGATGGCGAAGCGTGACAAGTTTGAGATGGACGATGATTTCGAGATTCCGGAGACTCAATTGCGGGCAAGCGCGCTCATGGACGAGATTCTGTCGTCACCCTCTGCGATGGAAGACCCGCGCATGCTGCGCCAATTGCTGATGCTGCGGCACCAGGTGGAAGTTGACGAAAAGCAGTTGGACGAGGCTCAGGGCGTGCTCTCGGAGTATGAGGAAGCGTATGAGAAGCTGACGCAGCCGGCGAACCGCCTGGGAACCTATCTGGGTGTGGCCGATGATGAGGGAAACGTTTTGATCAGTGTCGGAGACACGGAATTCGTGTCCAAGGTCGATCCCAAAATGCAGGACCCTCACCTTCGCGTGGGTACACGCGTACGGGTAAACGAGGCCTACGCGGTCGTGGGCGACATGGGGCCGCATACCGCCGGACCGATCGTGAAAGTCTCCGACGTGCTGGAAGGTGACCGCCTTCGCGTGGCAACAGACCCCCAGGGCCAGTCGGGCCGCATCGTTCAGCGCGGCGCGACGCTCACGGACGTTGGGCTGAAGAAGGGTGACGAAGTCCGGCTGGAGCCATCCATGCGGGTGGCGCTGGAGCACTTCGAGCAGACCGAATCGCAGGACTATTTCCTGGAGACGGTGCCGGAAATCCCGTGGATCGCCATCGGCGGCCAAGACGAGGCGATCCGTCTGATCCGCGATACCATCGAGGGTCCGCTGCTGCACCCGGAGATTTACGAACGTTTTGAAAAGAAGCCTCTGAAGGGCATCCTGCTATTCGGACCTCCGGGGTGCGGCAAGACGCTCATCGGCAAGGCCACCGCGTACAACCTGACACGGGAGTACAACAAGCAGACGGGCAAGAACATGAAAGAGTACTTCATGTACATCAACGGCCCAAAGATTCTGAACATGTGGCTGGGCGAGACCGAGCGGATGGTCCGCGAGATCTTCAGCACTGCCCGCGAAAAGGCATCGACCGGACACCTGGTGTTCATCTTCATCGACGAGGCGGAGAGTATTCTGCGCACGCGGTCGAGCGGGCGGTATCTGAACATCTCGAATACGGTTGTGCCGCAGTTTTCCGCGGAGATGGACGGCCTGGTAAAGCTGGAAAACGTGGTGGTTCTGCTGACGAGCAACCGGCCGGACTACATCGACCCCGCCATCCTGCGGCCGGAACGCATCGACCGGAAGGTGAAGATCAACCGGCCGGACAAGCGCGCCGCCAAGGACATCCTGGGCATTTACCTGCACCCGACCATCCCGCTGGACATCAGCGCGCTTGAGGCGAACGATTGCGACAAGGAGAAGGCGCGCAAGGCGCTGGTGGACGGCACGCTGGCGTATATCTTCCGGCGGGAGGATGAGACGCGGTTCCTGGAGGTATTTTTCCGCAACGGGAGCTCGGAAACCCTCTACTGGCGCGACCTGCTCAGCGGGGCGCTCCTGATGAGCGTTGTGGAGCGGGCTAAGGACTACGCCATCAAGCGGGCCATCGAGAGCGGCAACCCGGACACCGGCCTGACGCAGGAGGACCTGGAGCGCGCGGTGAAGACGGAGTTCAAGGAGAACGAGATCTTCCCGAAGAGCGACACCCAGGAGGACTGGTTGAAGCTCCTGGATTACGAGCCGGAGAACGTGGTGAACGTGCGTCCGATCCGGACGGATGGCGGCGGCGGGCGAGGGCGCCGGAACGTGATCTGAGAGGCGAGAACTGAGACTTGAGACTCGGGAATTGAGACCGGACGGAGCGATCCCTCAATTCTCAATACTCGATACTGGGGGGCTTCGATGGCTGAAACGACAAAGGTTGCGGCGGTTCAGATGGACGTGGCATTCTCGGACGTGGACTGCAATCTGGACCGCGTCCGTAGTTTCCTGCACAAGGCAGCGTCGCGGGGGGCACGGCTCATCGTGTTCCCGGAGTGCGCGCTGACGGGGTATTGCTTTACGTCGAAGGACGAGGCGATGCCGGCCGCTTACGAAGCGCAAGCAGTCATCCCGGACCTTGTTGACGCGTGCCGTGCGTACGACGTGACGGCCGTTGTCGGCACACTGCTGCCCGACGGTGACGCACTGTACAACGCGGCCCTTACCGTAACGCCGGACGCCGCCGAGCCTTCCGTTTACAGGAAGACGCACCTGCCGTTCCTCGGTATCGACAAGCATACCGCAAAGGGCGGCTGCCTGGAGGTCGTGGACACACCGGTCGGGAGAGTGGGCACGATCATCTGCTACGACCTACGCTTCCCGGAGGCGGCACGCACGCTGGGCCTGAAGGGCGCAGACATCATCTGCGTGCCGACCAACTGGCCGGAAGGGGCAGAGTCTTCGCCGGATTTCGTGGCGCGAACGCGGGCATATGAAAACCGGGCCTGGCTGGTCGCGTGCAACCGGGTAGGGACGGAGAGAGGCTTCACGTTCATCGGCCGGAGCCAGATCTGCGATCCCGGCGGCGCGAAGGTCGCCGAGGCGGACGGTTCAAGCGAGACTATTCTCTACGCCGACGTGGACGTATCGCGTTCGCGGGACAAGCGGGTAATCATCCGCCCCGGCGAATTCGAAATGGATCTGTTCGGGGACAGACGACCGGAGATATACGGCTGAAGCATCCGGCATCCAGGATTCAGCATCCAGGCCAGACGCCGGACCGGGGACTGAATGCTGGATGCCGAATGCTGGATGCTCTCACTATGTACGGCATCGAAACCGAGTACGGTATTCACGTTGACGGTAAGGGCGCTTCCGATATGCTGGCGGAAGCGCGGGGAGTTGTTCGCGCGTACAAAGGGCGGTACGCTTCACCGTGGAACTACGGCGCGGAGAATCCGCGGCGGGATATGCGCGGATTCGATGTCAGCCATCTGACGCGCGACGCGACGGACGCTCAGTTCGACAAGAGCAGCGCGCATTTCAGGAACCAGAGTGACGAGCGATCGGACCGCGTGCTGGCTAACGGCGCCCGATTCTACAACGACCACGGGCACCCCGAGTATGCGACCCCGGAATGCCGTAATCTCTTCGACCTCGTCGCGCACGATAGGGCAGGGGAACGCATCGTGTGGGAGTGCGCACAGACCCACGCGGAGACCGGCGAACCGGTAACGATCTACAAGAACAACACCGATTTTCACGGCGCATCCTACGGGTGCCACGAAAGCTATCTTCTCTCGCGTTCCGTCCCGTATCTGGAGATGGAACGCGCGCTGATACCGTTTCTGGTTACGCGACAGATATTCGCCGGCGCGGGCAAAGTCGGGCTGGAACCCGCGTCGCGCAGCGATTGCGTGTACCAGTTGAGCCAGCGGGCGGATTTTGTCACCGAGGAGGCCAGCGTCGATACGTTGGCGAAACGGCCCATCGTCAACACGCGGGATGAACCGCACGCGGACGCCGCCAGGTACAGGCGGTTGCACGTTATCGTTGGTGACGCTAATATGTGCGAAACCTCCACAGCGCTGAAGGTGGGCAGCATGGCGCTGGTCCTGCGTCTGCTGGAGACGGGGTGGCGCCCGGCGATAACTCTCCGGGACCCGGTGAAGGCCATCCGCGATGTTTCCAGAGACCCCTCGCACAAGTGGCTCGTCGAACTGGATGGAAAGCGCACGATGAGCGCGGTCAATATCCAGAGGGTCTACTGCGAGGAGGCGCTCAAGGCGCTCACCGAACTGCCGGACGACCTTTGCTGGGTGGGGCGTGAATGGCTGCGCACGCTCGACGAACTGGAGCGCGACCCTATGGGTCTGGCGGACCGCCTGGACTGGGTTGCCAAGCTTCGCCTCCTGGAGGAGTTTCGGGAATCGGAAGGCCTGGATTGGGACGACCCGCTGATGCGCAGCCTGGATCTTGCCTACAGCGATGTGGATCCGGAAAACGGATTGTACCAGGGGTTGGAACAGGATGGCCACGTGACGCGTTTAATTGATGATGGCCGAGTGTCACGCGCTATGCTCGAACCGCCCGCGGATACCCGCGCGGCGGTACGTGGAGCCTTTGTGCAGCGGTTCGCGGAGAGCATCGAGAGCGTCTCGTGGGGTGGAGTGGTACTGAACCTGGGAGCGGAACGGGTAGTCGTAGAGTTGGGGGTGTCCGGACCGCGGACAAGCGCCCGCTGCGCCGAGGCCGTTCTGGGGGCGGCGACGGAAGAAGAGGCAGTGGCTGCGCTGGCTTCCTGAGCGAGAGTCCGAAACACCCTTTGTTACATGGAAACTCGGCGCATCCATCAGGATGGCGATTTCTTGATTCGGTCTGCTATGAGGCAGGCGCCTGGGAGGTCTGAGATGGCAGTGCAATTTGAGGAGCGACGCGTGCTTCCTGGTCCGGAGCCCGCCCGGAAGCTGGGAGATGGCGGTGGAGGACCGGGCCGTCCGGATGTGAAACGTCCGGACACACGCCGCCTCATGGAACGCATGAAACGCGTGGACCCCGACCAGGCGAAACGATACCGGCAGCGGAGCGGAGAGTAGCGGTACGACGAAGGCGGAAGGTGCTTATGCGGAACCAGATCGAAGAGCGACAGCAGCAACCATTTGACGGCGCCGGCAGGGCAGGGGATTTTCTGGCGGTGCTGGAGAGAACCGGCCACCCGATCGCGAGGCCGGGGGCTATATCCGGACCCGGCGATGTGACGGAGATCCACGGAACCACCGTCATCGCGGTGAAGTACAAGGATGGCGTCCTGAACGTCGGGGACCGCCGCGCCACAGGCGGCACGGCGATTCTGTACGACCGCGCGGAGAAGATCGTGCCCCTGGACACGCACACCCTCATCGCGATCAGCGGATCCTACGCCACCGCCACGAATATCATCCGGTACCTCCAGCACTCCTTCAAGTACTTCGCGCGCACGCAACTGCAGGAGATGAGCCTGGACGGAAAACTGAGCGAATTGGGACGGATGATCGCCCAGAATCTGCCGAATGCCATGCAGGGCATCGGCGCGTTTCTGCCGGTGCTGAGCGCGTGGGACGCCACGAATGATGAAGGGCGGATCTACTTCTACGACGGTATGGGCGCCCGATTCGAAACGCGGGAGTTCGGCGCCGCAGGCAGCGGCAGCGGTCCCATCCGCGGCGCCTTCGACTACATCGTGCGGACCAAGGGGCCGTTTCACGAAATGAGCCGGGAACAGGCGCTGAAGGAATGCCTCACTCTCCTGGACATAGCAGCGGACCTGGACAGCGCCACGGGCGGCTATTCCAAGATTCTGCCCATCGCGAAGGTCGTCGAACGCGCCGGGGTGGTGGCTATCAGCGACGAGGAAATCACGGCGGCGCTTGGCGGGATTTCGGAAGCCCAAACCGGGGCGTAAGGGCTCCCCTTCAACTGTGCGTTAATGGATAGATCGGAGAGCGATGGTTACACCTTACGATTTTAACGAGGCGGTTCAGCAGCGAAGCGAGTTCGTGGAGGAAAGGCTCCGGGCGGGCAGCCCGGTTGTGGGCCTGCGGTATCGCGACGGCCTGTTGCTGCTGAGCGCCCGGCGGACCCAGCGAAAGGTCTTTGAGATATACGACCGGCTGATGATGTCCGCGCTGGGCAACCAGGCGGATATAGAGGCCATCCGCATCGCCGCGCTGGATTTCTCGCACCAGGAAGGATTCGGGCGCAGCCCGGACGATGTGACCGTGAATCGCATTGTGGGCTTCGCGTTGAGCCCCGGCCTGAAAAAAGCGTTCGGCGATTCGTGGAACGCGCCCCTGGCCTTCCGCGGGGTTTTCGCGGAAATGGGAATCTCGCCGGAGAACGATCGGTTTGCGACGCTGAATTTCGACGGCGATTTCGCCTTCTTTGAGGATTTCGCAGTCGCGGCCGGCACAGCGGCGGCAGAGGAAGCGATGTTGGAACGACTGCGTCGGGCGGGGCCGGGGCTGTCTCTGGTTGAGGCGATCGACGTGGCGACGGAGACCTGGGCGGTTGGCCACATGCAGGCAGGCCAGCCGGATCGGCCCGCGGACGCTGACGCGGAGGAAACTGCGACCCAGCCCGACGTAGAGGCGTACACGAAAGAGCAGTTGTCCACCATGACACTGGAGGCCGGCGTACTCGATCGCACCCTCCCGATGGAGGGTAAGTTCCGCCTGCTGGCCCCGGACGAGTTGAAACGTTAGCCCGTTATCCATCACACTGAGCGCAGAGATGTAGAAGTCTCCACACCACTGTAATCGCGATGAGCGGAGTCATTCTGAGTTTGAGGAAGGATCTCAACGTGACGTCGAGATCCTTTGCTTTGCCCGGGAAGACAGCGGAAAGGCGTGGGGAAGAACGAGGAGTTTATGTCAGGACTTTTGGCGGGCAAAACGGCGCTTGTGATGGGCGCCAGGAACAAATGGAGCATCGCGTGGGCCATTGCGCAGGCCTATTCCGCGCAGGGGGCGAAACTGGCGCTGACGTACCAGGGAGATCGCGAAGAGAAGCCGGTGAATGAACTCGCCGAGTCTCTCGGCGGTGCGCTGGTTATGAATTGCGACGTTACTGATTCCGCCCAGGTGGAGGCGGTGTTCGCGCAGATCCGATCGGAATACGGCAGGCTGGACGCGATGGTTCACGCCATCGCTTACGCAAAGCGCGAGGACCTGACCGGAACGTTTCTGGATACTTCCCGCGATGGATTCCTGCTAGCGATGGATGTGAGCGTATACTCTCTCGTCGAAACGGCCAAGCATGCGGCAGCACTCATGACGGATGGCGGCAGCATCCAGACGCTCACTTACCTTGGCGGGGAACGCGTCGTCCCGAATTATAACGTGATGGGCGTGGCCAAGGCAGCCCTGCAAGCGAGCGTTCGCTACCTCGCGGCGGATCTCGGCCCGAAAAACATTCGGGTGAACGCGCTCAGCGCGGGACCCATCAAGACGATGGCCGCGCGCGGGATTTCCGATTTCGACATTATGCTACACGCCGTGGAAGAACGCTCACCGCTTCGCCGAAACGTGACGCAGCAGGAGGTCGCCAATGCGAGCGTTTTCCTGGCCAGTGACCTGGCGTCCGCGGTTACGGGCGAAACATTCCACGTGGACTGCGGGTATCACATCACAGCACTGTAAATGAGCGCTGATAGGGGTTGGGGGTGGGACCCAGGCTAACAGGAACAGAGCGCCTGGAACTGGGATGCAGGCGACTTCCAAAGGAGAAAAACGTGATTGTAACGACTGGAAACGACGTAGCGGGACACACGATTTCGAGTTACATTGGAGTCGTTCGCGGAATCGTGGTGCGATCACAAAACGTGGCGCAGGGCTTTGTCGGCAGCATCAACCAGATCTTCGGCGGGAACATCGAAGTCTACACACAGGTCTGCGAGGAAGCCAGGCAGCACGCGTTTGACCTGATGGTCCAGCATGCACAGGCGATGGGCGCCGACGGCATTATCGCGATGAGATACGACGCCACCGAATACACCACCGGCGCGACGGAGGTCCTCGCCTACGGGACCGCCGTAAAACTGAGTTGAGTGGCGGCGTCCGGCATTCGAGTTCCGAACTGGATGCTGAATGCTCTCGGAGGTAGATATGGCAGACCGGATTGTGGGGATAGAGACGGAATTCGGCTGCCTGGTGCACGACCGCTCTATCGGGCGGCCGGAGATGGTCGTCGAGGCCGTCAAAGACCACGCCTTCTACGAAATGGGGCTGGGGCTGATCGACGTCCACGCCCGCAATTACGCCTTCGAGCCCGCCCGCAGCGGCGGTTTCCTCGCCAATGGCGCGCGGCTTTACGTTGATGAAGTCGGGAGCCATGAGGAATACGCCACGCCGGAATGCCGGAACCTCTTCGACCTCGTGGCCCACGACCGAGCCGGCCGGGCATTGCTCCAGAGCGTTGTCAACGCGTTGGGCTGGCAGGGGGTCGTCTCTTTTCACAACAACAGCATCGACCACTTCGGCGGCCACACGTTCGGCTGCCACGAGAACTACCTCGTTACCGGGGAGGATCGTTTCTTCCGCGAGGGCCTGAACGATCTCCTTCCGTTTCTCGTCACCCGTCAGATCTTCGCCGGTGTTGGGCGCGTGGGCGGTCATCGGCTGACGAGGCAGCGCAGCAACAAGAACGTGATGAGCGTCGGCGAATACGAGGTCGATTACGTCTGGGTGGACAACATCTACGGCGTTGAGCTCGACGACTCCGTTCCGTATCAGTTGAGCCAGCGCGCGGATCACATCCTGCGCGCCGTTTCCAGCCGCGTCCGCTTCAACAGGGCGATCATCAATCCCAAACGCGAGTCATTCTACGATTTCAGCGATCATCAGCGCCTCCACCTGCTCTACGGAGAGGCGAATATGAGCGAATACGCGCTGGCGTTGAAGGTAGGGACGACCTGGCTGGTTCTGGACCTGGTGGAAATGGGCGCCGTGCCGCCGGAGGTCAGAATACCGGATGCGCTCGGAACGCTAAAATCTGTCAGCCGGGACCAGACGTGGAAATGGCCGGTAGAGCGCAGCGAAGGCGGCTCGATCGGCGCGGTGGACCTTCAGCGGCTCTACCTGGAGGCAGCGCGAACGTACTTCAGCGGGCGGGACGAGCAAACAGATTGGGTCTTGCGCGAATGGGAGGAAACCCTGGACGCGCTGGAGCGGGACCCCATGATTCTGGCCGACCGGTTGGACTGGGTGGCCAAGCGATCGATGTTGGAAGCATATATGGCGGACCAGCACATCGGATGGAACGACGACACTCTGCACAGTCTCGACATGGAGTATCACAACATCGACCCGGAGAGCGGCCTTTACTACGGTTTGGAGCAGGAAGGCGCGATGCGCCGGGTGGTCGCCGATTCCGACGTCACGGCCGCGTTGGAGACGCCGCCACAGAACACACGGGCCAAGGGGCGCGGAGCGGCGATCAGGGCCCTGCAGGCGCGCGGAACGGCGGAGTACATCATCGACTGGGATGGCGTTTACCTCAGCCGCGAGCGCGCGATCCACATGCACGATCCGTTCGAGACCTATATGCGGGACGTCGAAAGCCTAAGCGAGGAGTGAGCGGGCGACCGGAAGACTGAGCGCGCTCCGGGTAGTGGAAAGAAAGCAACCTCGCCGTGTACAATAGCGTCAGTCTTCATTCACTCTGCCTGAAACGCCGCCGAAGACATCTTTAGGTTTCTGCGAGGAGACAAAGAAAAATGGAGATGGGTTACGGTTGGAGAAGGACGGTCGCCACCGTCGTCACGCTTGGCATCCTTTCGCCCATGTTGGCAGGCTGCGGCGGGCGGAAAGACGAATCGAACCAATCGGGCAACGCGCCCGGCTCGGGACCATCTACAAGGCAGGGATTGACTCGCGGCCAGAAAACGGCGCTCCTCGTCGGAGCGGCTGCGCTGTACTATGTCTACCAGCACCGCCAGAAGGCTCCGGAGACGGCCAAAACCGCTGGTGCAACAGGCCAGTTGTACCGTTCGGAAGCCACGGGTGGCATCTATTACCGGGACGCCCAGGGCAATGCGCATTGGGTTTCGCCGCCAAAAGGCGGCATCCAGGTACCTCAACAGGAAGCGCAGTCGTTCCAGACGCGGTATCGGGACGAGATTTCCCGCACCAAGTTCAAGGACAATTACCAACCTCTAGCGCTTTCCCCGGATGAACAGGGACAGTCAGCTCAATAGTAGGAGGCGGAACAATGGCTTTGGAAGATATTCTGAAAACCGTGACGGACCTGCTGGGCAAGAAGGATGAAGAGGAGCCTCAGCAGGAGGTCGAGTCGTCCGACCGTGATTCTCGCGGCGATGCCGGCCAGGAGATACTTTCTTCGGACCAGGATCCCCGTGGCGATCCCGGCGCCGACATCGAGTCGTCCGACAACGATCCCCGTGGCGATCCGGGCAGTCGTTAACCGCACCGTCACTCAAGATCACCTGTTACATCCGAAGGGCCTCTCAGAATCTGAGAGGCCCTTCGTCCACTGATCCTGCAGAACGCACCCGACCGGGACGCCGCACACCCACAACCACCTGCGTCCTTTGGAGATGTGCTTGCCATTGGATTTGAAGGGGTCGATGTCACGCTCCAGCATACAGATCGGAACGACGACACTCTGCACAGTCTCGACATGGAGTATCACAACATCGAACCTGAGAGCGGCCTTTACTACGGTCTTGAGCAGGAAGGCGCGATGCGCCGGGTGGTCGCCGATTCCGACGTCACGTCCGCGTTGGAGACGCCGCCACAGAACACACGGGCCAAGGGGCGCGGAGCGGCGATCAGGGCCCTGCAGGCGCGCGGAACGGCGGAGTACATCATCGATTGGGATGGCGTTTACCTCAGCCGCGAGCGCGCCATCCACATGCACGATCCGTTCGAGACGTACATGCGTGAGGTGGCAGGGCTGACGGATGCGGGGGAGCTCGGGTAATAGAAGCCCCATTACTACGAGGCGGACCGATTCACGACGCCGCTGTGCGCAACTTCGCGATTTGTGTTATAATACCTATGTAAGCGGTCCTGCCGTCGCAGCCGCGCTCCATTCCGGAAGCGCTTCAGGTACGGCCCGCACTTTACCATTTCCCGGACGGGCTGAGAGTGCGACTTGGCTTGGACAAAGCTAAAGGACTCTCAGTGACATTCGAATCGTTTGATTTCCACCCCCACATCGTGGCGGGCGTGAAGGCGGTCGGCTACACCACGCCGACCCCGATCCAGACCCAGACTATCCCCCCCATCCTGCAGAACAAAGATGTGATGGGCCTTGCGCAAACCGGCACCGGCAAAACAGCCGCGTTCGCCCTTCCTATCCTCCAGCGCCTGATGAACGGACCGCGCCGAAAACTCCGCGCGCTCGTCATCGCCCCAACCCGCGAGCTTGCCGAGCAGATTTGCGAGTCGTTTACCGAACTCGGACAGAAGACCGGCCTGCGCGCGATGACCGTTTACGGCGGAGTCGGCATGGGGCCGCAGCTTCGTGGACTCCGTGACGGCGCCGAAATCGTCGTCGCCTGCCCGGGGCGCCTGCTCGACCACATTCAGCGAGGCTCGATCAACCTGACCGGCGTGGAAGTCCTGGTACTCGACGAAGCGGACCGCATGTTCGATATGGGCTTCCTGCCCTCGATCCGGCAGGTCATCAAGAGCCTGCCGGCCCGTCGCCAGACCCTCCTGTTTTCCGCCACCATGCCGGATGACATCCGCCGCCTGGCCAAGGAGATCCTCCACGATCCGGTGACGGTGGAAATCGGCCTCACGGCGCCGCTGGAAGCGGTATCGCACGCCCTCTATCCGGTGGAGCAGGGGCTCAAGACCGGCCTGCTGATGGAGCTGTTGCGCAACACCGACACCGAATCCGTGCTAGTGTTCACGCGCACCAAACACCGCGCCAAAAGAGTTGCGCAGCAACTCAGCGCCGCGGGCCACGGGGCAACCTGCCTTCAGGGCAACCTGTCGCAGAACGCGAGACAGACGGCGCTGAATGGCTTCCGCGACGGCACGTTCCAAATTCTGGTCGCTACAGACATCGCGGCGCGCGGCATCGATGTGTCCACCATCTCCCACGTGGTCAACTATGACATGCCGAACACAGCGGACGACTACACCCACCGCATCGGACGCACCGGCCGCGCCGCGAAGACCGGGGACGCGTACACGATGGTGTCGCCGGACGACGAGGCTATGGTCCGGTCCATTGAGCGCGTGATGGGCTGCCGGTTGGAGCGTCGCCACGTGAAGGGGTTTGAGTACACGGCTTCCGCTCCGAAGGGCGAGTTCAACCGCGCGCCTCGCCCTCCGCGCCCCACAAGCCAGCGGAGCAAGCCCGCGGCGGCAGGCGTGTCTCCGTGGTCGCAGTCGCGCCGAACCCGCTCGGGACGCTAAGCCCGCGGGACAGGTCAGTGAGGAAGGGGCATCGTTTGCGCACTGCGCGAACGATGCCCCTTTCGACCAAGCGTCCGACGGAATCCCGCAGATCCCGCTAGAAATACATCTCGTTGTCGCCGTAGAGCGTCTGGATGAAACTGATCTGGCCGAGGTGGTAGGTCATATTCCAGAGCGGGTAACTGGCCACGTCGGTCATCCGCCAATCTCTGTCGCCAAACGGGAGCGCGATAGGCTTCTTCAGGTCCTCGTCGGAGTAGTCCCGGAGGACGGCGAACAGCTTTTGGGATTCGTCGCGGCAGATCTTCTCGCAGTCGGCGAGCGTCCAGGCGGCGCTCTGTTTGCCCATCTCCTCCATGGCGCTTTCGTCCATCGGGGGCATAGCCTTCGCCTTCAGCATCTCAGTGGTCATCGGGATCATTTGTGCACATTCCGCGCACAGGCTGAGGGCCGTCCGGCCCTTGTCATCCACCTTCCAGGTGAGCTTATCCTCGGGCATTGCGTGGGCCGCCTTGAACAGCGAGTCAATGGCAGCCTGGGTGTCGTTGATCAGTTGGTCCTGGTATCTCATCTTTCCTCCTCAGGTCAGGTGTGGGTTCGATCCGGCGAGCTCGCAAGATTGCGTCAGGGCGATTATATCACCTCCCGCGGCGCCTGGACGAACACGGAACATCTGTTCGCTGGCGCCGGTTCCGGCCGTTTCGCCGGCCTTCGATCGGCGAATCGTTCACCGCGGCGCCCCGCGATCAGGGGTACAGGACGCAGTGGTTGTTGGCCGAAACCAGGGCGAGTTCCGGCATGAAGGAGGTCGTCGTGCCCCCCTGTGTCTCCGAGAAGCCGGTCATCACCAGCCCCACAAACGCAACGTGCCAGTAGACCGCGGTATACGAGTAACCGGTCCCCACGCCCGAGACGGTGATTTTGTAGGCGTTGTCGAAAGCAAGCCCCGTGGGAAGGTTGACCGACATCGGACCTTCGGTCCTGCCCGTGTACGTGAGGTCAATCCCGACCCCGTCAAACGTGGCGCGCATCGCATCAGGCCCCCATTGGATCCCGTTCTGGACTGGATATTCAAGCACGAGTTCGGGTGGCGAATACGATTCCGTCGAGCCATCCGAGTACGAGGCGCCGAGCCTCGCCACCGCGCGTCTGCTGTTCTGCGGATCCATGGTGGGCGCGACCCTCAACTGCTCGATGGGGGAGAAAAGAGTAAATGCGTCATAAGTGATCCCGGCGACCACCTCCGGTGAATGGCTGCTCGCGGTGAACGTAATATCGGGATTGCCCGTTCCCGGCCCTGTGATGGGAGTTCCGGCGGAGCTGTAGGCGCGGAAAGTGGACGAATTGCCTATTTCCAGCGGGAAGTACGTCGGACGGGCCGGCCATTCAGGCGGTTCCAGCGCATGCAGATACCGCGCCACGCGGATAGCGTCCAGCACCGTGATCTGTCCGTCGCCGAAACTACCGGCTTCGTAATCGTTCAGGGGAGCGACGTCGCCGTTGCGACGTATTCCGTCGGTGATCGGGGCCAGCCCGCCCGCAACGCGCGCCAGGAGTGTTACGTCCGCGGGCGTAACCTGTCCATCGCCGGTAACGTCGCCGTATACCGTTGCGGCGAGTGTCATGCCGCCAGTCAGGAACAACCCCCATGCCACCGCGATAAAGTGCTTCATGGCCAGCCTCCGAGAGAAGCAGCCCTGGTTGGGAATCCGAGGACGATCCCGATTTTAGCCCGGAGATGCGGAATCGGTCCAACTGTGCCTGGGAAAGCCGGGCCGCTGCGCCTCTCTCCGCACATGCACCGTTACGGTCAAACTTGAGAATGAAGCGCCTTGAGCGGCTCGTTCGAGACTCCCTGCCGGAAGCGCGCCCCGAGGAATTCCCGACCGAGTGCATCATTGAAGGCCACGCTCAACTGATGCGCTGGGGCGACGGCGGGAGCTACGGCATCGAGGGCTCCGCGGGCTGCATGCGAAGCTGTTTCAACTACCTGGAGAAGAAGGGCAGAATAGAGCAGACGTTCCACGGCGGCGAGTTCATCAATCGGCCACGTTGGCTGCTATCGTCAGGTGGACAGGACGCCGACTGACAAGAGCCCGGACAAGGAATCTGACGCACGAAAGGCACGAAGGAGAGACTCTTCGTGCCTTTAGTGCGTTATAACAGGGGAAGCGATACCGTTCGTTGATCGTGATGGCCGGCAGGGAGGCAAGGTTTGATCCGTTTACAGGGTGTAACGAAGGAGTATCTGGGCGAAGGCGACGATGTGTTTGCCGTGCGGGACGTAAGCCTGCACGTTGCCGCTGGAGAGTTCGTGGCGGTGATGGGCCGCAGTGGGAGCGGCAAGAGCACGCTATTGAACCTTATCGGCGGGCTCGAAAAGCCGACATCGGGAGTGGTGCAGGTGGCGGGTAAGCGGCTGGACCAACTCGGCGACACCGCACTCACCGAATTCCGCCGCGAGGAGATCGGTATTATATTCCAGTTCTTCAACCTGCTGCCTACGCTGACCGTCGCGGAGAATGTAGCGCTGCCGGCCAGACTGGCCGGGAGAAAGAACGGATTATCGACGCGTGTCGCCGAACTCCTCGATCGGGTTGGCTTGACGGACCGGGCGCATTTCCGACCGCACAAGCTGAGCGGTGGAGAGATGCAACGCGCGGCCATCGCCCGGGCCCTGGTCAACGAGCCGAGCCTGCTTCTAGCCGACGAGCCGACCGGCAACCTCGATACGCGTCTCGCCACCGAAGTGCTGGAAGACCTGCGGGCGACGGCCGATGAGCGAGGCTGTACCGTGGTGCTCGTCACGCACTCGGCGGATGCGTCCCAGTTCGCGGACCGTTGCTACTGGATGCACGACGGCAGCCTCGGCAACACACCCTACGAGCAGGCCTTGCCGCACGAGGAGGCAGCGGCTTGCTGACGCTCTTCCGCTTCATTTCGTGGCGGCACCTGGCCGGCGAGCGCTTCAAGACAGCGGTCGCCGTACTGGGTGTAGCTTTGGGCATCGCCGTATTCCTGGCAATCCGGCTCGCGAACGGAAGCGTGCTGGCGGCGTTCCGGTCGACGGTCGATGCCGTGAGCGGAAAGGCCCAGTTGCGGGTCTACGGCGGGCCGCAGGGTCTGGCGGACGGCGCGTATCTGAAGGTTCGCGGCGCGCGTGAAGTCGCGGCGGTTGCCCCGATCGTTGAGGCGGCGGTTGTGGCGCCTGATTGGCACAACATGCCGGTGACCGTGCTCGGCGTGGATCTATTCAGCGAGCCAGCATTTCGCAGCTACACACTGGAGGGTGGTAAAGGCGGACGCGCGGCGGCGGACTTCCTGGGAGATCCACACGCAATCGCGGTCGGCGAACGCCTGGCAAAGGAACGCGGGCTGCATCTCGGCAGCCATCTGCGACTCGCGTACGGTACTGAAAGTCGCGAGTGGCACGTCGTTGCGATCCTCAAATCGGACGAACTCGGGCAGGCTTATGCCGGGCGGATCGCGGTGGTCGACATCGCCGCCGCACAGGAGGCGTTTGGCAGGCTGGGGCGCCTCTCGCGGATCGACGTGCTTACAGCACCGGATGCTTCGGTAGGTGAGGTGCGAGCGACTCTCCAGCGGACTCTTGGTGGCGGGGTGTCGGTGGAGCGGCCGCGGGCGCGCAGCGAGCAGGTCGAAAGCCTCCTGGCCGCGTTTCAGTTGAACCTGACGGCGCTGAGCGCGATCGCCGTGTTCGTGGGCATGTTCCTCATCTACAACGCGATGAGCATCGCGGTCGTTAGGCGCCGCCGGGAGATCGGCATCCTGCGAGAACTGGGGGTGACGCGGCGGCAGATTGCAGGTATGTTCCTCGTTGAGGGGGCGGCGTACGGCGTCGCGGGATCGGCCGTTGGCGTGGCGCTTGGAATCGCACTCGCAAAGGCGGCGCTGGGAACGGTATCCGCCACGGTCACAGCGCTTTACATCCGCGTTGAAGCCGAGCATCTTGCCATCAGCGCGGCGATAGTGGCACAGGCGGTGGCGGTGGGATTGGTGACAGCCGTGATCGCGAGCGTCGCGCCGGCGATTGAGGCGGCGGGGACTCCCCCCGGGCAGACGGCGCGGGAAGGCAGTCGCTCCGGCACGTCCGCGCGTACAATCGCTCTGGTTTCTCTGGCAGGCGCCCTCATGCTGGCTATCGCGGGAACGTTGAGTTGGGCGGCGACGGTGTACAGACAGCCATATGCGGGAATGGCGGCGGCGTTTGCGATCATGAGCGGATTCTGCCTCCTCACGCCTGCAATAACTACCGGGCTCAGCCGTATCGCACGTCCTGTATGGGACCGGTTGTTCGGCGCGGAAGGCCTTCTGGCGGCCGGGTATCTGTCCGCGTCTCTGGATCGGACGTCCATCGTCGTCGCCGCGCTTATGGTCAGCCTTGCGATGTTCGTGGGAGTGAGCGTGATGGTCGGTTCGTTCCGGAGAACCGTGGAGGCCTGGGTCGATCAGACGATTCGTGCGGACCTGTTCCTTCAATCGAGCACCCGCGACGTCAGCGGCGCAGACGCAACGGTGCCTCCTCGCGTGCTCGAAGGCCTGAAGAATCTGCCGACGATCCGGGCGATCGACGAATACCGTTCAGTTGATCAGACTTACCGGGGGCGGCAGACAGTGCTGTTCGCCGCCACGTTTGACGTTCTGGCGCGGGAAGGCCGGCAGTTGTTCCGTCGCGGCGAAAGCCGCGAGGTCATCGCGCACGCGAAACAGGCCGGCGAGGCGATCGTTACAGAGGGGTTCGCCCTCAAGTTCCGGGTGAATGAGGGTGACGCCATCACGCTGGAGACGCCAACCGGCCGGCACACGTTCCGGATTGCTGGGGTCTTCTACGACTACGAAACGGGCGGCCCAATGATCTCCGTGGACCGCGGCCTGTACCGCAAGGTATGGCGGGACGATACCGTCGACAGCATGGCGATCTACCTGAAGCCGGGGATGGATCCGCTTGCGGTCAGGACGCAGATCGAGCGTCGATTCGCGAAGGACAGGCTGGACATCACCGCCAACCGCGAACTGCATGACCTGGTGCTTCGCATCTTCGACCAGACGTTCAGTGTAACCTACGCGCTGGAATTCATCTCGGTGCTGGTGGCGGTGCTGGGGATCATCAATACGATGACGGCGCTGATCCTTCAACGCGGGCGCGAGCTGGGCATCCTGCGCGCCGTCGGGGCCACCCGCCGGCAGTTGCAGCGGATCATCCTGCTGGAATCCGCACTGATCGGCGGAATCGGCTACGTCATCGGCGCCGCTTGTGGAAGCGCGCTCGGATTGCTGTTGATCTATGTCATCAACAAGCAGTTCTTCGGGTGGACGGTGCAGGTTCACTGGACGCCGGACGTATTCGTCCAGGGCGCGGCGATCATGATCGCAACGTCGATTCTGGCCGGGTGGCTGCCGGCTCGTCAGGCAGGCAACCGCCGCGTTATCGAGGCGGTGAGAGCGGAGTGAGGAAGTTGGTAACAGGTTCCGGGTTTCGGGTTCCGGGTTTCGGGTGGCCAGTGGTAGCCATCGCTGTCTTGTCGACTGCGAGTTGCGGGAAGAAGGAGGCGGCGAGGCCGGAGCCGGTAACCCTGACCGCGTCTGCGGGATACCTTCCGGCTGTGGCGGGGTGGAAGTACGATTTTCCGCGCGATCACGGATCGCACCCGCCGTTCGCGACGGAGTGGTGGTACTACACGGGCCACTTGAGGGACAACTCCAACCATACGTTTGGATACGAACTGACGTTCTTCCGTGTGGGTGTCTCGCCGCACGGGGCTCACCGCAAATCGGCGTGGGCTGTGCGAGACATATACATGGCGCACCTGGCGGTGACCGATGAGACCGCTGGCACATTCACATACTTCGATGAGATCAGCCGCGGCAGCCTTGGCGATGCCAGCGCCGCTGTTGGGCGGCTCGCCGTGCATCTCGGCACGTGGAGCGCTCGGGAGAAGGATGGCTCGATCCTCCTGAAGGGCGTGAAGAACGGCTACGGGGTGGAGTTGTCGGCCTTGCCAACGAAGCCGCCGGCGATCCATGGCCAGGGCGGAATCAGCCGGAAGGGACCGGGCGTCGGGCAGGCCAGCCACTACTATTCGCTGACACGGATGAAGACGACCGGACGCATCTGCCTGGCCGGCAAGTGGGCGGGCGTACGGGGCGAGTCGTGGTTCGACCACGAGTTCGGCAGCGCATCGTTGAGCGCGGGGCAGGTCGGCTGGGACTGGTTCAGCCTGCAGATGGACGACGGAACCGAAGCGATGCTGTACCTGATGCGGAGCGCGAACGGCAAACCGGGCAGATACTCAAGCGGTACGCTTGTGGACGTATCCGGGAAGACCACATACCTGCCGGCTGACGATTTTCGCGTGGACAACCTGGCGCACTGGGATAGCGCCGCGAGCGGAGCGAACTACCCCTCCAAATGGCGCATCACAATCCCGAAAGCCCGCTGGGACGTGACGGTGGAGCCGACCGTAGCGGACCAGGAGTTGCGCACTCTGCATTCGACCGGTGTGACGTATTACGAGGGCAGCGCGAGGGTCAGCGGACAGGCTAACGGACAGGCGATGAGCGGCAAGGCGTATGTGGAGTTGACGGGGTATGGGGGCTAGCAGTCAGGAGACAGAAGCGCGTGGGCGATTTGCGCTATTCTGGTGGTTAAGAGTCCAATTCAGCGAGGTGAACGACCATGGCGGGTAAACGTGCTGTTACGGCGAAACTACGGGAGTTATCCAAAGCGCTGACTCCGGAGGAGATGGTGCAACTGGCGCTCTTGCTGACCGAGGAGGCGGAAAAACCGCGGTTCGACAAGAAGAAGTACGCGCAATTGGTGAAAGCGGTTGGAAATCTATATGGCAAGCTGCTGTTGGCCGAGGACGCGCTGACGGCTTTCCTCGTGGATGCGGGTCAGACGAACGCCGAGATCAACACCGTTATCAGCCAGGCCCGTATGGAGGCGGAGCGCAAGGTGATGCCCGCTCCGCCGGTGAAGAAGCGCGGCGGCGGCCGGAGGAAGAAGGAACCGGTCCAGTTGGGGTTGGAATGACGCGGCGACGGGGCGAGGGGGCGATAGGGCCGCCCACCGACCGAGGCCGGTGGCTGTAAACGCCCAAAGCCGCCTCCGGAGGCTCGTACGTCGGTTTCAGCCGACATATCTCCATGCTGCCAACGACTTCCGTCAGTTGGATCCGCCGCGACCGGCGCGGCGGCCAGCCGGGGGGAGCGGACCCGGCAATGCAAAATGCAGATATCAAATTGGCGGCGGGGCTCAGGGGATTCGTGCGAGTATTTTGGCAAGCGTGAAGAGAGGGAGGCCGACGACGTTGAAGTAGTCGCCCACGATACCCTCGATAAAGACGCTGCCGCGGCCCTGGATGGCGTAGGCTCCGGCTTTGTCCAGGGGTTCGCCGGTGGCTACGTAGGCGCGTAACTCGTCTTCCGATGCTTCTCGCATCGTGACGTCGGTGGCAACGTGCTCGACCACATTCCGGACCGTCTGCCCATTTCTGACTTCCAGAACGGCCAGGCCGGTAATGACCTGGTGGGTCCGGCCCTGCAGCATGCTCAGCATCCGCAGCGCATCGGCTTCATCGGCCGGCTTGTTCAAGATCTGCTCGTCCAGCACGACGATGGTGTCGGCGCCGATGACGATGCCGTCGGATATCCCTCGGCCGATATCCACAGCCTTGTGCTCAGCCAGCGTTCGCGCGTAAGTCTCGGGATGGTGCTCGGGAGGCGTGATGTCCTCCTCGATGAGGCTAACGCGGACCTCGAAGTCCAGGCCGATCTGGCGCATGAGTTCGAAGCGGCGCGGAGACGCGGAAGCCAGAATGAGTGGCAGAGGCGTCATCGGCCGGGTGATCCGACGTCGTGCGTGATGATGCCCGGGTCGGTGGGCTGGAGGATACCGGTTTCATAAAGCGGGCGGCGCGCGGCGCGGACGGTGACGATCGCCACCGCGAGGCACAGTAGAAGCACGGCGATGGCCGCGTGCCACTGCCGGCGGCCTCGCGGCAACGGACGGTTGTGTTGGCGTCTGAAGGACATTTCATAGGTATTATCGGCGCTCGGCGTGGAGAGGTTAGGTGTTATTCGCCCTGACCGCGGTCCAGGATGCCTGGACGGGTGGTACTATGGTATAGGATGCACCACAAGGGCCGCGGCGAAACGGCGGGCGGCCCGTCCCTTCAGGGAGATCAGCATGAACTCGGGGCCACCAAACGGGGCCGGACGGCCACCCAATCTCATCTATGTCTTCGCAGACCAGCTCCGCCACGATGTCTTTGGGTTCCGTGGAGACACGAGAGCGATCACACCGAATTTCGATGCCCTCGCGTCGGAAGCCACTTCGTTCCGGCACGCCGTTTGCGCGACACCGGTGTGCGCCGCCAGCCGGGCTTCACTGCTGACGGGGAAGTACACAACCTCCACCGGGATGGTGATCAATCAGTGCTGCATCAACCCCAATCACCGGGCGATCGCCTACGTTCTGCATGACGCCGGGTACCGGATGGGATACCTCGGCAAGTGGCACTTGGTCGACGGATCCACGCGTGCGCTGCCGTCGGGGCCCGGGCGGCTCGGCTTTCAGCACGCCGACCTCTTTCGCGCGTACAGCTTCAACCATCGGAATTACCACGGATTCTACTGGGAAGACGACGCCGACGGGGTTCCCTGCAAGCACGACATTGATGGCTACCAGACGTTCGCCTGGACGGATATGGCGATCGAGTTCATTAAGTCGTCCTCAAACCAGGACCGGCCGTTCGCTCTGTTCCTCTCGTATTCGCCGCCGCACGACGATTGGACGCAGGAAAACGTGCCTCCGGAGTATTACGAGGAGTTCCGAAATGTGGCTTTTCCGCATCCGCCCAATTTCCGCGAGGTCCCGGATCCGTACGCCGATCGCCTGAATACTCAGGCTTTCTGGGACGAAGCGGCGCCCCAGATGGAGGAATGGCGCCGCTGCTACTACGCCATGGTGCATCTGCTGGACGACGAGCTGGCACGCCTGACGGCGGCGATTCGCGACGCCGGCATAGATCGGGACACGGTCTTCGTCTACTCGTCGGACCATGGCGAGATGCTCGGCGCACAAGGCCGGATCCAGAAAACGACGTTCTACGACGAGGCGGCCCGCATCCCATTCCTGGTCCGCTGGCCGGGACGCATCCCGGCGGGAGCGAACTGTGACGCGTGCCTCAATACGCCGGACATCGCCCCGACGCTGCTGGGACTGCTGGGATTGCCGGTCCCGGAGGAGATGGAAGGACTGGATCTGAGCGCGCGGGCAATGGGGCTACCCGGGCCCGAACCGGACTTCGCCATGCTTCAAGGCACCGGACATACGTATCTCTGGGAAGATGGCCACGAGTGGCGCGCCGTCCGCACAAAGCGATATACGTATGCCCGCTACCTGAAGGACGGATTTGAGCTGCTCTTCGACAACACGGAGGATCCGTACCAGTTGCGCAACCTCGCGGGTGAGCCCGGATCCGCCCCTATCCTGGAGTCGCTGCGGACATCGATGGCGGAGAAGATGCGGAGCCTCGGCGACGATTTCAGGCCCTGCACCTGGTACCGCGACCACTGGATGGCCCTCGACGATCCGCTGTCCGTGATCGCGAGCGCCCGTGGGCCGTTCACGGGCCCGTACGAACCGCTGCGGTCATGGGTCCACAACCCGCCCACCGGGTAGCGATCGCCGGGCGCGGCGTGTCAGAACGTCAGATTGCCGAAGCGGTCTGGGTTGTGGTAGCTGCCGTAGGGCGTCGACCAGGTGATGAACGACGGGCCGTCCGGGCGGCGATTGCGGGCAAAGTTGGCGCGCCACGGCCCGGCCGGCGAGGCGTTCAGCGAGCTGAACGGGATGGCGATCTCGACGGTCCATGCTGATGCGTCCCTGGTTACCATCGACGTCCATCGCGCGTTCCAGGCCCTGTCCCCGGTTCTGTCGTCCCAAGTTCCGCCACCGGCGCCGACGACGAAATGATAGTACGGCAGCCCGACGGCATTGGGCGCGAGGAATACTTCCACGGAATCGTCGTTGTAGACCGCGCCGTCCCGGTCTGTGACACCCGCGGTCAGCGCCGCCATATTCGGTTCCGGGCACGTGAACCCGATATAGAGTGTCGTCGCATCCCTGAGGAGCTTGACGACGGCGCCGACCTTCGCGCGAGGTCCATCGCTCGTATGCGTCAGGTCGGCGGTCGCGGCGCTTTGCCAGGCGGGCTCGTCGAGTTTTCCGTCAACCGTGATCATTGCGGTGGTCATCGGCACGTAAACGGCCGGCAGAGGGTTGGGATTCGCGACGGTGGTGATGGGCGGCGGGGAGGGCTTGAGCCCCGCTTCGGGCGCGAGGAGGAGTGATGCCGCCACGATCCGCCGCGCGTCCTCCAGCAGGTTCCGAGCGGGGCTGTAACGGGCGTCGGACAGCGCCTTGTCCCGAGCCTCCGGCGGCGACGCCGCGGCCTTTTGTCCAGCGGTCCCGGCGGACCAAGCTGTGATGGCGCTGGCTGCGTTCCGGGCGGCCGTGGCGGTGGCATCGTCGGGCGCCGCCTGTGCGCCGAACATCTGGGCGGATGCCGTGGCAAGGGCGGTGGCGGCTCTGCCCGGATCCTTCCAAGGTGTCATCGCCGCGGATCGGAACGCCCCGATACGCAGGCTGCGAAGCTGGTCATCGGTCAGGCCGCTCGCAGAGAAAATCGCTATTCCCTGGGCCGGCACGGACCGGGCGGCGGCGATCTGTGCGCTCAGGGCCAGCGGGTCGCTCGCGGCGCCTGCGTCGAGACCGGGGACGAGGTGGGCGGAGTCTTTCGCGGCGGCCTCATCGGCGGTAAGCCACCGGCTCAGCTCCGAAGCATCCAAGGTGTACGTCATCGGCGCCACCCAATCCAGCCAGCGATTCTTCAACCAGAAGGCCCAGTCCTGCAAGCGGTCGCGGCGCGCATCGTCAGGCGTTTGATACACAGCGGCGCTCAGCTTCGTACCCGGCCTGACGGAGGCAAGGTCGCTGTGGATTTCCCGAACGAGTGTGTTGACCTGTTCTTCGCGCCACAAGTGCCACTTAACGTACGCCGGACTGACTGACGAGATGCCGGATGGGTCTTCGCCGGTTGCCGCTTTGTAGGCGGCTCGCGCATCGTCCGAGTAATCGAACCAGGGGCTGTTGTAGCGGAGGTAGTCCAGGTGGATGCCGTCAATGTCGTAGCGCGCCGCGAGCTCGCGGATGACGTTTCGCATGACGGTGCGGGCAGCCGGAACGGCGGGGCTGAGCCAGAACGACCGGTTGCCGTCCGTCATCGTGCGTCCGGCCTTGTCGCGAGCAGCCCATTCGGGGTTTGAGCGCAGAATGGGCCCTTGTTCGCCGGAGTAGCCCACGCACAATGTCCAGACCCACGGGTGTACTTCCATTCCGCGTTTATGGGCTTCATCGATCAAAGAGCGGAGAGGGTCGAAGCCGGCGAATCGAGAATCCTGCTGGTACACGCTGCCGGGGTAGGCAGTGCGCCCCCGGTACACGACCTCGGGCAGAATCACGTTGAAGCGGGCGTCCGCCAGCCGACCGACGAGGCGGCGGATGTCGTCCCGTGATTTCGTGAGGGCGCTCTGCTCTATCCAAACGGCGCGGGCTTCGACGGTGCGGGATGGGGTCGATTGCGCCGACGCATCGGCCAGAGCGTGATCAAAGATGTCCAGAGCTTTCTGAACGCCGGTCAGATCCATCGCCTTCCCCGCATCAGCCAGGGCGGTTGTGGCGGCATCCAGCGATGTCTGCGCTTCGTTGAACGGCGCATCCACTCCCTGGGCCCGGGCGGCGGTGACGGCGGCGCGGGCGGCATCGAGGCGCGACTGTGCGCCGGTGAGCAGGGCCTGTTTCGCGGGAAGACGCAGCGCTGGAGCCACCGTGGTAGCAGCGTTGGCGAACCAGCGTCGCACCTCCGGCGAATCGTTGCCGCTTGCGAAGATGTTTTCCGCAATCCAGATTGTCGCAGCGGTCTGGACGACGGCGGTGTCCTTGTCTCGAAGCGGCCGGCCATCCTGTTTAACCCATCGCCCGGCCACGAACGGAGGCAGCGAGGGCGCGATGGGGAGGGGGGCAGAGGGAGCGACTGGCTGTGCGGGGGGCTTTCCGGCCTGCGGGCCCCGCGTCGTGGCGCCGGACTGAGACGGCGGTATGAAGGTGGCGACAACGGTGTATCCCCGACCCAGATAAAGGCGCCCCGTTCCGTTGAAAAGCGGCTTGCCCGCGCCGACCCCAGCGATATAGTTGTTTCCCTTGCCGCTCCAACCGGTCACATTGACGCTCAGCAGGGAGGAGAGCGGCGCGGCGACAGCCGTCTTGATGCCCGGAGGGCCCCAATATGTCGCCAGAATGCGGCCGCCCCTGGCAGTGTAGGCCTTCAGCGCGTCAACCGTGTCCGTCCGTCGTATCTCCTGCGCCGGCAGGACGACCAGGGTGGCGCCGTCCAATGCCGCGGGCAGTTGTGTCTCCGTCACCACCTTCGCCGGGACGCCGGCGGCAGAGAGCCAGTCGGCAGCCTTGCGCTCGACGAGTACAACCGCGTTGGGCGGGGGCGCCGGCGCCTGAGCCGCGGACACCACGGCCGGCTGACCGGGGGGCAGCGTCACCGGGGGCGGCGTCACCGGTGACGTCTGGACGGCGGCGCACGGTCCGGCCGCGGCGAATAACAGGACTATGGAACGGACTCGCAGCACTAGCGGAAACCTCTCAGAATTCAGGAGTCAGATTCGGGGCCGCCGGGCCACAATGTGCGCCCGGTCGGTTGAAGCGCGCGGCTTCTTCAGTGTGAACGCCTCAAAGGTGTCGAGGACGTCTAAACCGGCAATCGCCAGCATCTTATGGATCTCGGAAACCGCATACGCTCTCTGAAAGTGGGTCTCCTTCACGGTAACGCGGGTGTCGCCCTGTTTGACATAGAAGGACATATCCACCGTCGTCAGGCGCTCCAGAGGGTTATACTTGCTGATCCAACTGTATTTGGGTTCGCCCCTGGATTTCAGGTTGTTCTGCGTGAACATCTCCATTTCGAGCGCAAAGGGTGTGTTCATGTCGAATATGAACAGGCCGCCGGGCTCCAGCACCGTGAAGACCGCCTTGAACGCGCGCTGCAGATCCGTCGGGTCCGTGACGTAATTGACGGTATCGAAGAGGCTGATGGCCGTATCGAAAGGAGACGGAGTGGAGGAGGAGTTCAGTTCCTCCATGCGGGAAACGAAGAACGACGGGTTGCGTCGGCCGCCGGCCTTTCGCCGGGCCACCTCGATCATCTGCGGCGAAGCGTCGAAACCGACGACCTCGCAGCCACGATCGGCCAGGAGATAAGCGGCGCTGCCGGTGCCGCAGCCGACATCGAGCACTCGATGGACGGTGTGGTGTTCCAACGCTGCGAGTTTGAGCACGTAATCCACCCAATGCTCATACGGTATCTCCGCCATCAGGGAGTCGTACAGCGGCGCCAGGTCTGTGAATTGGGATTGCATCAGTGCATTATAGGGCTGAGGCGGAAGCGATGAATGATGAACGATGAATCCGGAGTCAGCGCGGAGATATCTCAAGTCTTGTAGCATAAATCCCGGATCTCAGCCCTCTTCGCGGGCTTTGCTATGCTAAGAGCGTATGCAAACTTCCGATGACGTTCTGGCGCGGGCGCGCCGGATCAAAATGGTAGCGATGGACGTGGATGGCGTTTTGACGGACGGCGCCCTCGTGCTTGGCGACGGCGGAGAGTCGAAGGTGTTCCACGCGCGGGATGGCCTGGGCGTGAGTGTGGCTCGCCGCGCCGGGCTGAGTTTCGCGATTGTGACGGGACGCGATTCGGTGGCGGTGCGCACTCGCGCCGAGGAATTACGGATCGAGGTTCTGTTGCAGGGTTGCCGCAACAAGGGCGATGCGCTGCGGCGGATTGCGGCGGATCACGGCTTGGACGTCGATGAGATCGCGTTTGTGGGGGACGATTGGAACGACCTTCCGGCGCTCCGCATCGCGGGTCTGACGGCGGCCCCCGCGGACGCCCCGTTCGACATCCGTCGGCGATGCGATTTCGTGGCGTCGATGAAGGGTGGGCACGGCGCGGTGCGGGAGTTCCTGGAGTGGCTTCTGGACGCGCAGGGCGGCTGGGCCAATGCGGCGGAACGCTGGGTGGAGACGCTGGAGGCCAATGGCGAAGCCCGGCAGTGATTGCGGCAGCGGACGGGCAATGCAAAATGAAAATTGCCAAATGCAAATATCAAAATGCCCGCAACCTGATTCCGGCGACTTCAGACCGCAGCGAACGTATTCGCGGCCACAATGAGCACAAAGTCCGCCTTTACGGACTGTGAATTCGGAGCGCGCTTCAAATCGGCCTGGATGCCGAATGCCGAATGCTGGATGCTGACTCCCGACTCCTGACTCCTGATGCTGACGATAATCCATACGGGCGATTTCCACAACCGGCTCGGGGATGGCGAGGCGGGGCGCCTGGCTGCTCTGCGCGACGGCAGTGGGCCGTGCCTGTTGCTTGATGCGGGCGATGCCGTCGGCGCGGGCAACCTGGGATTCCGGCCGGCCGGGGAGCCGATACTGGAGCGCATGAGCTCTCTTGGTTACGCCGCGATGGCCCTGGGAAACCGGGAAGCCCACCTCTGGCGCAGCATCGTGGAGATGAAGATCAAATCGGCCGGTTACCCTGTACTGAGCGCCAACATCACGGCGGGTCAACCTATCTCCGGGGTGGAGCCGTTTGTCGAGCTCGATGTTGCCGGCATCCGGGTCGGGGTTGTGGGTGTGACCGTTCCGATGATCACCAAAGCGATGTGGACACACCACCTTTGCGACCTGTTGTTTACGAACCCTCTCGAAGCCGCTCGAGACGCCGCGGCGGAGCTCCGGCCGCGCGTTGACCTTCTCGTCTGCCTGTCACACGTAGGCATCAAAGACGATCGCCGGATCGCCGAGGAAGGCCTGTACGACATCGTGCTGGGCGGCCACTCCCACACAGTAATGCCGGAACCGGAACGCATCGGCGGGACCTGGCTCTGCCACACAGGCAGTCATGCGCGCTATGCGGGCGTGTGGACGGTGGAGCGGGGTAGCAACGGCTGGAAAGTGATCGGCCAGTTACACTCGCTGCGGGAGGAGGCGTGACCATGCCGGAAGCGATCTTGAGTTTCGGTCTCCTCTTCGTCGTCGTGCTTTCCGGGTTTTGGGTCGGCGGCATCCTCCTGACACGCAGGGTGCCGGCCCTGCGTCCGGAGGGGTTAGCTTATGTCGTTATCACAACGGCATTGGGCTTGGGGTTGCTCGGCTATGGGATTGGGCTCATGGGGTGGGCGTATCGCTTTTCGCCCGGAAAGGACCTGCTATGGGTGCTGATTCTGGGCCTGCTCGCATCTCCGATCAGGCAACTCCCGCATCCACTACTGGAGAGACTGCCGAGACTGTTGGCGTCGTCGAAGGCCTGGCGACCGGACGCGCTCACGGGTGCGCTAACTTTCGTCACCGCACTCTTCGCCCTCTTGACGTTGACGGGGGCTCTCGCGCCCCCGACCTCCAACGAATGGGACACGCTGGCCTACCATTTCGCGGTTCCCAAAGTGTGGCTCCACGACGGCCGGATTCATATGTTGCCGTACGACAACCACGCGGGCTTCCCGATGCTGACCGAGATGCTGTACTCCGTTGGCTTGTCGGTGGGGAATCTCGGAGCGGCGAAACTCGTCCACTGGTTCTACGGCATGCTTTGCGCGCTGACCTGCTACTGGGCCGCGCGGCGCTGGGTGAGCCGCAAGGCGGGGCTGCTGGCGGCGGCGTTATTCCTGGCCGTCCCGGCGGTCGGCTGGGAAGCGACGACGGCCTATATCGACCTGGCGGCGGCGCTTTATGTGAGCCTCGGCGTCTTCGCGTTCGCGCGATGGATTGAGAGTCAGGGAGCGGGAGACGGGGGGAGGGAGAGAGGGGGCGAATCCGCCTCCCCCTCACCCCCTCACCCCCTGACCCCCTCCTCGGGCTGGCTGGTGCTGGCGGGCATATGCGGCGGCCTGGCTTGCGGCGTAAAGATGACGATGATTGCCACCTCCGGGCTTCTGGTGCTGTGGGCTGCCGGGCTGGCGCTCAAACGTCGCGCGGCGTGGAAGCAGGTGGGGCTGCTCACGGGGCTGATGCTCGCCATCGGCGCGCCATGGTACATCAAGACGTGGATCTGGACCGGAAACCCTTTCTACCCGTTCGCGTACAGTCTCTTTGGAGGGCGGTGGTGGGGCGCGGCGCAGGCGGCGCAGTACGCGGCGGAGCAGGGGCGTTTCGGCATCGGCAAGACCCTGTATGCGCTGTGGGTGGCGCCCTGGAGCACGGCGTTTCAGTCGCAGTATTACGCAAACCCGCCGGCGGCGTTCCGGGGAGCGCTGGAAACGGCGTCCGGAAACAACGTCTTCGCGGCGGTCTTCGGAACGTTGGGTATCGGGGTGATCGGCTTCCTGCCGTTATGGTTATTGGCGCGTCCAAAGGGCACGTCAAGCCGTGCGCCGGGATGGTTCGCGGCCTACGGTGGCGCGTTTGTTCTGGTATGGTTCGCGCTGACGCACCAGACGCGGTATCTGATCCCAATCCTCCCGATTCTGTTGATCCCGGCGGTGGCGGGGGCGCGCGCATTCTGGCACGAGGGTCGGCTGTGGCGGGCCGGGATTGGAGCGTTCTGTGCGCTGGCCATTCTCTGGGGGCTCGCTCCTCTGAATGCGCTGGTCGAGCCATGCTGGGCGGTTGCGTGGGGCGGTGAATCACAGGACGCGTATCTATCACGGACCGAACCGACCTACAATGTATGCAAGGCCGTCAACGCGCAATTGCCCGCGAACACCAGGTTGTTGCTGCTGAACGAAGTGCGTGGATTCTATCTGGACCGCCCATACGAGTGGGGAGATGGCGCACAGAGCACAGTCATCCCCTGGGAAACGCTGCGGTCCGCCGAGGATATGAACCGGGTTTTGAAGGAGCAGGGGGTCACGCACGTTCTAATCAACTGGGGCCCCGCGCCGTCGCCGAACGAACGATGGCCGGATCTGGCGAAGCAGGCAATCGACTCCGGCGCATGGCGGGAAACGATCCGGGAAAAGGGGTTCGCGGTGTATGCGGTTGGGCCATCACAATAACCGGGGTTGGGCGATGCGGATCGCTTTGGCGAGCTGTGCCGGCATGTGCGGGTGCGGCGGGCCGAAGACCGCCCCAAGACCAACCCTCAAGCCTGAGGTCCTGCCAACGGTCACCGGACTGGCGAAAGGCCTGGAACTGATCGGCAGCGACGCAAAGGGGCGCAAACTCTACTCCATCCGAACGCTGAAATCGACCCAAAGCGCCGCAACGGCAGACGCGACCCTAACGCACACGCGCGTGACGCTCTATCATGAGGGGACGCCCGACGTGGTGATCGAGGCGCCGAATGCCCGCGTGGATGTGAAAGCGAAAGATTTGATCATGTGGGGCGGACTGACCGCCCGCGCCGTACGGACGAAGGCTTCGTTTCGCGTGGACCGTATGACATGGAACGCCGGCACCAAGGCGTTTAAGGGGACCGGATCGGTGCGGTATGAGCGCAAACCGGTGTACATGACGTCCGACCGCGTGACGGGCAAGACCCCGTTAACAAAGGTTAACCTGGACGGCAACGTGCATTTGGCCGTTAAGCCCGAATGAACCAGGGCGGACACGCAGGGTATGGAGTGGCACGAAAGATGACGAAAAAGACAATTGCCGGCCGGCTGGTCGCTTCGATGCTCGTGTTCGGCGCCTGCGGCGCGGTGAGCGTATACGGGGCAAAGCAGGCCAAAGCCCAGGGCATGCACCTCGGATCGGCCACCGCTCTGGCGGACCATTCCGAAGTTGACATCAGCGGGAAGAGCATCCTCCTGTCCGGCGGTGTGAACGTTGTGACACCGGATGGACAGAAGATATCGTCCGATACGATGCGCTTGACGATGGGCCCCAACCCGGCGACGGGGAAAGATGATCTGTCGTCTGCCGTAGCCGAGGGGCACGTGGTGTTTATCGCCAAACAGGCCATCAGCGCGACGAATGCCCCGGCGCAAAAACGCACGATCCAGGGCTCTTCGGACAAGATCACGTGGGACCGCTACGAGGGCAAGGCGGTGCTGACCGGACATGTGACCGTGTCGTCCGATGATCCTGTCCGGAAAATGACGTGGCGCGACGCGGGATCGGCGACCATCGATCTGTTGGCCGGGAAGATTGTGGCGGATCGGGCCCCAAATGGCCCGCAGATGACGATTGAGGCAAGCTCCAAGGCCGCGCCCGCTGCGAAGAAGACAACGAAGTAGTGGAGATAACCACCGACAACCTGGTGAAGGCGTATCACGGCCGCAACGTTGTGGATGGCGTTTCCTTCCACGTGAAGCAGGGCGAGGTAGTGGGTTTGCTCGGGCCGAACGGCGCCGGCAAGACGACGTCGTTCTATATGGTCGTGGGGCTCGTGAAGCCGCAGACCGGCACGGTGATGCTGGACGATATGGAGATCACGCGACTGCCCATGTACAGGCGAGCGCGGATGGGGATCGGCTACCTGGCACAGGAACCAAGCGTGTTCCGCAAGTTGACTGTGGAGCAGAACATCAATCTTGTTCTGGAAATGATGCCGCTGACGGCCGCCGTTCGGCGGAAGCGGCTTGTGGATCTGATGGAGGAGTTCGAGATAGCCACGAAGGCGCATCAGTCCGCCCAGTCGCTTTCCGGAGGGGAGCGGCGGCGACTGGAAATCGCGCGCTCACTGGCGACGGACCCGAAGTTCATCCTGCTGGATGAGCCGTTCACGGGCGTCGACCCGCTTGCCATTCAAAGCATTCAAGAACACGTGCGCACGCTGAAGGACCGCGGCATCGGCGTCCTGATAACGGATCACAACGTCCGCGAGACGCTGGCGATCACGGACCGCAGCTATATCATGTCGACCGGCAAGATCGTGACCTCCGGGTCGTCGGACGATCTGGTCAACGACCCCATCGCCAGGAAGTTCTACCTTGGAGACCAGTTTGAAATGTGATGAGTAGGGCTGAGGTGCAAGGGCTGTGGGCTGAGGGATCGGCCGATGAATAGCCCGGCCCTCAGCCCTCAGCCCTGCCAATGAAACTCGCATACCGCTACATATTCCGGGAACTGCTGGGGCCGATGGTCTTCGGGGTCGCGGCGTTCGTCACCATCCTGGTGGCCGGGCGGCCGCTTCAGGACATCATGAAGCTGGCGTTCCAGGGCGTGGAGCCTGCGCTGCTGGTGAGGCTGTTCCTCCTCCTGCTTCCGCCGATCGTCGTGATGACGCTCCCGATGAGCATGCTGCTCGCGACTCTCATGGGGTTCGGCCGGCTCAGCGGGGACAGTGAAACCGTGGCGATGTATGCAGGCGGCGTGAGCCTGTACCGCCTCGCGATACCCGTGGTGGTTCTCGCGCTGGCAGTCATGGCGCTGACCATCGCGGTGAACGAGAAGGTTGCCCCATGGTCGATCGATCAGTCGGACAGGCTGCGGGACCAGATCGAAGGGCAGGTGAGCCAGCAGACTCACGTAGCGCTGAAATTGCCGCAGTATGCCGGCAATCAGGTTTCTGGCATGGTGCTGGCGGACGTTTTCACTCCGCGAACCGGCATTCTGGAAAACGTGACGGCCCATGAGTATCGCAATGGAGTGCCCACACGCGTTCTCTGGGCGAAAAAGGCCGTTCACAAGACGGACAACCACTGGAAGTTGATCGACGGATGGTATCAGAACGTCGGTCCGAATGCGAAAGGCTCACCGCTGGCCGAATTCGCCGAGTGGGACCTCACGATTCAGCAGTCGGCCGCCGAGATTGAAGCGGAAGGCAAAAAGCCCGCCGAAATGAGCATGGCACAGCTGATCAGAAAGATCGCCAGCCTGAATCGGGACGGCCGGGGGGCGGAGACGCCGGAATACGAAGTCGCGTGGTGGAACAGGCTTGCGATGCCGTTTGCCAGCGTGGTTTTCGCGCTGGTTGGCTTGCCGCTGGGACTGCGGCCGCATCGTACGAGCGGCGGGCTGGGACTGGGCCTCAGCATCGTGATCATTTTCCTGTACTGGGTGGTGTGGTATTACACCGGAAACCTGGGGGCAAAGGGTGTGGTGCCACCGTTCGTTGCCAGCTGGTTTGCGAATTTCCTGGGCATTGGAATCGGCACGGCGCTGCTTGTGAGGGCGCCGAAGTGAGAGGTTAGCACCGGGTTCCCGGTATCGAGTTTCGACCTGGCAAAGGCTAGGAACTCGAAACCCGGAACTCGAAACCCGAAACCCGGAACTCGGAACTCGAAACCCGGAACTCGAAACCCGGAACTCGGAACACGCAACTATGACACGACTTGCGATTATCTGCATAACCTGGATGTTCATCTCGGCGGTTACGGCTTACTACGCCGACATCTGGGGCCGGCGGCTCGGCAAAAAGCGCAAGACGATCGGGCGTCTCCGCCCTAAGCACACGGCCATTGTCATCATCACATCGGCCGGCGCGGTAATCGCGTTGTTGTCGTTCGTCATTCTGCTGACTGCCGACGCCGGCATCCGGCGCGCGCTGCTGAACTGGGACCAGACGGTTGCGGAGAAGCGCGCCCTGGAGACCCAGCTTGCGCAGCAGAAGACCGACCTGGAAGCGCAAATTGCGGCGAAGCAGGACCAGGTAAACAGGAATACGGCCCTCATCGCATCCGCCGAAGGCAGAGTGAAGGAAGCAACACGACGCCTTGCCTCAGTGCAAAAGGACCTCGCTGCAACTCAGGCCGAACGCACCGCGGCGCAAAAGCAGCTCGCAGACTCGAAAACGCAGTTGGCCAGCGTCCAGGCTTCACTGAAACAGATTGCCACGGAACTGGCCACGACCAGCAATCGCCTGAAGCAGACAAGAGTGACCCTGAGGGCTCAGCAGGAACAGCTCAAGAACGGTTACAGAGTCTTGAGCCGAATGTACCAGGCCGGAGAGCAGGCGAACGCCGCCGTTGCACGCACCCTTCAAGGGGAAGTGGCGGCCCGCAAGGGGGATGAACTGGGCCGAATCGTGGTTCCGCGCGGGGTTAGCTTGACCCAGGCGCGGGAGGCGCTCCGGCGCTTGTTGAACGATGCGGGCCGCCTGGTGCAGCAGCGCGCCAAGTCTTCGAAGTATGAAGGCAACCCGTTTGTGGCGGTTCGCCCCAAGATGGTATACCAGGCCGTGAACGGGCGTCCGAAGCAGGTGTGGCTCAGCGGCCAGAAGAGTATGGACCTCGCAGCGGCGGGCCTCGCGGGCGCCAACGTGCCCCCCGGCGGGACGGTGGTCCGGGTTGTGGCGAAGGCCAACGCGATGGGCGGCGATACGGTCCCGGTCGACTTCGAGCTGTTTGAAAACCACGTCATCTTCGACAGGAACCAGGTGATAGGCTCCCTGGAGATCAAAGCGTCCGACGGCAAGCCCGCCGTGATGAATGCGCTCACCGGCGCGCTCAAAGACGTTCGGGCGAAGGCGCTTGAAAGCGGTCTCATCCCGGCCGCGGACGGGTCCGTCGGCTCGCTGCCCGCCTATCAGCTTCCGGACGTGTTCAGCGAGATCATGCGTGCGCGCCGCGAGGGGCAGCAATTGATCGCGGTACGAGTCATGGCCGCCAAGGAGACCTGGACATCGGACGAACTGGAGCTCAAGTTCGAGGTGCAGCGTTACACGAGAGGCGGGTAGCGTGGCCCTGGAACTGTCATTTGGTTGCGCTGTGCAGGAGAAGGCGGGTGTCTCGCTCCTGCAGTGGGCATCCTGGCTGCGGGAGGGCGTTCCCCACGGCATCACGACGCGCGATGGCGGTGTCTCGCGCGCTCCGTACAACAGTCTCAACCTCGGCGACAACGTCGGCGACGTTCCGGGTGCGGTGATTGCCAATCGCGCGAAGTTGGGCGCGGCATTGGGCGACATGAGCCGGCCCCGCGTTTTCCCAAAGCAGGTTCACGGGGCCACGGTTGTCACCGTGCGGGACCTCCCAGGCCGGGGAGACCCGCCGCCGGAAGCCGATGCCCTCATCACCGACCGCACCGATATCTTCATCGCCGTAACCGTGGCGGATTGCGTGCCGGTTCTATTCCTGGATCCTGTTCGGCGGGCGGTTGGAGTGGCGCACGGGGGGTGGCGCGGCCTCGCAGCAGGCGTACTAAGAAACACTGTTGAGGCCATGCGACGCGAATACGGCACCGACCCGGCGACACTACAGGCAGCGATCGGACCGCACATCGGAGTCTGCTGTTACGAAGTTGGCGCGGATGTTGCGGCTGGATTTGCATCGATTCCACGGGCGATCCGCGAGGATAAGGAGGGCCGGCGCTACCTGAATCTCGCACGGGTCGCGCGCGCCGACCTGTCGTCGGCGGGACTGGACCCCGAATACGTAAGCATCTCGGCGCCGTGTACAAGCTGTTTCGTTGATGCGTATTTCTCCCTTAGGGCCGAAGGCGTCACGGGGCGCTTCGCGGCCATAGTAGGACTGGCGGACCGTGAAAATGAATGATGGGTGTGTTGTCGCGGTGGATCCGGGCCTCAGCAAATGCGGTGTCGCGACCGTCTGCGAGTCCGGCGCCGTGCTGGACCAATGCATCGTACCGCGCTGCGATCTCGTAGCGTCCGTTCTGAACACCGTGGCGCGCCATTGCCCGGTCGCCGTGGTGATCGGGGATCGAACGGGCTCGCGTGACGCCCGCCTGGAACTGGAGAAGGCGCTCCAACACCTACTGGTGCTCGTGGAAGAACACGAGACCACGATGCTTTCTCGGGCGCGCTATTATCGAGACCACCCGCGTCGAGGGCTGGCAAGATTCCTGCCCGAGGGATTGTTCACCCCGCCAAGGGCGCTGGATGACTACGCGGCGGTTATTCTGGGCGAACGGTATTGGGCCGGAAAACGGACAGGAACCCAGGGAACGGGGTGACTGGGAAACGACGAAATGAGGAAATGAGGAAACTCACGGGGCCGGTCATTACCTCGTTACCCCGCTTCCTCATTTCCTTTTCTGTGGGGAGCCGGGTTTGATTGCCGATAACGTGAAACGAATTCGAGAGCAAATAGCCGCCGCTGCGGAGCGGAGCGGGCGCTCCGCGGATGATGTGACGCTGGTTGCCGTGACAAAACTTCAGCCGGCCGCCGCAGTCCAGGAGGCGTTGGACGCAGGCGTGCGGCATATCGGCGAAAACTACGTACCCGAAGCGGAGGGCAAATTCCCTCATATCCAGTGGCCGGACGGCGTGACGCGCCACCTGATCGGCCATTTGCAGGGAAACAAGGCGGCTAGGGCGATAGGGACGTTCGACCTTATCCAGAGCGTGGACAGCCTGAGACTGGCCAGAAAACTGAATACGGTGGCCAGCGACCGGGGAATCATAGTGCCGGTCCTGGTGGAAGTGAAACTCTGCGACGAAGAAGAGAAGACAGGTTTTAACCCGGATGGGGTTCAGGAGGCCGTTGGCGAGATCGGTGAGATGGCGCATTTGAGCGTGCGTGGGCTAATGGGAATGGCGCCATTTACATCTGATGAAAAAGCTGTGCGAGATTCATTTGCAAACCTGAGGAAACACATTCTAACACTACATAATGACAGTGTCAGGACCCTCAGCATGGGGATGACAAATGACTTCGCGGTAGCCATCGAAGAAGGCTCGACGATGGTTAGAATCGGCACCGCGATTTTCGGCTCGCGGTATACATAAATCTCGCAGAAGGGACCGGCCTCCACGGCCGGGGAAACGGCAATCATGGATCGAACGGAAATGCTTGAGGAAGAGGAATACGAGCGCCGCGGCTGGATTGAAAAATTCAAGAGCATGTTCTCTCACGACGAGTTTGAGGACGAGGAAGAGGCGGATGCCGGAGTGGCGACGCGCACCGCGCCGCGACAGGCGCCCGTGCTGCGCATGGATCACGGTCGCGCCAATGCCATTTACACCCGGCTTTCGTTCCGCTCAATGCAGGATGCGCAGGCGGCAGCCGACCGATTGAAGGAACGCCGCGCCGTTGTGGTGAACTTCGAGCGGACCGACGAGGACGTTGCCCGTCGGGGCATCGATTTTATCAGTGGAGTCACTTACGCTCTCGACGGGTTCTATGAGAAGGTGGGCGAGAAGGTCTTCCTGTTTACGCCGGCCAATACCGCCATTGTGGTAGATGATTCAGAGCCTGCGTCGGCCTACGGGGCATACGAAGGCCGATAGGGAGGGTTGATGCATCCTGTTGCGTTTGTACTGGGTTGGGCGCTTGGGGCCCTGCAACTCATCCTGTTTGTGTACATTATCTTGAGTTGGCTGCGCTTCTGGCAGCAATCGTCCAGATCGGCGCCGCGATTCGACCTCGACAACCCGGTGGTGCGATGGATTGAGAGCGTAGCCTACACCATCCTTCATCCCATCCGCGGGGTGATCGACCCATATCAACGGAATACCGGTATCGATTTTTCCGCCATCATCGCCTTCCTCATCCTGGGGCTGGTGCAGGGGTGGGTTCAGAGACTGCCGTTCTGATCGCGCGCGGCGCGATCACACAATCTCATTACGATGACCGCTGAGCAGCCGCCGGAACCCGTGGTATTCGCAGCGCCGTCCGATCCCCATCGGGGAAGGACGGCGCTGGCGTTCGTTTTGGCCGCCATCTTCCTCATAGGCGGTGCGCTTGCCTACCGCTCGGTTGGGCAAAGCAGCAACAAAAGCGACAGCGGTCTTTCGTCCGTGTTCAAGGGGGACTTGCTCGCCCGCAGCGCGCTGGGGGTCCCGACTGTGAGCCGACCGGGAAAGGGATCGCAGTGGCGCGAGGCCGAAGCGTGTTACCGCGCCGCGGTAAAGAGCAGTCCCCGAATGGCCCGGGCGCGGCGCAGCCTGGCGGCGGTTGCATGGCTGCGCGGAGACCGCAAGCGTGCCGCGGAAGTGATGCAGGCGCCCGTTGACATCCCGCCGGGCAGGCGCGATGTATGGCTCGCCACCCAGGCCGCCTACGGGGCGATCCCGCGGCCGGCCGATGCGAAGACCTTGATCCAGTTCAAATCGGCGTTACGGTCCAAAGACCTGGGATGGTCCCGATTCGTCGCGTTGCAGGCGCTGGCGTCCACCGCGGCCGAATCGCAGCGCGTCGGCAGAGAAATGCAAGAGTCTTCGCGGCCGATGCGAACGACCTACCTCGTCCTCGGGTTGATGGCGCTGCTGGGCTTCATGGTGGGGCTGGTCTTCCTGGGCTTCTTTATCGCCCAGCCCCAGTGCGATCGCCTTCCGAGGCTGAATGTGCCGGCATGGTCCTTCGGCGCCGCGTTCCTTCTCGGCATCGCCGCTCAGAACGCGGTGGGATATCCGATGCGGTCCTTGATGGGCAAGCACCTCGATTCCGGCGGGGAAGGCGCTGCCTTCGCGGCGCTGCTGGCCGTCTACACGCTTGGGGCAGCGGTGGCAGCCGGCCTCGCCCACTTGACCCTTAAGCGGAATGGATCGGCGCTGAGCGCGCTCGGCTGGGCGCCCCGCGGAGCGGTTGGCCATGCGATCAGCGGCTACCTGGCCCTCCTGCCCGTTCTGGCTCTTGCCGGAGTCGTTTCAACACAGGGCGCACGACTATTCCCGAACGTCGAAACGCCGATGAACTCAGCGGAGTGGATGGCCGCCGGCGCGCACGGTTGGAGCCTGGTCCCGCTTTTCCTGACGGTTTGCGTTGTAGGACCGTGGGTTGAGGAACTCCTTTTCCGCGGGCTGCTGTTCCGGGCGCTTCAATCATCGTTCGGATTCTGGGGCGGCGCCATCTTGAGTTCGGCGGCATTCGCGGCGCTCCATCCCCAGCTCCCCCTCGGGTTTCTGCCGATCTGGTGCATCGGAATCGGCCTCTGCGTGCTGTACCGCCGCTCCGGCTCGCTGACTGCGTGCTGGATCCTCCACGGCATCAACAACACGGTCGCGCTGGTCTTCTCGGTCGCCACTTTCGGCCACCTGGGTCCGCTGTGGTGAGCCCTCGCCTGAAAGTGAGGCTTCAGCCGCGCGCCTCGAAGAACGAGGTGCTGGGATGGCAGGATGGCGCGCTCCGCGTGCGCCTGACAGCCCCGCCGGTTGAGGGCGCCGCCAACAAGGCACTGATCGATTTCATCTCCGAAACGCTGGGCGTGAAACGCGCGGAAGTGCACTTGGTCAGCGGCCAGAAGAGCCGGGACAAGGTGCTGGAGATCGAGGGCCTGAGCGGGGAAGACCTGCTGCGAAGGACAGGTGCCGCCTGATAAAAAGGGCGCTCGATGTTCGGTTCATTCGAGGCGTCGCGCCGTCAGTCAGGACCTAGAGAGCGCCTGAGTGTTTTCGCGGGAGTTGGCCCCGGAGATCAAGGAATCGCAAAAAAACGGGAGCGGGGGATTCCTCCCTCGCTCCCGATGGCCCAGTGGATGTGGCTGTGCGGAGTAGACTGTTCAGGCGGCTTCGGCGAGGTCATCCATCTTGTGCGCCAGATCCGTGAGGGGCGCCAGGATGCTCCGGTCTTTCGGCACGTTTACCGGTGTTGCGGAGGCGTTTGAGCAACGGTTGCACCGCACCGTAACGCGCGAATCCTCAAGCCATTGGGGCCAGTTGCCAACGATTTTGCCGCAGTCAATGCACTTCATCTGTGTGATCCCTCATTGAGATCGGCGCTTCCGCGCCCGTCTTCGCGCTGCCACGCACCTTCAGAAGGTGTATCGTCCGAAAGCCCCGGCGCCTGAACAAATTGTTGTGAGGCCGGGGCGCTGGATTCCGTTCTCCCCGCAATCCAGCGCCCCGAAAAAAACATAACGAAGGGCGAACCTTCTTGAAAACTCCAGTGTTGAATCGGCGTCACGCGGCGAATCGCCGGCGCAATGGACCATTGTCTCCTTCGATAGTCTCTGTGGTGCTCCACCCCCGGCGCTGTTTGCGTCGCGTCAGATCACACAAAGGAGACGAAGATGAACGTTTTGCAGTTCCAACGCTTCGGCGCGTTGTGCCTCATATTCACGACGACTGCTTTCGCACCAGTGACGGCCGGCGATACCAAGCCCAAAACGGCTTCCGCCCCCGTCCCCTACACTTCAACCGGCATGCCGGGTATTTCTGTCCGATTCGTACCATCCGCACCGAGTGCCGGAGCGGCCCGCCAGATATACCTGAAGCCCGGTGGGTCCATTTCCTCGGCGCTACCGTCGACGCGCACCAAGTCCGTAGACCAGAAGTACACGCAGTCATTCCCCGGCCCGTTCAACACGACCATCCTCATGGTCGATCCGGCCCTGGTCGTTTATGAGACCGCGCGCGTCTCTCCGAAGGCCGACGCGAAGAAGGCGGCCGGCAGGTTGTCCACGGGGCATGCCAAAGCCATGGCCTCCCGCACTCATCATTCGATCGCGAAGACCAGGGAGGGCGTGCGATGAGGCAGTTTCAATCGACCACCTTGCGCCTCGTTTCGGCGATGGCCATCCTTTCACTTGCCCAGCTCACCGCCTGGGCCGTACCCTTCGCCGTCACGTATACGAATGCCGCTAACGTGGGGTTTAATGACCCCGTCCTGGGTCCCGCACGACGCGCGGCGTTCCAGGCAGCCCTTCTCAACTGGGGCGGCAAGCTGGAGGGCAACGTGCCCATCACAGTGAACGCCTCAATGGACTCGCTTGGCGGTACGGCCACCTCCGCGATTCTCGGACAGGCGCATACCAACTACGTTGTGCAGCTTAACTCGCCTCCCGCCGGGTACTACTCCGGCACCTGGTACACGGGATCACTCATTTCAGAACTTGTGGGCTCGGACATCGCTCCGGGCACCCCCATGATCATCGCCCAGTTCAACTCCGACGTGGATAACTCGACGGTGCTCGGCTCCGAGAACTGGTACTACGGGACCGACGGAAACGCGGGGTCCAACGTGGACTTCTACGAAGTGGTGCTCCACGAACTATGTCACGGGCTCGGGTTCTTCAGCCAGATTCAGTCGGACGGGAGTTATCAGAATGCCGCGCCGAACAACCTTCCGTCGATCTATGACCAGTTCCTGGCAACGGGGCAAGGGTTGGCGTCGGATCGTCTTGTAGTACTGACCCAGGCGCAGCGCGCCGCAGCCTTGCTTAGTGGATCCCTCTACTTCGACGGCAATAACGCGCGGGCGGCCAATGGCGGGCCGAACGCCCGCATCTACGCGCCAACCACTTACCAGTTAGGCTCCAGCACATCCCATCTCGACCAGGCGACCTACCAGAATGGCCCCAACGCCCTGATGTGCCCGGTCTACAGCATCGACATCCACGAAGCGGGTCCGGTGGGATATGCGGTGCTGAAGGATATGGGCTGGCCCTTCACGACCAACCAGCCGCCGGCAGCCGCCAACAGCTCCGCCAGCGTATTGTACAACACGCCGACGAGCATCACCATGAGCGCATCTGATTCGGAGAACGACCCTCTTACCTACCAGGTCTTAAGCGGGCCGAGCCACGGCGTCCTGTCGGCGGGAACCGGCGCTCAGCGCACCTACACGCCGGCAGCCGGCTACACCGGCACGGACTCATTCACGTTCAGGGTCAACGACGGGCACTGGGACAGCAACGTTGCCACGGTTTCTATCGCAGTGCTTCCGCCGGCGCCCGTCATCACGAGTTTCACTCCGACCAGCGGCCCCGTGGGCACCGCCGTTACGATCACAGGGCAGAACTTCGGCAGTCTGATCGCGTTCGTGAATTTCAACGGAGTACAGGCGCTGGTGACGCAGTTGAGCGACCCGCAGATCACCTGCACGGTGCCGGCCGGGGCGACGACCGGCAAGATCACCGTCACCGCATCGGGAGGCAGCACCACTTCGGCCAATGACTTCATCGTGTCTGGTCCGGCAACGGGCTCAACCACGTACGCTACGAGCGTAACAGACACCAGCGCCACGCTCCACGCGAACATAAACCCATCGAGCCAGAGCACCACTGTCCACTTCGAGTGGGGGCCGACCACGTCGTACGGCACTCTCGGTACGGACGTGAGCATCGGCAGCGGCAGCGCGGCCGTGGACGCGTCCCTCCCCATCGCCAGCCTGGTGCCGGGGACGGTCTACCATTACCGCGCGTCGGCCACCAATGGCGCCGGGACGGTTACGTTCGGTGACTCGTATTTCGTCACGATGCAACCGGATGGCGGAACGGCGCTGCAATTCGACGGCGGCGCCTCCTACCTCCAGCTGCCCGCCTTCACGGCCAGTGCGCGGCCCGACGAGATCACGGTCGAGTTCTGGCAGAACGTCCCCTCTCTCAGGCAGCAGTTCCAATTCATGATCACGCCGGACGACCAGAGTAACCGCCTCAGCGCCGCGGTCCCATGGGACGACGGCAACGTCTACTGGGACTTCGGCAACCTCAACGCGACTGGCCGCCTCGTCTATACGCCGCCGGCCGATCAGCCGGTGACGGGGCACTGGGAGCACTGGGCATTCGTCAACAGCGCGGCAGGCAACTACATGAAGATCTACCGCAACGGCATCGAGGTCGCCTCAAAGACGGGCTTTGGTATCTTTGTTCCGCCGCTCGTTCCGCAGGACATGATCCTCGGGACCAACTTCGCCGGGCAGCTCGATGAGTTCCGCATCTGGAATCGCGCCAGGACAGCGACCGAGATTTTCCACGACATGTACGTCCGCTCGACCGGAACCGAAACGGGCTTGCTGCGGCTGTTCCATTTCGACGACGGCGCCGGTATCACGGCGGTTGACTCCAGCCCTTCGAACGTGCCGGGCTCCCTCCAGAACAACCCCTTGTGGGTAGCCTCCACGGCGCCGATCGGGTATCCCGTTTGCATAACGCTACCGGCCACAAACGTGGGGATCACAACCGCCACGCTGAACTCCATTGTCAATATCAACGGGCATCCCTCGCTCGTGGGCTTCGACCTGGGCACCACCACCTCCTACGGCCAGCAGATGTTCATCGGCACGCTCGGTACGGCGGGTGACAGCACGCGGTCCATCAACATCGAGAGCCTCACCCCCAACACGACATACCACTACCGCATCGAAGGATCGAACTACGCCGGCGGAATTACCTACGGAGTGGATCAAACGTTCACAACAACTCCCATCTATTCCGTGGCCGACGCCATAGGCGCACTTCAAACGGCGGCCGGACTGCACGCAGCAACCGCGGCCGAAGCGGCCCGATGGGATGTGGTGCAGGACGCGTCCGTCGGCCAGGTGACCCTCGCGGATGCAGCTGAAATCGCCAGAAAGGCAGCGGGACTGGATCCGAATCCGTAGCGGCGTAACCGCGCCGTGACGACAAGATGATGCCGCCCGGGCAGTCCCGGGTGGGCTGAACCGGAAGGGGCCTCCTGCGGTGGGTGCAAATGGAACAGCTCCACCGCATTGGAGGCCTCTTCGCGTGCACGGGATGCGCGTCCGGATTGTGCCCGAAATAACCCTCTCGGGAAGCATTGGACCGCGCGCGAATCCCGCGGCGCGTAGTTCATCGGGAGGTAACTGTCAGGAAATACGAGCGTAACAATGCACTGCTAGGATAGAAGCACTTCGGGAAGGATCACCTTGGTGCAACCAATGCTGATAGGATTCGTGGCTGAACAACCGGATGAGTATATGGCGCTGGCGGATGGCCTGCGCGCTGCAGGTCATGTGCTGAGGCTCTTGCCCGGCGCCATCGACGGTCCACTGGACATAGCGGAAATGCAGGCCGTGATAGTCGCGAGCGCATACTGCCCACCGGAAATTCAACGGTACAGCGAGATGGATCCGCAACGGTGCACGTTGGCGCTTATTACACCCGAAGAACTGGGGTCTCTCGCGGCCGGGAGCCCGTTCACGGACTTCGTGGTTGCTCCGCACCGCGCCGCGGAGGTGGCGGCCCGGTTGGCGCTTCACAGCAACCGCCAGAAAGCCAACGACTCCGAGGTCATCCGCAGCGGCGACCTTGTCATCGACGTCAGCAACTACAGCGTTGAGGCGCATGGCGAGCGCGTTGCGCTCACATTCAAGGAATATGAACTCCTGAAGTTCCTCGTGACCCACTCCGGCCGGGTATTCTCACGCGAGTCACTGCTGGAACAGGTCTGGGGGTACGACTACTGGGGTGGCAGCCGGACAATCGACGTCCATATCCGGCGCATCCGCAGCAAACTCCCGGCCGCGACCGCCAGCCGCATCGAGACGGTCCATCAGGTGGGATATCGATACAGCGTCGCTAAGGGCGAGCAACCGGGCGCATCGTAACGGCCGCGACTTTGGCTTTGCGGCCTATCGAGGGCTTATGATATGCATTGAAGATGCATATATCTGAGTCCAATTCTCCCCGGATGGTGACGGTTGATCCCGCGAGCCCGGACGAGTCCGTACTTCGGGAGGCCGGGCGCATCCTGGCCGGCGGCGGCCTGGTGGTCATCCCCACGGAGACTGTTTACGGCATCGCCGCGTCCGCCCTTTCGTCGTCGGCGGTTTCGAGGCTGCGCGCGGCGAAATCGCGGCCCGAAACGAAGCCGCTGCCGGTGATGGTAAGCGGCGCTTCCGATATGGACGCGCTTGCCGCCGCCGTACCGCCCCTTGCACGGGAACTGGCGCGGCGATTCTGGCCCGGCCCACTGACGCTTGTCTTGGTCGCGGCCAGCGGGGTGGGGGAGTTCGTTCACGCAGGCACCGGCAAAGTCGGGCTTAGAGCGCCCAACGATCGCGTAGCCCAGGGCGTGCTGGCCGAAGCCGGCGTGGCCCTGGTTCTCACAAGCGCCAACCGTTCGGGAGCGGCGCCGGCGACGACCGCCCAGGAGGCCTTTGAAGCCCTGGGGGACCGCGTAGACCTCTATCTGGATGCGGGGCCATGTGCGTTGGGCGAACCATCAACCGTCCTGGACCTGACAACAATACCACCGACTGTCCTTCGTGCAGGCGCGATCAGCGCCGACGACCTTCGAGCTGCGACCATCTGATGACCATGTCCATTTTTGCGAAACCCCCGCCCGTCAGCAGCGAGGATGAGCGCCCGTCCGCCGGGGACGCCCCTCCGATGGCACTTCGCCCGCTGCGCGAGGCAGACATCGATCTTGTGATGAAGATCGAGGAGGTCTGCTTCACCACCAATTGGAGCCGCGAGGCGCTGATGAACGAACTGGGGAACCAGTGCGCCTATTATGCGGTCGGAGTCGCCGAGGGGTGCGTCGTCGGATACGCAGGCGAGTGGATCATCATGGACGAAGCGCACATCACGACCATCGCGGTTGACCCCGCTCACCAAGGCAAGCGCTTTGGGGAACGGCTGCTGATCGCGCTTCTACGGGAAGCCCGGGATCGCGGCGCCCGGAGGGCGACCCTTGAAGTCCGGATGAGCAACAATGTCGCGCTGCGATTGTACGCCAAGTACGGGTTTGAGACGGTGGCGATCCGGCGCAAATACTACCAGGACACCGATGAAGATGCGCTGATCATGTGGTCCAATGACCTTTACGAACCCGGCATCTCCTGGCTTTTGGAACAGGAGTTCACGGTCGAGGGAAAATGAGCGGGCGCGAAAAGCGGGAAACCGGTGAGCTTGAAAGCCGGGAGATGGGGGAGATGGGTACCGGATGCTGATTCTGGGGATTGAAACAAGCTGTGACGAGACTTCGGCCGCCGTGGTTCGCGATGGGCGCGAGGCGCTGAGCAACGTCATCTCGTCGCAGGCCGATCTGCACGCGCTTTACGGCGGCGTGGTTCCGGAAATCGCCAGCCGCCGCCATGTGGAGGTCATCAACCCCGCGCTGGAGCAGGCCCTGGCCATCGCCGGAGTCGGTTGGAGCGATATCGATGCGGTTGCAGTGACCCATCGCCCGGGCCTGGTGGGGGCTTTGCTGGTCGGTGTCGCCGCCGCGAAGAGCATCGCTCTCTGCCGCCACATCCCGCTTGCCGGCGTTCACCACCTTGAAGGCCACATCTACGCCAACTTCCTGGCGCACCCTGACCTGGAGATGCCGCTTCTATGCCTCGTTGTATCGGGCGGGCACACGGATTTCGTCCTCGCGCACGAGTATGGTCGGTACGAAATGCTCGGGCGGACACGCGATGACGCCGCCGGCGAAGCGTTCGACAAAGTGGCGCGTTTGTTGAAACTGCCTTATCCCGGCGGGCCGAACGTCCAGAAACTGGCCGCCGATGGAGACTCGAAGGCGTACCGCCTTCCGCGCGCAGACCTCGACGGCTCACTTGACACCTCGTTCTCCGGGCTGAAGACTGCGGTATTGCGCCTGCTTCAGCAGGAGCCGAACGCTAATCTGGCGGATGTTGCCGCCTCGTTTCAGGCCGCCGTGGTGGACGTTCTGGTGACGAAGACCATTCGCGCCGCAGACCGAACAGGGCTGCGTACCGTCGCAATCGGGGGCGGCGTCGCCGCGAACGGCCCCCTTCGCGCGGGGCTGCTGGAGGCGGGTGAGGAACACGGCATCCGAATTGTCTGGCCACCACCGATCATGTGCACGGACAACGCGGCGATGATCGCCACAGCCGGCTACCACCGCCTGCTGGCACACGGCCCTGATGGACTGGGCTTGGAGACGATGGCAACATGCAGCCTGGCCGACGTTGGAAGATAGCAGACAGAAGTATGATGTTGGAGATTCGACGGAGCCCGATGGCTCAGTAATCCCGGGGAGTTATCTCAGGCGGCACCGGGAGACCCATACGTCTTCGCATGTAGATGAACCTGCGGAGTTTTCGTTCGCCAAGCGCGGTCGTACCGCGGCAAGTGGCTGTCCTGGCGACCGCGGCGCCGATTCCGATCAGCATCGCCAGTACTACCCATGACATCTCGGGACCGGCCGTGTCATGGGCGCCGCGCAGCCCGACGATGAAGAAGAAGACGAGCACCACCGGCAGGATCGCCATCAGTTTGCGCAGGCGATACACACGATAGGCAGCCCAGAACTCCCGGGTCTCGGCGTTCCGGCGGTATTCGGCTTCCGCCGCCTCGAGTTGTTCCGGGGTAACCCCAACCTCGGCGGCCGTCTGCACCAGCTGCTCGTGCGTCATGTCCCCCGGCAACGGCAGGTTCTTTACGGCGTGACCGAGGATCGCATTGGCCTCGTCGGGCGTGTAATGCTGTTTCATAGCAACTAACCTTTCAGCCCGTCCCGTGGCGACGGGCATCATCCGATAAGTTAGCGCGGGCGGAACGAATTGGCAATGCAATGATGAGACGGCATTCGGAGTCACGATACCGCTGCTGTCAAAGAGCATACGCGCCCAGGTGACACCGGGTTTCGGGCCCTGAAACGCTAGATGTTGAAGTAGATCGGGTTGGTGAGGGCTGCGACATCACCGTTCGGACGGAGGACTTCGACCCGGAAGTAATCGCCGTGCAGATTCGGGACGATGGCGTGCTCTACGAGGTGGTCATCCGAGGTCACGCGCTCCGAATGCTCGGCGAATCGGGAGATCAGACGCAGCGTGCATCCCGCAGCCCTCTCGACTCGAACGATGATACCGACCGGTGCGTCCGGGGCGGAATCCACAGAATCGCCAGCCATTGCGCGCCCGTCCGCGGTATTCAGGTAGATCACCGGCCCTTCCGGGCTTTCGCTTAGGAAGACGCGCCCTTTGAGCAGGCCCTCCCTTACCCCATCCAGCGACAGCTCACGAACGTGAACCCACGTGGCGGGGACGATCGGCGCATCCCCTCGATGGTAATCGGCCCCGCCGATGGCGGTGATCCGGCGGCCTTGTTTGAGGAGCCCGTCCCACATGTCCACGGCTTCACGATTGGTGTCCATCCACGGGCGGTTCCAAACCTCGATCGCGTCGGCCTTGTCCCATTCGTGTTCGGGGAAGCGCCAGGTACAATCGGCGTGGCGCTGGAACGGGTGGTTCACCACCATCAGCGCGCCGACGGCGTGTATCTGATCGGCGATATCCGGCAGTCTGCCGTCGCCGGGATCGATGCGGAAGTCGAACGTCGTTCCCGGCGGCACAAAGAGGGTGTTCGAGTGGCCGTGCAGCGTGGTGATCTCGTTGCCCAGGATGAGAAGCGTGTCCGGATTCTCGAGTGCGGCGGCGGGCGCATCCATGTGGGAGCGGGGCTGGTTGTGGTCGGTGATGGCCAGGAAATCGAAGCCGGCGTCGGCGTACTTTCGCATGAGGCCTGACGGTGAATATGGCGTGCCGCCGATCTGGGCGTCGTAGGAATAGAGCGTGTGGTTGTGGAGGGCGCCAACATACCATCCACGCTCGGGGTTCACAACACCGGGGTTATATGCCGGCCATTCGAGGGAGGCGGCGCGCGTTGGGCCGAACGACAGCGTGATCGTGTACCGATAGTGGAGCGTCTCTGTGATGGCGCGGACGAACCAGTGTCCGATGTGCCAGGTTCCCGGTATCAGCGGGCCGGGAATATACCAAGAAGTGGTGGTCCCGGGATCTGCCGTGATGGTGAAATCGGTAGCGATGTTGACCTGCCCCTGATACCCGCGGAAGCCATGCACGATGCCGCGGGCATCATACAGCATCATCGCGACGACGTGCTTCTCGCGAGGCTCAACGTCACGGTGGACCTGAATCGCGCAGACGCCTTCTGGCACCTCGAACGGGAGGTAGGAGATCGAGGCGGTCGTCCACTCAGCTGCGGAGGCCGGCTGTTCGCCCTGCAGGATAATGATCTGGTCTTTCATGGTCAGGAGGCGGGGTCAGCAGTGACGTCACTGCGGTCCAGCGCCATTTCATTATGGCACGGCAGGGTCGGACCGATGGAGCGACCGGGCGACACAACGGGGGCGCAACCGTGGTCCGCCGATAAGCGGGCCCGGGTGGGGCCCCGTCAGATCCTGGCCGGCGCGGCGGCTTTGGCTTTCGCGGCGTCGATGAACGGCTTCGTGTACGCTTTCGCTTTCTCTTCGGTGGAAATGTCCGGCATCGTGACCGGAGCCAGCACGCCGTGTTTTGCGAGGACCCGCTGTGTCTCCATGCGGGCCTGACTCCCCAGGAAAATCGCCTTGCCCAACACACGCGCGCATTCCTGCGGCGCGTGAAAGCCCATACCGTTGTTCGCGGCCACATAGTCCCAATACAGCTGGGCTCGGCTCAGCAAGTCGCGCGGTTTCGCGAGTTCGGCGTCCGTCGCGCCATGCTTAATCGCTTCGGCGATCTCAATATGGGCCGGCGCGATGGAGTCTTCGGCTTCATCCAGCATCTGCCGGTTCTTGTCCTGTATCCCGTTAACCCGCGCCGTGACTTCCGATTCGCTCCAGCGATGGCAGACCTGGCATGAGTTGGCGATGTTGTAGAGCGGGCTTCGGATCTGATGGTCGGTATATTTGATGCCGCCCTCGGCCTTGTACGGCATGTGGCAGTCTGCACAGGAAACGTTCCGGAAGGAATGGACCCCTTGGCTGAATACCTCATAGTCCGGGTGGCGCAGTTTGAAGATCGGGGTGCCGGAGAGGACGTTCACGAAATCGGGGTGAGCCTTCGGCGCCTCGAAGTAGTACTTCTCGAAATCATCCGCGCGGAGGCCTTTGTCCCACGGGAACGTGAGGTAGTTGGTGACTTTGTCCTTGAAGTAATAGCTCACATGGCACTGCGCGCACACGAGTGAGCGCATTTCCTGGTGGCTGGCCGTTCTGATATCCTTGCCCTGGCGCCTGAATGCCTCGATGAGTGCCGGACGGGAGATCTGGAGAGCCATCGTCTTGGGATTGTGGCAGTCGGCGCACCCGATGGGGTTCTTGATCTCAGTGCGAAAGTGATCGAAAGACTCCTTGTAGAAGTTAGCCGGCCCGCCAACCTTCTGCATCATTCGCGGGACGTCCGGTGATTTGCAGGTCCAGCAGGTGGCCGGGTTCTTTCGGGTGACACGCTTGGTGGCGGTGACGTCCTCAACCGCGTGGTAGTGGCCGCGCGGCGCATTGTAGTCAACGGCGAAAGCATAGCCGGCCCACATGATTACCAGGCGTGGATCTGCTTTGAGGTAGTTCCGCACACCGGAACCGGCGTACTTCGTGTTCTCGTTCATCTGTTTCGTGCTTTCCCACGAACCGTACTCGCGCGGGAAGCTCACGCCCCATTTGCTGTTGTCCGCCTCCCAGTCGGCGATGGGCTGGACGATTTGAAGCGTGGCGGTCTTGCGTTCGGCGCGACGCTCATTGATGGAGCTGGCCAGAAGTCCGAGAAGCAGGACGCCCAGCGCACAGCCGAAAAAGATGAACCATCCGATGCGATTGGCGCGTCCGTTGACTGATGTGTTACTCATCTGAACTCCCATTCCCGACCCAAGATCGGCGTTACTTCTTCCCGATGACCCAATCCGGTGCGACAGGCGAGAGCGGCGGCACGGCTGCATTGGGCGTCGACGTGAGGCTGTGGACGCGACCGTGTGGGACCTCGCGGTGGCAGTCCGTGCAGGAACGATCGAAATCCGCGTGCGCGGGCGACACTGCCTCGAGAACCCGCTCATGGCACCGCAGGCAGTTCTCCTGAATGACCTTGCGCGACTCGGGGATCGCCTGGATGACCTGGTGCTCCCGGCGCAGCGTAAAGAGGTAGGAATGGCGCGAGCCATCCTTGCCTTTGAAATAGTACTTGGCGATGAGGCTGGAGTGAGGAACGTGGCAATCGTTGCAGTTGGTGACTCGGCCGTGGCTGGAGTGCTGCCACGAGGCGTACTCAGGCGTCATGATGTGGCAGTTGATGCAGGTGTGGGGATCGTCCGACAAGTAGGAGGCTCCCTCGGAGATACGCGCAAGATAGGGGACCATTCCCACAAGCGCGCCGGATGCGCCCATCACCGCCAGTCGGGTCCCAGGAGTGAGATATCGGAGCCAGCCGAAGACGTCCATCGATGTGATCTCCACGGTGTGAGAATCGCTTACTCGCTGTCTCGATTATAGGGTGCGCTGTTACCTGTCGGCGAGGGGCTTAACCGCAGTGGTTTGGATGACGGCGCTCATCCCGGTGTGGTAACGGCCCTCGAGCACGACCCGGTCGATTTCCTGTGCGTGGATGAAACGCAGGCCATCCAGTTCGGCCTGCAGTTCGGAAAGCGATGGCAGCATGTCAGGGTTACTCGGTCCGCCGGAGCCATACTCCGGCTGTCGAGGGCCGTACGCCTCGATAATGAGGACTCCGCCTGGCTTGAGGCCACCAATGCATCCCCGAAGGACGCGGTGACGAAGTTCGGATGGCATAGGGACCCAGATGATGATGATGCCGTCCCAAGCGCCTTCCTCTATCGAGTAATCACCCAGTTCCGCAAGTTGACAGGTCAACGGAACACGATTGCGGTGCGCCAGAGCAGCGGCCTTCCGGAGTCCCACGGCCGAACCGTCCATGGCGGTAACGACGAAGCCTTGTTGGGCGAGCCAGACGGCGTTTCGGCCTTCCCCTTCGGCAAGACTGAGGACGGCTCCGCCTGCCGGTATGTGGTGAGCCATCTCGCGCAGATAGTCGTTGGGTTCGGTTCCGTACGCAAACCCCGGCTCACTGTAGCGGTCATCCCACATCATCAGTGCTTTCCTCCCGACAGAAAAAGGCGCGAGGAGCTCCATTTGGGCGGGCGCACCACGCCAGGATCTCGGCAAACGGGTACTCATCGAGCGCGCCGAAAAGCGGGTCGCGCGTCAGTTTGGCCTTTGTGGTGGCCGGGCTGGCGAGACCGCAGAGGAAGCGCGCGGCCTGGCGCGGGCGGCCGAGCGCCGCGGGGTTCGCATCGCGGAGGCTCCGGAGCACTGCGGCCTCCACCCCAGCCTCGATGGCAGGCAGCGCTTTCGCCGGAGGGAGTGTCTGCGCAGTGCCGGTAACGCAATGCGAACAGTGCCCGCACGGCTTTGACCGCTTCTCGCCGAAATACCCCACCAGGAACGCCACCTGGCAGCCGTCGTGCGTGACGAGGTCGAGCACCATCTGCGTGCGGGCGATTTCCTGGCTCTCGCGTCGTGCGAATCGAAGGATCAGGCCATCCGCAAGGGAGCCGGCATCTTCCTCAGGGCGAAGACGGGTGTAGCGCTGGCGCACGTCTGCGGCTCGGAGTTCGACCATGCCGCGCTCCTCCATCACCTCGAGTGCCCGAATGACGCGGCGGCGGTCCACATTCAGGGCCTCGGCCGCCTTGTCCGGGTTCAGGCCGTACCAGATGCGCCCCCTCTTCGCGAGATCAAAGAGGCCCTGCACAAACCGACCATGAACGCCCGGAAACGCGGCGACGATCTCCGTCAACGAAACGAGAGGCTTGGCCTCATAACCGGCATAGAAAGGAGTGCCCTGCTTGAAGACACCGTCGAGTTCGAGGTATGTGAGGGCGGTTCGAAGGACCAGTTGGCGGATATCGTGACGGTCGGAGAGTTCGTACAGGCTGACGTCGAACTCCGGGCCGGAGCCCAGCAGGTCGTCAACGAGGTCGCGGATGGCTTCGGGGTCGGGCGTGTCGCCGTACGCGAAGTTGTCCAGTGTATTGACGTCGTCCGGACACGCCAACAACTCCACGATGGACGGCTCGCCATCGCGCCCCGCGCGGCCGATCTCCTGGCTGTAACTCTCAAGGCTCTTCGGCAGGCTGAAATGGTATACGTACCGAACGTCGGCTTTGTCGATGCCCATACCGAAGGCGATCGTCGCCACGACGATGCCGTCCGAGGAGGCCATCCACCATTCCTGGACGGCGGTGCGGTCCTCGGTCTGCATTCCGGCGTGGTAGGCGCGCGCGGGCAGCCCGGCCTTGTCGAGGTAGGAGGCCACGCGCTCGGCGGTGCGTTGCAGCGTCACGTACACGATCGCCGGCCCCGGCTTGCGGGCGCGGAGGCGCTGGACGAGGAGATGGATGCGCTGGTCGTCGGCAACCGGCGTCGTACAGAGCTTCAGGTTCGGGCGATAGAAACCGGTGACGATGGCCGCCTCTGAGGGTACCGCGAAACCGCGGCAGATGTCGGCCACAACGGAGGGTGTGGCAGTCGCGGTGAGGGCAAGCACGCGCTCAACACCAAGTTCCCTGGCGGTTTGGGCGAGCTTCAGATAGTCCGGCCGGAAATTGTGGCCCCATTCCGATATGCAATGCGCTTCGTCGACGGCGAAAAGCGCGATGTGCGCGCGGCGAAGATCGCCAACGAAACGCTCATTGTTGAAGCGCTCCGGCGCGACGTACAGGATCTTCAACGTGCCGTCACGGATAACGTCGCGGAGATCGCCGGCTTCCCGGGGCGACATGGAGGAGTCCAGCCGTGCGGCCGGGATGCCGTGCGCCTGGAGAAACTCGACCTGGTCCTTCATCAGAGCGATGAGCGGCGAGACGACCACCGTGAGGCCGTCATAACTCAGCGCGGGAAGCTGGTAACACAGGGATTTGCCGCCGCCGGTCGGGAAGACGGCAAGCGCGGCGTGGTGTTCGTTCAGCGCGTTGATGACGTCCTCCTGCCCGGGGCGGAAGGCGTCGAAGCCGAAGTGGGATTTGAGCAGGGTGGTGGGGGACATGGGGCGCTATTCGATGGCCAGCATGCGCTTAAGGGCATCGGAGACCTTGGCCATAGTTTCCTCTGTAACGTGGCCGATTCGGCCTGCAAGGCGATCCTTGTTGACGGTGAGTATCTGCTCGCACTTCGCGTAGGAGCGCTCGCGAAGCCCGTTTCCTGGCGCCGGGTCGATAGGCACATGCGAAGGGACGTCACGACCAGATCGGCTGATGGTCACCACGATCGTATTCGGGTAGGTGGTGTTCCGGTTGGCAGGATCCAGTTGCACAATCAGCGCCGGGCGCCGGCCGCTCTGCTCCGAACCGGGAGATGGGGACCAATCAACCCAATACAGGTCGCCCCTTCGCAGGCAGCCGCTATCCGGCGGCATGGCCCACGATTTCGGATTGCGCCTGGAGGGCGAACTCGACATCCGATTCCGCATCCTCGCCGAGGAGGGAAAACGCGTCGTAAAGCACCTCATCTTCGTCGTCCCGGACTGTGCGCTTGATGCTTTCAATCACCAGAGCGTTTACGCTCTTTCGCTGGCGCGCGGCGAGGGCCTGGGTGGCTGACAGCAGATCCTCGGGCAGACGCAGGCTTGTTGACTTGATGCTTGTGCGGCTCGGCACGACCGGGCTCCGTGAGCGGTATGCATATATGATACCGCATCATGGCGTCAATCGACCATCTCTTTGGGGGGGCGATTATGCTTGCCCGCGTTCCCACTCGATGGTCTGAGTGAGCGCCTCAGCCAGCGTCACTGGCTCGGTATAGTCGAGTTCACGGCGGATTCGGGTGGCATCAATATCAAGGTGATGGCGATAGTCCGAAGTGTCTTCCGCGGGCCTTTCCGTGTCCGGCACGATGCTTACCTTGCCTGTCCAACCGGCCGCGGCGCCGATCGATCGGACCCACGAGGCTTCGTCCAGCGTGGGCTCGTCGGCGACGTTGTACACTCGGTTGCACGCCCGCTGGTCGAGGACGGCCAGTGCGATGGCGGCGGCGGCGTTCTCGACGTAACCGCGGGCGGCGCTAAATGCTGCCTCTGATGACGGAATCGCGATTTCAGTGACGCCGGCGTCCATCCGGCTCAGGTACGGCTTCAGGCGTCTCTGGTAGTCATCAGGGCCGTAGACCATAGGAAGGCGCAGGATCGTCCAGGGGTGTTCCGCCTGTGCCTGCAGCGCCCGTTCCACCAGAATCTTGTCGTAGTCGTCCATGGGTCGCTTCGGGTCATCCTCGGCCAGAGGGGCATCACCACGGTATGGATAGAGGCGCTGGCGGAGCGGTGAGTCTTCTGTGAGAGGATTGGGATCCGGTTCACCGGACTCGATTCTCAGAAGCCGTCCATAGCTGGCGTAGACATCGCAACTGCTGGCGGCCACAATCCGGCAATCGACGCCCTGCAATACGTCCAACAGGTCCACCGCGTTGCGCTCAGTGATGAGCATCATGTCCAATACGACGTCCGGCTGCACGCCGCGGATAGCGACGGCGTGGTTCGGCAGGTCGTGGCGATTGCCGAAGATGTGGCGCGCCGCTTCGGGAACGGTGTGCGTTGAGGGGCCGCGATGAAATGCGGTGACTTCGTGCCCTGCGCCCAGAATCCGCGCGATGACGCGCGGCCCCATGAAGCGGGTTCCGCCGATAACGAGCACACGCATACGGCGCCTCAGCAGTAAAGCGGTGGAACGCCGTCGCGCTTCAACGCTTCGACGAGGCCGCTTATGCTGGCAAACGCAAGGCACATCCGGGAGTCGGCGGCGCCGTAGTAGATGTGAAGGTCGTCGCCGTGCTCGATGCAACCGGCAGGGAACACCACGTTCGGGGCGTCGCCCTGGGTTTCGTACGGCTCCGTCGGGCTCATGATCCAGTACGGGAGACGGGCGATCACGTTGTCCGGGTGGTCCAGATCGAGAAGGGCGGCGCCGACCCGGTAGATCGGGCTGCCCGCAAGATACTTCACCCCGTGGTACAGGATGAGCCAGCCTTCAGGCGTCTCAATAGGCACAGTGCCCGCGCCGATCCGGGCGGCGTCCCAGCGGGGGCCGGAAGCCTCCAGGAGAACGTATTTGTGATGGCCCCAATGGTGCAGATCGGGCGAAAAAGCCAGCCACATGTGCTCGGCGTCACCGGACACGGGACGGTGAAGCATGACCCATTCGCCGTTGATACGCTTGGGGAATACGCAGGCATCCTTATTGTTCGGAGGGAAGATCAGCCCCAGGCGTTCCACGGTTTCCCAGTCGCGCGTCTTGGCGAGCGCGACTCCGGCGCCTAGGAACGAATACGCGGTGTAGGTTATGAGATAGTCACCGGTTTCGGGGACGAACGTGATGCGCGCGTCTTCCACCCCGAATGCCTCGTACGGATGCTCCGGGAGACCCGGCACCATAAAGGGGGTGTTACGTACGTTCCAATTGCTGATGCCGTCCTTGCTTGTGGCCACGGTGAGGTGTGAATACCCTCTGCGGTCCTCAATGCGGAGCAGCAGGAGGGTTTCACCCCGGAAGGTCGTCGCTCCCGCGTTGAACATCGTGTTGCAGAGGTAGGGGACGTCTTTCCCTTCCAGAATGGGGTTATTTTCGTATCTTCGGACGAGATCCATAGTGTTGTTCGGGGTCATATATCCAAGGCCGGGAGGCAGCAGCCGGCGCTCACCAGTTCGATTATTCGATGCAGGACAAAGCCCGCTTTTTCTAGTCTAGTGTATTGGCGGCGGCATGTCACGACTTTTCGACATTTCGAATGCGGGAGTTAGCCGGAAGGCCGCCCAGCCTTCAGACCTATTCCGCATGCCGTCCGTCGTTTGAGACGCCGATTGCCCGGGGGAGACGGGCTAGATGCGGCGGATGAGGGTGCGGCAGGGGGAGCCGTCGCCGTCGCGCCAGGGCAGGGGAGCACAGACCATCTCGTAATCTCCCGCGGGCAACTGCGCCAGCGCCAATCCTTCGATGACGACGATACCGGCGCCGAGGATTCGGTGGTGGACCGGATGGTTCCCTGCGCCGAACGGCTCGATGCTCGGCGCGTCGATTCCAATGAGGCGCACTCCGGAGCCGACCGCCCATTCGGCGGCGCTTTCGGACAGAGCTATGAAATCCGCGTGGAAGACGCCGGGGTCTCTGAACGAGTTGCGGGTCTTCAGCAGAATCCGCTCAACGCCCTTGCAGGAGGCAAGGTCACGCTCGGACACGTGGTCAGCCCGTTCGGCGAAATCCAGCACCCGGCAAGGTCCGCACAGCGCGTTCAGGTCCATGGCCGGCACGGGGGCGCCACCGGCAATGAAATGCAGCGGCGGGTCAACATGGGTCCCCGTGTGAGATCCGAAGGTCCACTGCGTTACGTTGCAGCCATCGCCATCCGCAATGCGGGAGATGGCCCGCTCCGAAACGGCCGGGTCGCCGGGCCAGACCGGCATGCCGGGGTACAACGGACGCGTCACATCGATCCAGGGGCTATTGTTCATCGGGTTACCTTCACAGTCCAGCCTCCTCCGGCGATGAACCGGCCCAACGCATCGTAGAGGAGGAGCGAAACGCGATGGGAGCCGGGCTTCTCGGCAGCAGTGTTCCACGTCCACGCGGCAGCTCCGGGACGAGCGGTTGCATGGCGGATGCGGCCATCCACCGCCCAATAAGATCGCGTTCGCACCGGCGCCTTGGTCCAGGCGCTGAGTCTCACGGTTCCGGACAGGCCCGCGCCATTGCCTAGCCGGTGTTCGGCCACGTCCGCCGATTCCCCGTACCGACCCAGGAACCACGGGTCGTTCACCGCAGCCCGGTACGCCTCAAGGACGATACGGTCGTCGGTGATTTGATAGTTGTTCAGCCGTCGGCCGGTCAGCGCCTCGCGGAGGTTATTGGCATCGTACCAGTTGACCATTTTGACGCGCGGAAAGACCCGGGGAAGCGCGGCGTAGAAGCGGGCGATCTTCTCGGCGGCGAACGCCGGACGGGCGACCCCTTCGCACGCGGCGAGGTGCGTGGCGGCCCACTCTCCGACCGCGATGGGCTTGCGGGCTGCGTATCGATCGTAGATGGGACGCAGGAGATCCGTGGGGTCTTCCATCGCGGGGCGGCGCCGGTCGTTGTCGTAGAAGAGAACGGAATAGAAATTGACACCCACCCAATCGACGGCGTCATCGCCAGGGTAGTACGCCGCAATCGTGTCGACCGGAATAGCGTTCGGGCACCAGATCATCGCCGCCTTCGGCGCCGCACGATGAATGGCGTCTGCCACCTTTCGGAACGCGCGGCGATACGCATCGGGTCTGCCATTATACGGCGTCCACTTCCCGTTCATCTCAGCCGCGAATCGCAGGAAAATCGGGTAATTGAACCGCGCGCATTCACCGGAGAATTGTCTAAGGTATGCTTCGTCATCAACCAGGTACAGGCTCGCGGGTTCCCAGGCGATGTGAGGAATCTGCCCTTCGCGCTTCAACGCGTTGGCCCAGCGCCAGGGAAACGGACGGCCATAGGACATGTACATGAAGTACGTGGCATGCGGACGTCCGGTGATCTCCTCGAACGGCCCGGTTCGCTTATGTGACTGCGAATTCTCGTCCACGTACGCGCCGGGCAGCCTGTCGTCGCGATCGATATACGCTCCGAGATAACACCCGAACGCCGGCTCGAGGCGAGCCCGACCCCGGCCGGCGCTCACGATCGGACTGCGGACGAACGCGGCAATCGCCACCTGGTAGCGGCCGGCCTTGGTGAGTTCTGCGCGCGCTCCCTGGACGTCGCCATTGCGCAGATACACCGCCGCCTCGCGGCGGTAGGCGTCTGCGGCGATGGCATACTGGCGTTCACTTACACCTGCGTCCGCCGTCTGACGCCAATTGGGGCCGTATGGCCGGGCAATGGCGCGCGCACGAAGCCCCAGTAAGCGCGCTGAAGGGCGCGCGGCAACCGGCGGCGCAGGCAGCCGCAAGGGCAGGTCCTCGGACAACACGACGGTTCCGGCCAGCGCGAAGACAGCGCAGACTCCGGCCTGGACCGGACCAGGTGCGCGGATGTATTTTTCCCATCGCCGGAGACTCGCGAATGCGCGTCTCATAGGAGACCCGTCGGAAGGTCTTTGTGCCAGTGGGTGTGCTGCTGGAAGGCGCGCGCGACTTCCACCATGGCGCGCTCATCGCCGGCGCCGGCGCAGAACTGGAGCCCGCAGGGAAGAGCATCCTTCGCGTAACCCATCGGAACAGACATGCAGGGAATGCCGACGCAGTTCCCTGCGGCCTGCAGTAACCCGCCGCCGCCGGAGAACCAAGTGTCCAAGTTCGCGTCAATCGGCGGCGCAACGTCCATCAGGCTAGGGGCGACGAGAACATCAAAATCGTTAAAGACACGCGCTATCGCGTTCCGGCAGCCCTCCCGAAGCCGCATCGCATGCAGATAGTCAACTCCGGTCATGGCAAGGCCGGCCGCGAACCCCGCGCGCTGCTCGGGAGCGTTGAGTTTGGCGAGGTCCGGGCCGGTGATCATGCCTTCGAAGGAAGCGCTGCCTTCAATGGTTACCAGCGCGGCCGCGACGGTGCCGTAGGGGCGGTCGGGGAGCACCGTGTCCTTGAGGGCCATACCGGCTCCGGACAGGACCTTCAGGGCGTGGTTGTATGCGTTCTCGATGGCCTTGTCGCCGCCCTTGCTGAAATCCTCGCGCAAGACGCCCACACGCAGCGGTCCGCGATTCCGCGCAAAGTGACGAAACGGTCCGACGACCGATGAGGGATCGGCAGGGTCGGGACCGGCGATGGCCGCCAGCACGAGCGAAGCGTCATTCGCGGAGCGGGCGATCGGGCCGAGTTTGTCAAGCGTCCAGGAAAGCGCCATGGCGCCGGTACGAGGGACTCGGCCGTAGGTTGGCCGAAGGCCGGTCACCCCACAGAAGGAGGAGGGAACGACGATGCTGCCCCAGGTCTCCGAACCGATGGCGAATGGGACCAGTGCGCCGCCGACGGCCGCGCCCGATCCGCTGCTTGAGCCACCCGACCATCGACCGGGATTCCACGGGTTGCGGCCGGGGCCGGTGAGGGAGGTTGACGCATATCGGTAGCTCCCACCGCCAGCCAGCGATACCATCGCGAGTTTCGCAACCAGAACGGCCCCGGCGGAATGGAGGCGTTTGATGACTGCTGCATCCTGCTCCCGGACCCGGCCTTTGTGCGCGAACGATCCCCATTCGGTGGGGGCGCCCCGGGCATCCAGCAGATCCTTCGCACCATAAGGGATGCCGTGCAAAGGGCCCCGGTCGTGACCGGACTTGAGTTCCTTGTCGGCTGCCCGAGCCTCCGCGACCGCGCGCTCCCGCATCAGCGCCGCAACCGCGTTGAGGGCCGTCCCGTGCTCCTGGAGGCGATGGAGCGCCAACTCCGTGAGTTCGAGCGATGACGTCTTGCCGGAGCGGAGCATCCGGCCAAGGACGGGGATACCGAGGTTGAAGGCATTTTCAGCGAGCATCGGCTGCCCCCCTGGCGGCGCGGAACACGAAATCCGGTTCGCGGCCGTCCTCCACCTTCAAGCCGCGAAGGGTCTTTGCGAGGTCCAGGACGCCCTTAAGCTGGGTTTCCAATTCCTTGCGGTCGCCTGACGGCAGACCAGGGCATTGAGCCAGGATCTGGGAGATTGCCGGGTCCATGGGCGAAGGCTCCGTAACGGGAAGAGGCTGAGGCGGTGCGGGCTCCTGCGCGGGCGCGACGCCTGCCACGAGGATACCGGCGGCCGCGACTGCCGCACGGCGGGAAAATGCGCGGCGCGTCAGGCGAGTGTCGCGCGGTGCAGAAGGCTCAGCCATCGGTCACCTCCAGGTCAGACGTTGATAACACGGGAATTGGTGGTATTCTAGCACGCCTGTGAGGAGGACGGGGGGGTTGAGCTGCGAATAGCGGCGCCCCCCCATAACCCTGACGGATGGTACCGGTGTTTACAGCGGGGTTGTGTCCGCGCCGGCGACGAAACGGAGGATGCGAGTCGCATCGTTGAGGTCAACGATCCCGTCGCCAAACTGGTTGGGCGAGACGTCGGCCATCGCAAGGGCGCCCGGCGCCAGAGAGGTGAGGCCGGCCCAAATACGCAAGGCCTCCGCCGCATCCGACGCCGTCACCTTGCCATCGCCATTGACGTCCCCGTAAATCGGCCCGGAAACGGAGACCGCCGATACCATTCCGCAGCAGACGGCATGCGGGCTGCAATAGTACGGGTAGAGGCCCGGCTTGCTGAATGTGAACGTGAACTTGGTGGATATCGTCGAGAGGTTTCCGTTGAAAAGCCCATCCGGGGTCTTGATGCCGGAGATAACCGTGCCGCTGGTGACGGTGTGGCTCCCGTTGACCCAGTTCCATTGCACGGTGTCGCCGACGTTGATGTTCGTGGTGGCGTTAGCCGTCCCGAAACTGGTGTTTTGAACGGTGACATTGACGGTTTTCGGGGGCGCAGGGTTAACGATGATGGAAGAGACCATGCTCGAGTGGAATTCGCAGAAATAGCCGAACGTACCGGCGCGCCGGAACGTGACGCTGAACGTGTCGTTCTGGCTCAGGGCGCCGGAACCGAATTTGTGGTCCGGCTGGCCCCACGCAGGGCCGCTCGTGACGGTGTGCTGGTCTGGATCGTTGTTCGTCCAGCGCACGGTGTCGCCCAGGTTGATCGTGACGGGAGCGTTGGCGGCGCCAAACTGGAAGTTGGCGATCGGTATGTCCACGGTCGCAGCCCTTGCGGGGCCAATGTAAGCCGCTAACGCGGCGATTATCAAGTACGGTATTTTCAATTGTCTGGTTCCTGTTTGGTGTGTCTGGCGGCACCGGCCATCAGCTCATTTAGCGGGCTTATTGTGCCACGTTACGTAAGCGACGATCAGTTTCTGGTCGTCTTTTGAAATGGTTGTGGTCTTGCGAGCCATACGGGCGATCAAGACCTCGATCTGCTTGGGATCGGTGTACTTGGTCCCGTAAACCCGCTCGGGGTTGTGGCACTGGGCGCAGCGCACAGACCACGTCTTGAACGGTTTCAAGAGCTCCTTCGGCAAGTTGTCGGGCTGCTTCGGTGCGTCCGCAAACGCGGCGCCCGTCGAAGCGGCAAACGCGAGGGCAAAGATATATGCGGCTGGATGCTTCATGTTCACTCCTAGAAAGACACTACGCTGCTGACCTTGAGGGTCGTGACGTCGCCAAACTCCGTGCCCTGTGGAGCGTTTGACGCGTTGCCAATGAAGCGCCCGATAAACAGGCGCCCGATTTCGGTCTTGATGGTGGTTGAGTCCGCCAGGCGATAGTCCGCGCCAAGAGTCAGCCGCGCGACGTGGTTTACGTTCGCCGTCGGGCGTTCGGACAGCGTGCTGTACATCGCCACAGCGGTCCACTTCTGGCCCACCGGTTTCTCGGCCATTGCGTACCATCCATGGCGGTGGATCTTGCCGCCGTCCGCCGCCGAGCGACCGATGGGATTGGTGGCGTATTCTGCGCGCAAGGTCAATCCGCTGCGCATCTGCCAGGTGGCGTCCGCACCGGCGATGTCATACCGATACTTGTTTTGAGGGTCCCATTTGCCCCCTGTCCACGAAGCGCCAAGGGTGAATCCGCAAGGGGTTGATGCAGCGATGCGCGCTCCGAGGCTCTTGGAGGTGTTATTGTCCTGTGAAGACCTGAAATCTATCCAGGCGTCCGGATAATCGCCGAACTGATCGGCAAATCCGTTGGACACATAGCCGTCCCACTTCACGATCGCCGACTTCCCTTCGGAGCGGCCGCTCAGCAGCAGGCCAACATCGGAATGCTCGTCATTCAGGATCGGGCGGGGGCCACCCTGCAGCACAATCCCACGGTCTTCATGCCCCAGGTACATGAGCGGACGCGAAACCGATTTGAACATCGCCGCATTACTGATGGGATTCCACGCGCCGAACGGAAGCAGGAACCGGCCCATCTTCGCATCCAGCCGGTCGTTTGGGGCGTGCTCAACGTATGCCTCGTAGACCTCGGTAGAACCTTCGTGCGTTGTGCATAGCGTCAGCAACGCCGAGGTCTTCTCATCCAGAGTCGCCCGGATTGAGGGGTGGACGTGTGTGAGGATGAAATCGGCGTTACCGGATGGCGACGCGAAGATAGGCTGCTTCAGGCTCCCCGAGGCGGCAAGGGTAAACTGCGTTTCCATCATACCGCCCACGGTCACGGTCGGCGTGAACGTCGCGGCCGGCGCCGGGGCAGGGGCCGGCTCCGACGGCGGAGTCGCCGGGACAGCGGCGCGCAGATCCTGCAACTGTTTCTGTAGCTGGGCAACCTGCGCTTCCAGTGCACTGATTCGCGCTTGCACGTCGTCCTGCGCGAACGCCGGCAGAGCGGATATGGCGACAATCACGATCGCAATCAAAATGGTTCTTGGCATTGGACACTCCCTGAATCGTTGACGATGTACGGGAGGCGCAACGACCCGCCCCTGCGATTAGTTCCCCGGGCCGCCTCCCTGCACTCCGAGTTGTACCCGGCGGGCCGCAGATGGAAACGGGACCCCGACGCGTGTCGGGGTCCCGTTGGAATTGATATGCACGATTTCCGGGAGAGCGCTTGTCAGGCGCATTCTGCGCGAAGGCGCGCGAGGATAGAAGCGCGAAGGGCGTCGGGGCATTTCTCGCCCTGGAGTTTACAGCGCAGGGCGTCCTGGGCGGCGCTGCGAAGGCCGAACTCCTCGGTGCAATGGTCGCACAACTTCAGGTGCGCTTCCAGCTCCGCTTTCAGGTCCGGGGTGAGGTCCCTGTCAAGGTAGTCGTCCAGCCGTGCCATCGCCTCCTGGCAATGCCCCAGCGAAAGGTCGCCGCACGGACGAGGCCGGGCGTTTTCGTTCTTGTCTGTCATTCCGTTACCTCCGGAGCAACCATGTGTGACAGGGCGCTCCTGAGCAATCTCCTCCCGCGATGGAGGCGGGATCGCACCGTACCGAGCGGGATGCCAAGCGCGTCAGCAACCTCCTGATAGTCCATGCCTTCCACATCCGCCATCTGCACCGCGGCGGCGAAATCCTGGGGCAGCGAATCCATAGCGCCGATGATGTCCTCAACACTGAGTCTCTCCAGCACGGCAGCCTCCGGTGTAGGCGCTTCGTCGGCGATATGATCGTACACCCCGGCGGCGTGCTCTTCATCCACTGACTCGATGACCGGCTGCCGGCCCATCGCTCGCTGGCGGTTGATAAACGTTGTCGTCAGGACCCGGAAAATCCAGGCCCGGAAGTTGGTTCCCTTCTGGAACTGGGCGAACGCGCGGAAAGCGCGCACGGCGGTATCCTGAACAAGGTCTTCAGCATCGTCCACATTACGCGTCATGCGGCGGGCGGTGCGGTATAATGCGTCGAGCTGCGGGGCTAACAACGCCTCGAACTCGTCGGCGGCGGATATGGTGCGAGTTATGGTTGCACGCCTCCTGACTCTGTAACAACAGCGACCCGGCCGCAGGTTCCCGCAAACGGGGAACCAACCGGGTGAACGCAGCTTCTGCTAACCGGAAGATGGAACATGGACAGCCCTCGATAAAACGCCTGGACGGCTGACCTCAAAACCGGGTGACCGACGTGAAATGGAAATCGTTGATCAGCAGGGCAGGGGCGACAACCTCTTCACGTGTTGCGACGGGCGTGCCGAGAGCCTTCACGTTGGCAAGCATGCGGAGCGGGCTCTCATTGAAGCGCATGTTCAGCGCCGCGCCGGCAATCTTCCCGTCTTCGATGCGGTACACGCCATCCCGCGTCATCCCTGTAAGCAATTGCTTCATCGGGTCGACGGTGCGGATGTACCAGAATCGCGTGACCAGGAGGCCGCGCTCGACTCGCGCGACGAGATCCTGTGTAGAGGCGCTGCCACCATCCATGATGACGTTTCCGGGCATGCCGACGCGCTCGCGTCCGGTTTTCTGAGCCCAGAAACGGCTCGTTTTGAGGCTCTTTACGGTTCCGGCGTCGAGCCATTGGACGTCCGATGCCGCGGCGCCATCGGCGAGGAAAGGGGATCCGGGAACGAGCGGATGGGCCGGTTGGGACCGGACCGTGATCTCGGGTCCCGCGACCCGGGTTCCTTCCTTGCCGGTGAAGACGCTGCGGCCTTCGTCGGCTGCCTTTGCGTCCATATCCCAGACCAGGTATTCCAGCAGATCGGCAACCGCCTGCGGTTCGAGGATGACCGTGGTGGGGCCCGCCTCGACCTCAACCGGGTTGCGGGCGTCCTCTCCCTTGCGGAAAGCCCGCTCCGCGATCTCGTCAATTGAAATGGAAGCGAGGTCGTACGATCCCGCGCCGGCCCAACCACTGGCGCCGTCCGCGATAACGGTGCAGAGGACGCGCGCGTTGGTATACGGGTGATACGCGCGGAGCCCGGTGGACGTGCCGATGGCATCGAAGTTTTCGGATACTGTGACGCTGCCCGCCGCGCGGTATCCGGCATTGCGCGGCGCGCCGGTCAGCGCCGCGACAATGCGCGCGCGATCCTGCGGGCCGGCCGCCGCGGTATCGGCCGAGTGCCCGTGGATTTCGGGGTAATCCTGAGCTCCGAGCGGGGGCAAGTATTCCAGATCCGGATCGGAGGCCCTGGCGGCGTCTTCCGCTCGCTTGACCGCATCCGCGAGGGAATCCGCATCGAGTTGGTTGGTTGTCGCGATGCCAACCTTCTGCCCGAACGCGGCGGAAACGCGGAGCGTTATCCGGTCAGCGGCAACATTTTGCGTGATGATGTTGTTGGCGTAACGGGTCGCTCCCTCTCTGTTGGCGGAAAGGCTCACGGTAGCGGTGTCCGAGGACACGAGAGCGAGGGTTTGCTCGACCTTATTCAAAGCGTCATTGCGGTTCATCATGGTATCAGTCCTTTGCCGGTTGCGGATTGGAACGCCCGCCCGGTACGCGATGTTTCGAAGATAGAGGGACGCGGCCATTATAGCAACGCCTGGGCAACGAGAGTCCTGGTTTCACGCCCGGCTGCCAAATTCCGCCGGCGGGCGGTTGCGGCACGTATCTTGCACGATGTAGAATGATGGGGTTCCATTCGCGTTGTTACGCGCTGGACAATGGATTTGCTGGCTCTGCCTCCAACCCGTGCGACTGGCCGGCGCGCGGGCGGGAATGCGATTGCGCGTTCACGACGGAGGTCCTTTTCACTGGCCGGAGTAGCCGATGCACTCTATGAACCACGCCAGGCGTAGAAATCAGTTCACAGTCCCAATGCCGCAACCCGCGTACACACGACGCATGCGAGTCGCCGCTGCCGTTTTGATGATGGGCGCGGCGCTCCTGCGGGGTCCACAAGCGCGGGCAGACGTAGACCTCTTTCGCGCAAACCTGCACTCGCACACGGCGGCGTCCGACGGAGACGTGTTTGGAGCCGGTGGACCGACCGCGGCCTCGCTCACCACGGCGGCAGCCGCGGCCAAAGGGGCAGGACTGACGTGTTTCGCCACCTCGGATCACGGCGAGTATCTTACCTCCTCCGTGTACCAGTCGATCATCAGCCAGTCTCGCGCGGCGACCACGCCGGGGCCTTCCAATCAGCCCGGCACGATGATCGCCCTGTGGGGCTTCGAGTGGACCAACGCCGCTTCGTATACGACCGTGAAAGTCGCCCAGGGCGCGGGCCATCTCAGCGTGTACGGCGCATCGGACCGCGCAGGCGCCGCAGACCGCGGCGGAGGATGGACCGAGGCGACGAATACGAAGGCCATCTGGTGGCATAACTACGGACCCGGGCCAACAACAACGCAGTCGCTTTGGCAATGGGTTCTGGACCACTCCGTCTCGCCGTTGGGCGGAACGGTGGTTGTTCAGATTAACCACCCGAACCTGTACCCGGGCTGCGCGCTCGCGGATCCGTGTATGTGGTGGTACGACAACTGGTGGCGGAAGCTCGAATGGGTTCCCGTAATGGACCCGTACGTAACCCTCATGGAAATGAGCAGCCGCTCTGAACCCGGCACGACCGCAGGGTTCTACGGCGCGAAATACAACGAACCGTATTTCCAGTTGGCGCTGGACAACGGGTGGCATCTCGGCCCCACCAATGGCGAAGACAACCACTCCGACCGTTATGGCTCGCTCCGTTCTCCGGATGGGATCCTCACCGATACCGGGATATGGGCGACCTTCATCCAGTACCTCTCTCCCGCCAGCGCGCAGGCATCGATGCTGGGCGCGCTCCGGGCCCGTCGCGTGTTTTCTTCTGAAGACAAGGTGACCGATCCCATTAACCCGCACGCCAAGGCGATCTCGCTGAAATTCACGGTGTCCGCCGTTTCACGCGGGCTGCGCTGGATGGGCTCGCGGGACTTCGACCCGGCCGATGTTCAGAACAACCGGTGCCGGTTGGAGATCTCGCGCGGCGCCGGCCTGCTGCTGGATAACACAAGCGTTCAGGTCATTACCAACCGCGGCGCAGTCGTCAAGACGCTGCCCCTGTCCAAGGCAACCGTTACCGGCAATACGGCGGTATGGAATTTCAGCCTCCTCGGCGATCAGCCGGCCGCTCAGCTCCGCGCATCGAACATCACCACCCCGTACACCTCAACGCAGTTCGATGCCCCTCCGATTCCTGCTCCGCAGGGGACCGCGCCGGCGACCCTATGGTTTGACGCGACCGGCAGCGGGCGCATCGAACGGTATTACTACATCCGCGTTCAGCAGACGGACGGCACAGTCTCCTTTACTGCCCCGATCTGGATGCATCGCGACTTCCAGGTCGCCGGCGGCACGGACGGCTATCACGCACCGCGCGCAGCCAATGTGGTCTCGTACAAATGGGACTTCGGTGACGGCGTGGTGGAGACGGAAGCCAACTCGGATGCCAACGCGCCGGATGGCCAGTTCGACGGGCAGACCAAACACGTTTATACGACACCGGGCGAGTACTACCCGCGCGTGACCGTTACCTACGCCAACGGAACGCAGGACGTGTCCATTACACGAGTCTGGATCGGTGCGGGCGCCCCCGCCACACCGCTATACGGCGATGTCAACGGCGACGGTCAAATCAACGCCGAAGACGTCGCCTGCCTGTCCCGAGTGGTTGCCGGGTTGGCGCCTTCCGACAGTGCGCAATTGACGCGCGCGGACGTGTTCCCGCCCGCCGCCGCCGACCCGGTGAAACACCTTCCGGGCGACAAGCAACTGACCATTCTGGACGTGCTGCGCCTTCAGCGGTTCCTCGCCGGAACGATCAAAACCTGGCCGTAGGGGCCCCGTTCACAGATGCAGCGAGGCACGAGGGGCTGCCCCTCGTGCCTCGCTTTATTGTTCAGGTTGAGCCCACGTCAACCGAAAAGTCTGCGTGACTGCCCTTGCGGGGCAGCTTTCCCGCTCACGCCTTCCGGAACACGAAGTCCGTAGTACAGGGGAGCAATGCTCGGAGGAGTCGGGAGCGTTGCAGCACCAAGTAATACACCGTTTCGATCGGGTTGCGACTTGTCGTGGTTGGGTCCCGCCGCAACTCCACCGAGAATCCCGCATCCCGGGCAAGCCTCCGCATTTCCGAACATTTCAACACGTCTTCAGGGACTGCCGGTCGCTTCGCATTAACGCGGGCGCGCGCGAGCCTGTGAATGAATGGGCAGCACGCCGGCTCATGAAGGTAAAGACCCGCGCCTCCGGGCCGCAGGACTCTGCGAAGCTCGGCGAACGTGCGCCGATGCGCGACGAAGTGGTGAGCCGCTTGAAAGCACCAGACGAGATCGATGCTGCCATCATCGAAAGGCATCTCGTAGCTGCGACAGGCAACCGTTTTGTCAAGCTTCGTTTCGAAGAAGCGCTCCCACTTGGGGACCGACCGAACGGCGTATTCGCTGATGTCGGTGGCGATAACCGTGGCCCCCGGGTAGAGACGCTTGACGAAGCACGACGCCCAGCCCTGACCCGCGCCGAGCTCCAGGATCATACCCCCACGGAACAGTTCATCAAAATGCTGTAGTTTGGCCAGCAGAACCCTCGATTCGCTGAACTTGTTGACGATGTTGCGTATCGAATCCGCACCCGGGCTCTCTTCCCGAGAGTCCCTCCAGAAATCGATCTCGATCTGTTCCTTCGCCGAGAGCGGATGGTCCATTTGCGTCCCCGGAATAGCGGTTATTCGGCGCGATCGCGGGCGGGTTCCGCTGCGCCAACGGACCTCACCCGATTAACGATGGCGCATCACGACGTCACTATGCAACTCCTGTTCGCAGCGACGGCGGTTGGAGGCGGGACCCTCATCTATTCGGCCGGGAAGCCCGAATCGGCCAGGGCGGTTTTCAGGGTGGTTCCCGAGACAGTGTCCTCATCGTATTCGACGGTGACGACCTTTTCCGGGATATCGACCTTGACGTTGTACACGCCGGCTATGCCGGACAGCGCGCTGGAGATTGTCTCCGCACAGCCCTCGCATTTGATGTTGGGGGCCACATATTTGATGGTTGCCATTTGAATTGCCTTTCGTTACGGTTTGCGGCGATCCGCCGCGGTGTTCGATCACTTGTCTCGAAAACGTCTCAGCCTGAGGCTGTTGGAGACCACGCTGACGCTGCTTAGACTCATCGCCGCGCTGGCCAGCATCGGGTTCAGGCGGATGTGGAACGCGGGATACAGGACGCCGGCCGCGATGGGGATGCCGATCACGTTGTAGACGAACGCCCAGAACAGGTTCTGCCTGATTGTGCGCATCGTGGCCCGCGCGAGGCGCACGGCAGTGGCGACGCCCTGCAGGTCCCCCCGCGACAGCGTAACGTCCGCGGCTTCGATAGCCACATCGGCGCCGGCGCCGATGGCGACTCCCACATTGGCCTGGACCAACGCGGGGGCGTCATTGATGCCGTCGCCGACCATAGCCACCTTGCTGCCCTCCGCCTGAAGACGCTGAACCTCCGCGGCCTTGTGATCCGGAAGAACGCGGGCAAGCACGCGGGCGATCCCGACGCGCGACGCCACCGCGCGGGCCGTCGCCTCGTGATCGCCCGTGATCATCACCACGTCCATACCCATTCGCTTGAGATTCTCAACAGCCGAACGGCTGGACGCCTTCTCGACATCGGCGGCGGCCACGATGCCGGCCAGGCGGCCATCGACGGCGATCAGGATCGGGGTCTTGCCTTCTGATGCGAGCGATTCTACGCGAGTCCCGGAATCGCGGGCCGGTATGGATTCGCCCTCAAGGTAGCGCGCCGTTCCCGCGAGAACGCTCGATGTTCCGACCATCGCGCGGACACCCTGGCCAGGCGTGGCGACAAATTCGGAGGCCGCCGGAACGACAAGACCGCGCTCCGCTGCGGCTCTCACGACCGCCTCGCCAAGCGGGTGTTCAGATCCGTGTTCAACGGCCGCGCCCAGGCTCAGAAGCGCATCCTCGGTCAAGTCGGGGATCAGGGGGATGATGTCGGTCACCCGCGGTTTGCCCTCGGTGATGGTGCCCGTCTTATCCAGCACCACCGTATCGATTCCGGCCATCGCCTGCAGCGCGTCCGCGCCTTTCACGAGTATGCCGTGCGTGGCGCCGACGCCGGAGCCGACCATCACCGCCGTTGGCGTCGCAAGGCCGAGCGCACAAGGACATGCGATGATCAACACCGTGACCAAGGCGGTCATAGCGTCATTCAGGCGCGTCTCGGGCGGTCCGAACACCATCCACGCCGCGAACGCGACGACCGAGATCGCAACGACCACCGGCACGAAAATGGCGGCGATCTCATCCGCCAGATGTTGAATCGGCGCGCGGCGTCCCTGAGCCTGGCGGACCATTCCCACGATACGCTGCAAGGCCGTGTCGCGACCGACTCTGGTCGCCCTAAATTGGAACGCGCCGGTGGTGTTGAGCGTCGCGCCGTAGACCTCGTCGCCGGCCCCTTTGGACACGGGGATGCTCTCGCCCGTGAGCATCGCCTCATCAACCGCGGATGCGCCGGATACGACCACGCCGTCAACGGGCACCCGATCGCCCGGGCGGACGACAATGATGTCGTCCAGTTCCAAGTCCTCGACAGCGATCTCCGATTCCACGCCATCGGCGAGCAGTCGCGCCGTGTGCGGCTGAAGGTCGAGCAGTGCGCGGATCGCGGAGCCTGTGCGGCGGCGGGCACGCGCCTCCATGACCCGGCCGAGCAGGATGAGGGTGATAATGACCCCGGCCGCCTCGTAATACACGTGGACCATCGCTCCGTGAGCAGCGTGCGGCTGTACCGATTGCGGCGCAACCGTGGCCGCCACGCTATAAAGCAAGGCGGCGCCGGTGCCCAACGCTATCAAGGTGTTCATGTCCGCCAACCGGCGCTTTGCGGCGTGCCAGGCAGACGAATAGAAGCGGCCCCCGCTGTAGATCACCACCGGAAGTGTCAGCGCCAACAGCACCCAGTTGCGACCCGGGAACATGAGGTCGCCCATCGAAATCACGAGGGTCGGCAGACTGAACGCTATGGCGACAGTGAGCCGTGTGCGGAGTGCGCGGAGTTCGTCGTCCGTTTCGTCCGCGGGCCGGGTCTCGGAATCCCGCGTAGCGCGGACGCCGCTTTCGCGCAGTGACGCGCGGATGTCGCGCGGCGCGACGATCGACGGCAGGTAGGTGGCCGCAAGGTGGTCCGCCTCCAGGCTGGCGGACAGAACGCCGGGAATGGCACGCACCATGGTGAGGGTGTCGGGCGTGGCGCCTTCGAGGATGAAAGTTACTTCGTTCGGCGCTTCGGCCCCGTATCCGGCTTCTTCAACGGCGGCCACAAAATCGGTGATCGGCGTTCCGGGAGCGGATTCGATAGTGGCGTAGCCGGACGCGTAGTTGACCGAGGCGTCCGCGACGCCCGGGACGCCCTTCAGCGCCTTCTCAACGTGGCGCGCACATGCCGCGCAGGACATGCCGGTAATAGGCAGTTCCAGCGTCTTCGTCTTGTCTTCCGTTGGTGTCATCACTCTATACAATGCTCAATTTCGCCCGGGGCGTTCCCGATGCGAGCGCGAAAGGCTTCGTCCATTGCCAGCCTGCCTTCTCAATTGACACTGGGTCCGATGCGAAGTATCATGAGATAGCCCGACACGGGCGTTAATCTTGGAGGAATCAATGGGTCTGACGAGTTTGCGGACGAAATTCAGAGATAGCAGCAAGCACACCTGGTGGGGCATACTGTCGATCTTAGGTTTGGCACTTATGCTCCCGATCTTCTTCGCGGGCGGAATCGGCGGCGGGCGAAAGCCTCCCGAGGCCGATCAGCGCGCGCAGGCGATCGCGGAACGCGATCAGGTTGCGGCGACTGTAGGGAGCGAGAAGATCACGCGGGGACAATTGGATGACTTCGAGAGAAAGTATATCTCCCAGATGTCACAGCAGGCTCCCAATCCGTTGATGCTGCACAATCTCGCGCCGCAAGCGCTGACGATGCTTGAGGACCAGGTCATGCTTGTCGCCGCGGCGAAGAAGCAGGGCATCGATGTTGGCCGCAGCGAACTGAAGGCCGAAATCGATAAACGCGTGCGGGACGAGGCACAGAAGTCTGGCGTGTTCGATCTCGTCAAGGAACAGCAGCAGCAGATGCTGGACCAGATGCAGGCCGGATATGAGGCTCAGAGCGATCAGATCAAGACGGAGCTGATCACGAAAAAACTGCAGGACAAATTGCAGAAGAACGTGGACGTCAACTCTCCGTTGCTGAAACCGGAAGACGTGGAGATCAACGCGCGCCACATCCTCATCCAGTGGAAAGGCCTGAAATCCGCCGAGAAGAACCCGAAGATCACCCGCACCAAGGAAGAGGCCAAGGCGCTGGCCACGAAGCTGACCGCGGAGGCGCAAAAGGATCCGTCCGGCTTCGCCGTCCTGGCGCAAAAGAATTCCGATGAGCCCGGCGCCGACAAACGGGCCGGCGACCTCGGCTGGTTCGGCAAGAACATGATGGTCAAGCCGTTCTGGGACGCCGCCTACGCCGCCAAAGTGAACACGATCGTGGGCCCGGTGGAGAGCGCGTTCGGTTACCACGTGATTAAGATCGAGGACCGCCGCGTTTCGCAAGCGCGACAGGCGCAGGAAGTGCAGAAATTCCTGGAGGCCGAGCGGAAGAAGGTCAAGCCGGTTATCGTGGCTTCGGACCTCAAGGCCGCGGAGGCCCTCTCGGACTACCGGCAGAACATGAGTAACAAGGACAAGAAGGTGGTCGAGTCCAAGCGCAACGCCGCCATCGCCGCTTACGAAGCCGCAAGCAGGGACCGGCCGCACGATTCCGCGATCTTCGGATTGATGGGCACTTTGTACCGTGACGCCCATCAGAATGACAAGGCTATCGACGCGTTCCAGAAATCAGCCGCCATCGATCCCAGCGCTGAGATTCACCTCGCGCTAGGGGAGATGTACCGCACCAGCATCGCATCGGCCAAGACGCCCGATGACCGGAAGCGCTATCGCCAGGAGGCGATCGACGAGTTCGTCAAAGCGGGCCGTTTGGACAGCACGAACATCCAGATTCACCAGATGATGTTGATGGCATTCCAGCAGATGGGTGAAAAGGAATTGGCCGCGCAGCAGAAGCAGTGGGTGGACCGCGCAAACAAGAATACGGCAACCCAGCGGCCTCCCATCCGCGTCGGCGGATAGGATTCGCCATACGTTGCAGAGTCATGGGGCGCCCGCATGGGCGCCCCATGGCTTTTTGGGGGACAATGCGCGGCGTGTTATCCTGTGCTTATGAGCGAAGGAACACAAACCGGCACGCTGTTCGTGGTTGCCACACCGATCGGCAACCTGGAGGACATTACCCTGCGGGCGCTGCGGGTGCTGAAGGGAGTTGACATCATCGCGGCGGAAGACACCCGGCACACACGGAAACTGCTGTCTCACTTCGACATCCACACGTCAATGACCGCGTTCCACGAACACTCGACCGAGGCCGAACGCAACCGCATCGTTGACCGCCTGATCCGCGGCGAAACCGTCGCGCTTGTGACCGACGCGGGGACGCCCGGCATCTCCGACCCCGGCGAGGCGCTTCTGCGTGACGCGGTGGCAGCGGGGGTGCCGATCACCCCGATACCGGGAGCAAGCGCCGCGTTGACGGCCCTGGTAGGAAGCGGCCTGCCCCTGGATCGCTTCCGCTTCTGTGGCTTTCTCCCTCGCAAGGGGCCTGAACGCAAGCGCGCAATTGCCGACCTCCGCGCTTGCGGTGAGACGACGGTTCTGTATGAATCACCAAATCGCGTTGCGAAAACCGTGAGGGACCTGGCCGAGGCGCTGGGGGCGCGGGCCGCTTGCGCGGCGAGAGAGTTGACGAAGATTCACGAGGAGTTTATTCGCGGCCCGCTGGTGGAACTCGCGGACTTGCTTCCGGATGCGCCTCGCGGTGAATGGACCCTAGTCATCGGCGGCGCCGATACTACCCCCGACGAGAAGAATGCCGTCGGCGACTGGCAAGCGGATCTCCGCGCGCGACTGGCGGCGGGGGAATCGCGGAGGGACGCTGTGCGGGCCGTTTCCGAGTCCTTCCAAGTCAACCGGAAGGAAGTCTACGCCGAGAGCCTGCGGGACGAGTGAATCTATCCGGGCGAAGATTTGAGCGGATTCCATTTCGTGACGCTGATCTTCCTGATGGTGGCGTTGCCGCCTGACACAATCAGCCGCAGGTCTGCTTTGCCCGGCAGCGCCCCGGCAAAACGCGCGTCCGGGAGGAGGAACGAGAACGTCTCGTCCTCGCCCCTGACGGCCGCTATGGGCATATCTCCCGCCACGGTGGGTTTGGTCGCACCCCAGGCGTCGTACTCTAGGCGGATGCGCGTGGCGCCGATGTTTGTGAGCCCCACGGTCACCCAGGTTGGCGAAACGCAATCCACGGGATCCGATACGGCGAATTTGTCGGGCACATCCAGCGAGAGGATATGCTCGCCGGCGGCTGCGTCCGCGAACGAAAGGCCGCCGGTGTCCAGAGATGTCGGCGATCCCGCAGCAAGGCGTTTGAGGCCCTTTTCGCTCAAAGCACCGGCGTAGTTGGCCGTGGCGCACACCACCGGTGTGTATCCCATCCGATATCCATTGAGCGTCACCACCACCGGCACCGCGATCTGATCGGACGGCGCGGCAAGTCCGGCGATCCCGGCCCTTGCATCCGGATCTTCCTCGGCATCGCCCTTGATGAGGACGGGATCAGGCGGTGAAATAACCCACGCGGTACCCACAGGCTTCCTCACCTCCACCGTCGCCGTCCCGAGGCCGGCAGGCTTGAAGCGGTTGATAAGGCGTACGGCAAACCGGTCGCCTTTCTCCGTCATCGCATAGCGGCGATCGATGGGGTCCTGGAGCGTGACTTCAATGTTGTTGTGGACGGTGACCGGCTTGCCTCCGGCTTCGAAACGGAGGAACGCCACCAAAGTGCTCGGTGTGCCCAGCGCGGCCCCCGACGGGATACGCGCCGTGAAGGCCGTGAGGGCGGACATTCCCGGCTTGAGCACCTTCAACGGCTGCCCTTTGCCGTCAACCAACGGGGCTACGGCCGGCGCCACCGCCCAGTTGTCGGGAGCGAACAAGCGAACCCGCGGGGCCTTCCATACGATTGCCCCGTCGTTTCGAACGCGAACGGACACCGGCAGTGCGCCCACGGGATAGGCCCGGAAGCGACCCGGCGCGTTCTGCCACGCAGGCACCTCCCTCGGGTGGGCGGGATCAGGCAGCGCGTTGACCACCACCGGGCCGATAGCAATGCGGGGAAACGCGCCGTACTGCGCAGCACGGGCGAATGCCTCTTCCTTATCGGATATGAGCTCCGACCGGGACCATAGCTCCACCTTGGCACGGGGCGGCGCCGGGATAATGAGGCCCGTCGCCGTTTCGTGGAACGGAAGCGCCCGGACCGGGCGACCGTCAGGGCCAATCTCCAGTACGACGGGACCTTTCGGGGCGGGCGAAGCGGCGATCTCCAGCGTTTCGGTCCCCGAGTTGGTCCATTCCTTCGGCGAGGCCATGGCGGCCGGGGCGAGCAAAGACAGTGCAAGCACAGCGATTCTATGCATCGGGATGCTCCGCGGGGCGCTTGGGAGAGGCGCCCCGCCAGGTTGGTCCGGCTAGATGAGCCCCTGTTCGCGACCGGCAGCCTCAAACGCATTGAGTGCGAACTGTAATTGTTCGGTTGTGTGGGTGGCGGTGACGATGGTCCGCACGCGCGCGCGGCCCTTCGGCACCGTTGGGAACCCGAGATGCTGGGCGAACACGCCCCTGCGGAACAGGCTCTCGGAGAATTTGACCGCGTCCTCGGTTTCACCGACGATGACCGGCGTGATGGGCGATTCGCTGGCGCCCGTGTCGAAACCGAGATCGGAGAGGCCCTTCTTGAAGAAGCGCGTGTTCTCCCACAGACGCTCGATGCGTTCCGGCTCGTTCTCCAGGATATCCAGCGCCGCGAGGCACGCGCCCACGACCGCCGGCGGGTGGGACGAGGAAAACAGGAATGGCCTGCCGCGAACGTACAGCCATTCAATGAGATCCTTGCTCCCGGCCACGTAACCGCCGAGCACGCCGACGGCCTTGCTGAGCGTGCCCACCTGGATGTGGACGCGGCCGTGGAGACCGAAGTGATCGACGGTTCCGCGCCCGTTACTGCCCATCACGCCGCTCGCATGGGCGTCGTCCACCATGATGGCCGCGCCGGCCTCTTCGGCGGCCTCTACCACGCCGGGAAGGGGTGCGATGTCGCCATCCATGCTGAACACGCCGTCCGTGACTACAAGGGTGCGGCGGCCTTTGGTCTCGGCCAGTTTTTCGCGCAGGCTGTCAATGTCCGCGTGTTCGTAGACCTTGATCTCCGCCCGGCTGAGACGCGCGCCGTCAATGATGCTGGCGTGATTCAGCCGATCGGAGACGATCACATCGTCCTTGCCGAGAATGGCCGCGACGGTGCCGGCATTGGCGGTGAATCCGCTCTGAAAAACGACGACGGCCTCGGTCTTCTTGAAAATGGCCAGGCGGCGTTCTAACTCCATGTGGATGTCCATCGTGCCGGCGATGGTCCGCACGCTGCCGGTGCCGGCGCCGTGTGTTTCAATCGCCTTGATGGCGGCCTCATTGAGCCGAGGGTCGTTGGCGAGCCCAAGGTAGTTGTTTGAGGACAGGTTAACGACGTCCTTGCCGTCGAATCTGGCGGAGGCGCCCTGGGGTCCCTGTAGTTCCCGCAACGGGCGATAGGCGCCGCTGTCCTTGATGGCTTGGAGCTCGGTGGTGATATAGGAAAGTGGGTTGGTTGTTGACATTGTACAATTCTCAGACGCGTAAGTTGAACACTCGTGCCGGGCGTACTTAGACGGCCCGGCACGGAAGCGCGAAACACCGTTCTACGGCGAGACCACTATCTTGCCGGACAGGCCGGATTTCATGATGTCCATCGCCTTGTCGAAATCCGACATCGGAAGGCGGTGGGTAACGAGAGGGGACAGGTTCAGGCGTTCCGTCTTCAGGAGAGCGGCGGTCTGGTACCACGTTTCGAACATGCGCCGGCCAGACACGCCCAACAGACGGATTCCCTTGAAAATGATCTCATTGAAATCAACCGTAACCGGCTTCGCGGGGATGCCGAACGCAGTGAACCTGCCACCGAGACGCAGAGAATCGAGACCCTGCTGGACGCATGTCGGGTGCCCGCTCATCTCCAGGACAACGTCAACGCCGTTACCATTCGTTCGTCGCTTCAACTCGGCGACTACATCGATTTCGTTAGGGTTGAGGGTGGCGTAGGCGCCCATGCGCGCCGCAAGGTCCAAACGGTAGGGGTTTATGTCCACCGCGACGACGAGGCTTGCGCCGGCGGCTTTCGCAACGGCAGCGGCGCACAGTCCCACCGGGCCGCAGCCGAAGATCGCTACGCTTGCGGCGGTGACGGGCTCAATCAGCGTGGCGTAGACGGCATTTCCCAGTGGCTCCTGCGCGGAGGCCAAGTGCGCCGGCAGGCCGACGTCATTCACCCACACGTTGTTTTCGGGGACAACGGCATACTCCGCGAAGCACCCGTCCGTGTCAACGCCCAGGATCTTGACGTTCTGGCACGTATGGTACTGCCCGAGGCGGCACTGGAGGCACTTTCCGCAGATAACATGCGATTCCGCGCTGACGAAATCTCCGGGCTTAACGCGGGAAACGTTTGAACCGACCTTGACGATGACGCCCGCCAGCTCGTGGCCGATCGTGAGCGGGGGGTGCATCCGCCCGGAGGCCCAGGCATCCCAGTTGTAAATATGGACATCCGTCCCGCAGATGCTGGCGGCCTGGATCTTGACGAGCACGTCGTCAGGGCCGCATTTCGGCACAGGGACTTCCTTGATTACCACGCCCGGCGCGGGCGTCGGTTTGGTGACGGCCATCATGGTCGTCGGCAAATCACTCAAAGCGTTCACCTCCGTTCAGCATGTAGTATAGAGCGTGTCAATCTCTCGGGTGCGCTGCGCCCGGCAGTGCAGGCGGCAAGGTCGTTTGACAAGTACATTGCGCCGCCCCTGAGACCGCGGATTGCGCCCCCGGACCGCGGTGGCGGGATGCGATGGCGGCCTGACGATACGGGCAGTCCAGGCAATGGGCGGTGCGGAGATCCTTGCTGATAGGGCGGAACAGCGGCAACGCGGGCCGCAAACCGCGCCACAGCATCCTGATCCGGTGGGGGCTGTTTGCGAGGACCGTGATGCCCGACGTGATATAGAGCAGGGAGAACACCTGGTGGATGCGGTCTCCGGTTAGCCCGTCCGGCAACAGGCGGGGGAACCATGACGCCACACCCGGCGCCGCGAATTGGCCGAGAAACAACCCAAGGAGCAGCATCGCCTGCCATACCGACAGCCGAAGGGTTGCGAGAAGCACAATGCCGAGGAAAGACTGCGCAGCGGTCAGCAGTATCTCGTGCATCTGGAATGAGTTCATCGGAATCGGGTGCTGAAGGCTGCCGTGCGAGATCGCATAAGCGCCAGGGATCATCCCGATGAGCAGGGTCCACTGATTGAGTTTCGCCGACAGAAGGCTGCCGAGCGCAAGGCCGGCCTGGCCGCGGATCGCAAACGTGATGGCCACGATGAACTCGGGCGCTTCGGACGCGATGGGAGCCAACCACTGAACCAGCAGGAATTCGTTCATGTGGAACACTTTGCCGGCGCCGACAAGCCCCTCGCTGAACGGGCCGGCGTTCAAGCCGATGACGACGGCGGAAAACGTGAACAGCGCCGCGGTCGCAATGCGTCTCTTCGCCTGTGGGAGCCGCAGAAGCACTTCGGCGACGCCCTGGGCTTCGGAATCTTCACACGGGCGGCGCGCAGCGAGGACGATGTACCAGCTGTACAGTCCGAGGAAGACGATGCCGTCGAACCAGTTGAGACTGCCCTTGAGCGGAATACAGAACGCATACACCGTTGCCATCGCGAGGAAGAGCAGTTCCAGCCTTCGGTCCTCGCCGATGCGAACGGGACGCTTCGTCTTGATGTAGAAGATGAACACGATCAGTGACCAGGCCACGCCGATGAGCAGGCGGTTGGCGCCGGTCATGTTCGCAACGGCGTATTGGGCGTAATGGCTCTCGGGGTGTTTTCCTGCCATCCAGGTGAAGTACATGTCCACGGCGTATTCCGGAAGCACTGCGATCAGCGCAACGACCGCAAGCGCCATCGCCTGGGAGATGTCGGCCTGGGCCGCGTCACACGCCCACAAAAGGAGAAAGGAGGCGCCGAGAATGGCGAGGCCCGAGACGAGAGCGGTTTCGGGGGCGGACAGGGACAGATGGGTGAATCGGGCAATGAGCGCGGGCAAGGCCAGCAAGGCCGCCATCGACAGTAGCGCGATTGACTTCTTCGGGGACATTTCACCTCCGGGCGTGTGGCGGACATTTGGCCACGCGCAGCTTACGACGCGTAGTCAAAGGTCTCACACCCGGACCGGGTCCGGCTCGGCAGACCAGAAGTAAACTTCGGGATTGTTGGCCTGCCGTGCGTCCCGCGTGGACGCTGCTACTCCCCTTTGGCGAACAATACCATTCTGGCACAGATGGCGGCGTGATGGCCAGAAATGGGGACCGGAGTCCGGAAAAGCGCGGCCGGATCCCGCCGAATCGGCGGTACCGCGCCTCATCCGTACGGCGGCCCCGGGTTATGCTTGTTTCGCGTGGCGCGCGTGGCGTAGCATGGTTGTACTCTTATGAATCGTGAACCACTTGGGATAGCGGTGCTTGGGTGCACCGGCTCGATCGGCACACAGACGCTGGATGTAGCGCTGCAATTCCCCGACAGGCTGCGCGTGGTCGCGCTGGCCGCGGACAGCAGCGGGGCGATGGTGGCCGAACAGGCGGCCCGGCACCAACCGTGCCTGCTGAGCATGATGCAGCCCGAGGCGGCGGCATCGTTGCGCGGCTTGTGCCCGCGCGCCACCGTTCTGGAGGGGATGGACGGCCTCATCGCGGCGGCCACACACCCGGATGTCCACACGGTGGTCGTGAGCGTAAAGGGCTCGATCGGACTGCTGCCGACCCTCGCCGCGCTGAAGGCGGGCAAGAACGTTGCGCTGGCGTCCAAGGAAGTTCTCGTGGCCGCCGGCGAACTGGTGATGCGGACGGCCCGCGAGAACGGCGCCGCCGTGCTGCCCATCGATTCGGAACATAGCGCGCTTTTTCAATGTTTGAATGGTGAGGCGCCGGATACGGTTGAGAAACTCATTCTGACGGCGAGTGGGGGGCCGTTCAGGACGTGGCCGGTCGAGGACATCGCAAGTGTGACGCCCGAACAGGCGCTGGCGCACCCGACGTGGAATATGGGCCCGAAGATAACGGTGGATTGCGCCACGCTGATGAACAAAGGCCTCGAAGTTATCGAGGCGCACTGGTTGTTTGACGTACCCGCCGAACGGATCTCGGTTGTCATCCATCCGCAGAGCGTGATCCATAGCATGGTGCAGTTTGTAGACGGTTCCGTGATAGCCCAATTGGGCGTACCGGATATGCGGTTGCCGATCCAGTATGCGCTGTTCTACCCGGAACGGGCGGCTAATGACCTCCCCCGTTTAGACTTGGCGGCAATCGGCCGATTGGCATTTGAATCGCCGGATACGGACCGGTTTCCCGGGCTTGGCCTTGCGTTTGAAGCGGCGCGCATCGGTCAGAGCCTCCCGGCTGTGTTTTCCGCCGCTAACGAGGAAGCGGTGGCCTTGTTTTTGAGCGGCCATATGGCCTTTACGGGTATAGTGGATGTGGTCCGGAAGACCATGCGGTCGCACACGGCTGTGCCGCTCGACACGGTGGAATCCGTGCTGGCAGTGGACGCCTGGGCGCGGCAGTATGCCAGAAGCGCGGGCGAAGGTCTGAACGTGGCGCCTGCCAATGGCTGAGTCGCCGTGGGCGAGTTTGTAGGGAGAAAGCATGATTCACTTAGTGGATATTCTGGGGAATGCGCTGGCGTTCCTGTTCGCGGTTGGCGTGCTCATCGTGGCCCACGAATGGGGACACTACGTTATGGCGAAGCGCGGCGGAGTGCCCGTTGAGGAGTTTTCCGTGGGCTTCGGCCCCGTGGTCCGCTGCCTTGGCCACAGCCGTGAAACCACTTTCAACCTGAGAGCCCTGCCTGTGGGCGGCTTCGTGCGTATGGCAGGCATGGAGCCCGGCGACGATGCTCCCGACGGCTACAATACCAAACCGATGTGGACGCGCTCGAAGATCATCGTCGCGGGCGTGGTTGTCAACCTTATCCTGGGATTCCTGATCTTCGTTGTGCTGGGTGTGACGGTGGGGCTTCCCAGCGAAAACCGGGCGACGGTCAGCGTTGGACCGGTGGGACGGGGAAGCGCGGCCGAGCGCGCCGGCCTTCGTGAAGGCGACCGGTTCACCGCAGTCAACGGAGCGCCGGTAACCGATCGCCCGATGCTTACGGACGTGATCCGCAGCAGCGCCGGAAAGACCGTCACGCTGACGCTGCTCCGCCAGGGGCAGACGCTCACGCTTTCGGCGGTTCCCACCGCGGTGGACGAAGGCGGGACGAAGATCGGTCGGCTTGGGTTCGAAGTGCTTTCGGACCCGCTCTGGGAACCCCAGACGCTGGTGAGCAGCGTAACCGGCGGCGCCACCCGGACATGGACAATGGCAACCGGCATCATTAGGATGGTGTTCAGCAAAGCGATGTTCACGAGGGGCCAAGTCGGCGGCCCCATCGCGATCGCCCAGGCTGCCGGACAGACAGCAAGGCATGGCGCGCGGGACTTCGCGTTCTTCATCGCCATTCTCAGCATCAATCTTGGCGTGCTGAATGTCCTTCCGATACCCGCTCTCGACGGCGGCCACCTGCTGCTGCTGGGAGTTGAGGCTGTGCGCCGCCGCAAACTGCAGGCCAATACCGCGATGTGGATTCAGGGCATCGGGTTTGCCCTGCTCCTGTTGTTCATCTTTTTCGCAACCGGTGGAGACCTCTTGCGCATCCTGCACAAAGGGTAAAGCGCGATGACAAACGACCGAATCGAAATGACACCTCACGTGCGCGGCGGCAAGCCGGTGGTGAAGGGGACCGCGATCACGGCGACCAGTATTCTGGCCGACTGGGAGAAGGGCCTCAGCATGAACGAGATTCTGACCGCGCACCCGGAGATCACCGAGGAAGACGTACGCGCCGCCATAGACTTCGCATTGCACTTCCTCGCCCAGAAACGCGCCGCGGATCATTACGTGGGCGACTCCTAGAACGCTTTCAAGGCGCCACCTGAATCGGGCCCACGGTGGACGAATTCACGCGCCGAGCGAACTGCGCGCTGGGCGCTATTTCGGCTCTGTCCGGCACCGCATCCCTCACCATCATCTACCGCCCTTGTTTTTCTATCCACGGTGCAATCCGAGGGAATCGCCATTGTACCGCCCGTGTTAAAAAAGTAGTGGGGACAATGAAGCGCTCGACCGTTTGAATCGCGTTGGGATGGGGTAAGCAATAACGACGGTTGAACGCTACAATAGCGGCAGTGCATAAAGGAGGGTGTAATGGCCACCGACAAGCAGACTCCGGGACCTAGACCCGGCTCAGACGGTGCTCGTCGTATAAGCGAAGCGCACACAGGGTCCAAAACTCACGACCAGCGAGGTGGCTTCGCAGCCAACCCCGAACTGGCGCGGGAAGCCGGCCGAAAGGGCGGAGAAACCGTACGCACACGGTATGGCGCCGATTTTTACCAGGAGATCGGTAAGAAGGGCGGCGATACCGTTCGGCGCGAACGCGGCTCCGCGTTCTTCGCGGAAATCGGGCGGAAGGGCGGACAGAACAAGGGCGCCGCGAGGCGAGCCGCCTTGGCTGAGGCTAAGATTGCTTCGGAAGCTGGCACCAAGCCAAAAGCCTGAACGACGCAAATTTGAAACTGCAAATGGAACAAAGAAGGCCCCGATCCGCGACAGGATCGGGGCCTCTCCATATTTGTCCTCAGTGCGCTCCGACTACTGCATCGGGACGCCCCCGGGATTTGGCAGCAACGATTCAGGCTTCGAGAGATCTTTGAACTGATCGGCCGCGATCTCGATCTTGGCATTCCTGATCAGTTCCGGATAGGCGTCCTGTTTGGTCTGATTGTTCTGGACCGCGATGCCGTAGGCGATCTGCGGCTTTACCTCTTCAAGCGGTAATTTCCCACCTGGAACGCGGGTCTTCACGTATATAACGCTCATGCCCGGACGGCCAGGAGTGCCGATGGGAGGGGCTGCCGAGCCTGCCTTCGTTTTGAGAATCGCAGACTTGATGGCCGGCGACAAGCCTGTGAGGGGCTTTCGCTGGTCGTTGACAATCTCGCCCTTATGGATGCCCAGCCAAATATAGTTGAAGGGCTGCCCTTTGGCTTCGGGGGCGGTGAATTTACCGTGCACGATCTGGAAGTCAACGCCTTCTTTGATGGAACTGATGGCTTTGTCCGCATCACCGCGGTCTTTGGCCACCATGACGCCAATTTGAACCCACTCCGGCTTCGTGAACATGCCGTTCTGGTCCGCGTCGTAAATCTTCTTGATGGATTCGTCCGAAACCTTGGCGCCCTGCATTTCCAGGCCGATTCGCAACAGGTCTTTCTTGGCTTCCCGCTGGACTCGGGCCGGAGTGGCCCCGGCTTTGGCGTAGAGCTCATCGAGGATGCTCGGCGGATACTGGTCCCTCTGCGCCTGAAGGTACTGGTTGACCTCTTCGTCCGTAACCTTGACGTTGTCTTTTTTCGCCTGGTCCACCAGGACGGCTTCCTGGATCAGGCTCTTCAGGGCATTCTTGGCTTCCGGCCCCTGCATCATATAGGCCGAGACCTGTTCTTCTGTGATCTTCTGGCCGTTGACGGTTGCCAGGTCTTTCTTGGACGGGGAACAGCCGGCTGTGAGTATAACGGTGGCAAACAGCGCGGCGCCGAAGGTAGGTTTCATGTGCTTTATTCCTTGAGACGGGCGATTGTGAACACGGGCGCCGTGCCCGCACGACACACCCATCGTAGTGTGGCCGAAGGCCGTGCGATGAGGCAAACGCCCGAAGCGCCAGGTGGGGTATCCCAGCCCCGGCGCGCGTTCACCTACCGGAACTCTTGTATCCGCCCGCTTGCTCCGTCAAAAGAGCGTTGCGTGTTCCGTAAGGTCTTTGCGCATCCGGGTGACGGCCTGGCTGTGCAACTGGAAGGCGCGCGACTCCGAAATCACCAACACCTGCCCGATTTCGCGGAATGTGAGCCCGTCCTTGTAGTACAGGCAGATGACCGTCTTCTCCCTGGGCGGGAGTTTGCGAATGGCAGCGGCCAGACGGCGGCGACGCTCCGAGCGCTCGACACAGGAGATCGTGCTCGATGAAGCGTCGGCGAGGGCGTCGCCCAAGTGAACGCCGTCTCCATCCTCGGCGCCCACCAGGATGTCATCCAGGGAGATAACGGTGGTCCGGCCTGTTTCGCTCAGGATATGGTGATAGTGGTCGAGCGTCACGCCCATCTTTTCCGCTATCTCCGAGTCCACCGGCGGCCGGCCGAGGTCCAGTTCGCACGCCGCCAGGGCGCGTTCGACGGACTTGATATGGTCGCGGATACTGCGGGGGACCCAGTCCTGGTCGCGCATCATTTCCAGGATGGCGCCTCGAATAAGCGCGATGGCGTAGGTCTCGAATTTGACGCCGCGGTCCAGGTCGAATTGATCGACGGCCTTGATGAGCCCCATGCTGCCGGCGCTGACGAGGTCTTCACGGTCCAGGTATGCCGGAAAATTCGCGACCACCCGCCCGACGGTGATGCTCACCAGATGGGCGTACCGCACGATGAGTTCATCGCGCGCCGATGCGTCCATGTTGGACTTGAGGCGATTCCAGGTATCCTGTAATTGCAGAATGGCCATGGCTGGATTATGAGGGCAGGCTAGGGACGCCGGAGCAGGCTGTAAAGCGAGATGCCGACGCCGAGGAAGCTACTGAAGAGCTGTCCCGCGTTGTTTCTCTTGCGGTGCGGAACCTCTACGAAATCGTTTGCCCGAAGGCGTATCGCGCGTCCTTCCACCGTTTCGAGATTGGCCTGAATGACCTTGACTTCTCCGCCGTCGGCGGAACGATGGATCTTCACACGTTTGAGATCGGCATCGCCGGCAACCCCACCGGTCCAGACGATGGCGTCTTCCAGGGTGTCGCGATAGCCGGGGATGAATCGATAAGTGTCCGCTTTGCCCACGGCGCCGGTGATGAGGACCGGAACCGCGCGCACGTCGATAACGTCAACCTGTACAATGTCTCCGGGCTTCAGGATGACGTCCTTGGTGGGGTCCGCGGTTATCTCGCGGAGGTTCACGACGGTTGTATCCGGGCCGCGGCGAATCTGTACGCGCTCAACGTCCGCGGTTTCGCGAACATCTCCAACGGCGGCGAGCGCCTGCCGAAGCGTGAGGCCGCGGCGGAGGGCCACTTTGCCCGGAGCGCCCACCGCTCCGATGAACGTGACAAGAGCCTGATCTATGGACACAGTATCGCCAGGTTTGAGCATGATGTTCCTGGCGGGGTCACCTTTCATGGCGGCGGCGAGGTCAACCGGGATCCGCTCGCCATTTCGGAGGATGGTCGCGGACTGGTCGTCAGCGTCCAGCGTGAGGTCCCCGGCGGCAACGATCGCCTCGCGGATGCCGGTCGGCACCAACAGGGGGAACCCGCCGGGTTTGGCGACTGCACCGGTGATGTAGTACTTTTCAGCGTTGGACGAAACCAGCGTGACAACCACCTTCGGACCGGCCTTGTTATTCTTAGGATCCCTGACGAATTTCATCAGGCCCAGCGAGATAATGTTGCTCAACGAATCGGGGGTGAGGTCGATGACGTAGATATCGCCAATCGTTGGGAAGGATATTTTGCCGTCCGGGCGGACGGGTATCGGGCCCACAGAGAAGTCTTTGTAACCCCAAACGTCAATACTGATGGTGTCGCCGGCTCGAAGTTTATACTCCGTGCCGGGTGTCTGCGCTCCACTTGCCGCGGCGAACACCGCGAGAGACCAAAGCGTTACCACCCAGCGCAAACGACGAATCATGGACTATCCTCCTGGGGTTTCTGACGGGATTATATCACTATATGACACGAAAAACAAACCGATTCTTGACCGATTTGCGAAGCGGTCATAACATTACATTGCCACTTTTTACAACGTCCTCCGCCGCCCATGCGCCACGCCTTGGCGCCTGCGATCCAGGGAACGGCCTTCGCGCTGCAAGTATTGCCATGATACCTTAACAGATGATGCGCTGTGAACTATCCAAAATGGCTGCCGGAGATTCGGCGGCGGGACGGGCGGCCCGGTGATTTTCAGGCCTGCGCGGCGCCGAAAGAAAGGACCGCTTGCGCGCGTCGCGGGCGCGGCCTCGTTTCTGTGTTTCCTTGCCCTTCTCTTCATCTCCGTGGCATCCGTCCGAATCCTGCTGACCCGCGCCACCGCCAATCTCCACGTCCTCTTGAAACAGGGGCTTGAGGCGGCGCTGCAGCGCGAGGTCCGAATCGGGAGCGTCAAGGTGTCCCGCCCGGGCGTCATCCGATTTTCCGGTATCGCCATCGCAGACGGGAAAACCTTCAAAGACGGTGAGCTCTTCACGGTGCAGGAGGCCGTCGTTGTCGTCCGGCTCAGCGATATGCTGAGAGGCAAAGTGGACCCGGTGGGCAGCGTGCGGTCGATTACGCTGGAGAAGCCGACGCTTCTGGTCATCCGGCGTGCGAACAACCGCTTTAACCTGCAGGACTTGTTCAAAAAGCGCAAGAAGCCTCCCCAGCCATCGCCGTTTCGCGCCTTGGTGACGCTTCACGACGGGCGCGTCACGTTCAGGGACTTCGCTGTGCGAGACCTTCCCGTTCCGCAGACAAACTACGTGACGGTGAAAAGCGCCCAACTGGATGCGGGCGGCCCGCCCCTGATGACCGTCACGGCTTCCGGATACGGCGAAAACACCCGTCTCATCAGCGCGACCGGCGAGGGCAGCATCAACCCGGGTGAAGGCTCGATGGGCTTCCGCATCCGAGCGAACACGGGCGACGCCGCCTACTGGATGAAGTACTTCGCCCGCCTGAACGGGATGTCGGTCCTCCAGGGCCGGGGTTTGGCGACAATCGACGTGATCAAGTCCGGGCCGTTCACCAGGGCGTCCGCCGCGGTTCGTGTCGATGTGCTCGACGGCGCGGCAACCACGCGCTACACTCGTGTGCCGATCCGCGATGTTGCGGGGACGGTGCGAATTGTTACCGGTCGGCCCATCAGCATTGGACTGGACCTGAGGGGGCGCGCCGCCGGAATCCCGGTATCCGTCACGGGCAGCGTGTTTCCGGGGACCACCCAACGGGTTGCGCTGAGGGCGGCGGCGAACGGCGTGACCATGCCGGCTCTCCGCCGCGCCGTGTACGGGGTGCCGGATCTCAATTGGCTCTCGCCACTCACCCCCGCCAGCGTACAGGCGCAGATCTACGGTCCGCCAAAAGCGCTGGAGGTTATCGGCCAAGTTCAAGTTTCTCGTGCAAAATTATACACGGCTGTGTTGTCGAACGTTCGCGTTGCATTAAGGTACAGCAATGGGGTCGCCGACCTGCCTTCCATTCAGGCGATGGCGGGCGGGGCACGCGTGGCCGGCAGCGGAACGATCGATCTGAAGGGCAAAACGCTGCATTTCGTCGCCGGCGGAGCGGGGATCGAAGCGCGTGACATCGTACCCCCCGCGCTCGCTCTACGGGGCCCGCTCACCACTCGAGTCGTCCTGTCGGGCTCAACGCAGCGCCCGTCTGCCGAGGTGCAGATCAAAGCCGGCAGAGGTCGGTTCATGAGCGTGCCGTTCGAGCGGGTATCGGCCCGGGCTTCGGTCGCGGGAAGACAGATCACGATTCGCGACGGTGTAGCGGAACTGCCGGGCGCAACGCTCATTGCCTCGGGGACGGCCACGCTGGATGGGGGACTGGGGCTGAAGGTGCGCGCGGCGAATGTTCGGCTTGGGCGTTTCCTGCCCGCTGTTGGTGTGGGCGAGGTAACCGGAACGGCGTTTGTAGACGGTCGGGTGGGAGGCACTGTCCGACAACCCCTCGTTCATGGTCGCGTTGAGGTCTTCAACATGCGCGTTCGCGGCCAGCACCTGGATGTCGCGGCCGGGCCCGTGGCGTTAAGTGGACGAACAGTCCACTTGAACAGCCTCGTTGTGGCGCAGTATCCGGCGCAGGGCATTGTAAGCGGGTCCGCCACGATCGGCACTTCGAAAGGCACCACACTGAACCTTATTGCGCGGCTCCAAACGGGGCGGCTGGAAAGCCTGCTGGCCGACGCGCATGTTGATATGGATGCGGAAGGTGATGTGCGCACGACGGACGATATCAGGATCGGCGGCACGCTCACGTCGCCGAAGGTATCCGGGCGCGTAGTCATGACAGACGCCACCATCGCCGGATACCCGGTGAACACAGCATCGGCGCATTTCAAATACGAAAGCGGGCTCATCCAGGCGACCGAGCTGGAAGCGCACAGCACCGTGGGCGGCGACGGACAGATGACAAGCGTTCGTGCACCGCTGTTGGAGCTGCGAGGAGACAAATTGAAGGCCCCGCAAGGGTGGGAGGCCCGTGGCATCCGCCTGGATCGGTTCGGGGGCCTCGGCGCCCCATACGCCAAATTGACCGGCGTTGTGGACATCACCAATGGGGCGCTCTCCGGCACGCGCCACGATCCGATCGCCGCCGCGGACATCAGTATCAGCGGCCTTCGCATCAACGACCTGCCCTTCGATTCGGCGTCAACTCACGCGGCGTATGCCGGAACCGAGGTATCGCTTTCAGATTTCTCCCTCGCCCGGGGCGGCGCCGCCGTGTTCCGGTTGCCGCATCTGTCGTACGATCGTGACAAGAAACTGGGCCACGCTCAAGTCCAGGTTTCGAGCCTGAAATTGAACGATATTCGGAAAGCTCTGACACAGAGCGAGTGGTACCTTTCCGATGAAGCCAAGCCGGTTCACGACCTTGTTGCCCGCCTGCCCGCGCAGTCTGATGCCGCTGTGATGACAGTCGAGGGTCCGCCGGGTACGACGGGGCAACCGCTCAGCGTGGACGGTACGCTTCAGGACTTGTCTGTCGCGGGCACCGTGGCAGTGGCGGGGGTACAGGTAGAAGGCGAAAACCTCAGCAAGGTTTCGATCGGTGGAACAGCAGACAAGCTGAAAATCGAGGGCCGCCGCCTTGTCGCTGGAACGATAGAGATTCCGGAGCGCGGCCTGGTGGCCGAATCGACCGACCGGATTGACGTGTCCGGCCACCTGAAGGGTGAGATCGGCGGATCGGTAGTGGCCAAACTAGAGGCCTTCAACGTACCGCTAAGCGTGGTGAGCGCGTTTGTGCCTACGCTCAAGAATGCCGATTACACGCCGCATGGCGAAGTCTCCGTTACCGTTGATGCGTCCGGCAAAATCGATGCGCCGGATCTCGCTGCATCCATCAAGGCCGAGAATATAACCTTCGGCAAGGTTCAGGTGCCGTTCACTATTCGAACGGGCGAGATCGACCTGACGAATGAGGGTGGGTCCGCGATGATCACGGCGAAGAGCTTCCGCGTATTGACGAAAGATCACGCGGTGGTGCTGAACGGCGCGGTTCCGTTCTCCTGGAAGCGGTTCGACATACCGGCTGATGAGCCATTGAACTTCACCGCTGACATGCACGAGCAGGGCTTGGACATCCTGGAGGTGGCGTTCGGACAGGAGCAGCGCGGACCGGTCCAAAGCGCAAAAGGCACGGTGACGGCCCACCTCAGCGTTGCCGGCACTAAGGCGCACCCGAACTGGTCCGGTTACGTGAGAGTGCAGGATGGAAGCGTTCAGTTGCGGCCATTCAAGTCGCTGCTGAAGGACATCGCCGCGGACCTCGAATTCGATGCTGCCTCTACCGCGATCCGCGTTAAAACCCTCAGCCTGAATTCCTCCACCGGCGGCAGCATGACGATGCTGCCGGGCAGTTCGTTGAAACTGGTTCCCCATGTTGACGGACCATCGACCCTGGAGCCGGACATCTCCATCGCTCTCAAGGACCTTAACGTTGATGAGGCGACAAATGGCTTCGGGTTGGGCGGTGAACGATTCCGGGGAACGCTGGACACGGCGCCAACAACGCCGCTGACCATCAAGAAGGGGAAAACCGGACCGCTGGTGGCCGGCTCAATCCTGCTGTCAAACGTCGATTTTACGCCTCCAAACGACATTGCCGCCGCTAAGCAGTCGGCGCAACCGCCCGCCGTGAACCCGTCATTTGACCTGAAACTGGTGACCGGGAAGAATGTACGGGTAGGGAACGCCTTGTATCGCCTGGTTGTGGATGAAAAGCGGCCCGAGACGGACCGTCGTCTCCTGATCAGGGGCGATCTGGAACAACCCAGGCTGGACGGGCGATTCACGGCGCGGGATGGAAACTTCAACTACCCCACCGCCAGATTCCGGCTGACGGATGCCGTGGTGGTGGTGCATTACCCGGCGTTCTCGGCAACCTCGAACACGGTTCGGCCGGCTAACGGCATCGGTGGGGATTCGTCGCCGATTTCGGTGGCCGCCAACGCGCAGGCCCGCCTGATGGCGACGGTGAACGGCCGGCGCGAACCGGTGACGGTGTACATGCAGGTTGAGGGGCCAAGCAGCGGCACGGCCGCAACGGCAAGCCAGGGCGCATTCCAGTCGCTTGCTCCGTACAAGATTACGCTGCGATCGTCGCCGTCGCTTCCGCAGCGCCAGTTGGTAGCGCTGATATCACGTGAAGACGCGTTGCAGGCGCTAGCCGGAGGCACCGGCACCCCTGAAGAGGTGCTGAGACAGGAGACTCTGAATATCCTGCAGGCTTCCGTGTTGCCTGGCGCGCTGCAGGGCATTGAGTCCCGGATCGGGGCGGCGTTCGGCCTGGAGACGTTAAGCGTGGACTATCTCACGCTGGACCATCAGGTTTCGGTGACCGCCGGAAAACGATTTGGCGATCGACTGCTGCTCACGTACACGAAGCCGGTTGGGGCGACAACGTCGGGGGACGCGTATACAATATCGCTGAGTTATGATCTTGGCGCCCGGCTTCGGTTGACGTTGCAGCAACAGAAAGGCGCGATCCTGTTCGGAACGCAAGCGGCGTTGGCGCCGATCGGCCAGCCCAGCGTAGTTGAGACGCAGTTGTTATTGGAGGGCTCAATGCCGTTCTAGGTCCCCGTTGATGTTTCTACACTACGCGTAGAACGGCACGCAGGTTCTGCGTCGCGCTCCCAATCACAGCGCGTTACATTTCAGGAGTGGTATGCGGGACGCCAGGTTACAAGGGTTCACTAACTTATTCACGTCGATTACTGCCCCCTGTTCTCCCGTACTACAATACGAAGGGCCGCGCTGACCGGCCACGGAGAGGAAAAGACTCATGACAAGGATTCGCCCCTGGGCGATGTGTGTGGCGATGGCGCTGTTGATGCTGGCTGCTCTATGGGGACGCCCGGCTTCGGCGCAAGGGACAAATCCGCTGGTGAGTGACGTTGCTGTGGTTGGCAACGTGAACATATCGCGAGACGCGATCCTGGGGGTCACCTCCATAAAGGCGGGCTCACCCTTCACGGTGGAAGCCGTCACGCGAGACGTCGCGGCCATCGGGGACCTCGGCTACTTCACCAATGTGACGCACCACGAGGAAGACACGGGCAACGGCATCCGCGTCATCTTCGAGGTCACCGAGCACCCCAAGATCACCGGCATGCACATCACCGGGAACACCAAGTTGACCAACGAAAAGGTCATGGCCGCGATGACGACCAAGGTGGGGGACGTCGTAAACGCTCTGCGCTTCAACAAGGACCTCGATCGCATCCAGCAGGCGTACAAGGACCTTGGATACGCGGCGTTCGTGGACGTGAACGCGGAAAACTACATCACCGCCGATGGAGTGCTCAACATCCCGATCGTGGAAATGAAGATCGAGCGCTTCGAAGTGCAGAAATCGAAGAAGACGAAGCCGTACGTCCTGCTCCGTGAAATCCGCACGAAGCCCGGTGAGATCTACGACGGCAATAAGCTCATCGCAGACATGCGCCGGATTTTCAACCTCGGCATCCTGGAGGATATCCAGTACCGCACTGAGCCGGGCTCAACCCAGGACAAGCTGATCATCGTTCTGGAGCCCACCGAGAAGAAGACCGGACAGGTGGAACTGGGGTTCGGCTACAGCAGCCAGCAAGGGCTGATCGGCCGGGCGGGACTCAGCGAATCCAACCTCAAAGGCACCGGAACGTCCGTTGGCGTCTCCGCGGAAATCGGTGGCCGATACCGCTCGGCCGGCGTGCCTTCGCTGAGCCTTGAGGCGAACTATTTCCAGCCGTACATCGACAAGCAGCGGACCAGCATGAGCCTGAGCTTGTACAACAAGACCACGTACCGCTTCTCCAGCAGCGTGGTCGGTTCCACCGGGACCGGGCAAGCGTATGAGGTTCGACGGGGTGGGTCTGTAGGATTCGGCCGCCCAATATCCAACTACTCGCGCCTCCAGTTGTCCCTTCGCGATGACAACATCAAGACTTACTCACCGCAGGACAGCACCCTGACCACGGACCTGTACTCGCTCGACACGCAGCGGGGCTCGAACGTAGCGAGTGTGGGACTGAACCTGGTTACCGATACCCGCGACGACCAACTGGCCGACCCCGCCAGCGGATTCCTGTTCAACCTCGGGACCGAATTCGGTCATACCCGCCTCGGCGACAATCCCACGGTATCCGGCACGAACGAATCGAGCAGCGGCACCTTCTTCAAGCCCGCTGTTGACTACCGGCGCTATTTTGCGCTGGCCAAGCGCAAGGCTCTCAACGTACCGACCAAGGTGCTGGCGTTCCGCGTGAAAGCGGGAAACATCCAGGGGCCGGTGACGTTCTTCGACCAGTATTTCGTGGGTGGCGCAGACACGCTTCGCGGCTTCCAGGAAGACCGGTTCTGGGGCAAGAACCAGTTGCTGGGAAACGTGGAGCTGCGCGTTCCGTTCGCGAACAGCATCCAGGGCGTTCTGTTCGGCGATTTCGGCGACGCATGGGGATCTGGCCTTCGCGGGAACGCCAAACGATACGCCGAGTACCTGAACTGGTTACAGAACAGCGGAGACTCCAACGGCGACGGTATTCAGGATCCGCGGCCGCTGTACTCCGTCTACGACGCGTATGAGTACCGAATGCCACAGCACGACTCTTTCAAATTGCACTCCGGATATGGTTTCGGCGTTCGTGTGAAGACGCCAATCGGCCCGCTGCGGCTGGACTATGGCATCAGCAAGGAAGGGAAACGAACCCACTTCAGCATCAGCCAGACGTTCTAGAGAACGACGTGAGGCGCACAACGGGCCGTACCGAAAGCCCGGATCCGTTGTGCGCCGCGCATCAATTTGAGACGAAGGAGATTCTCAGAAATATGAAGCACTTTGGTTCCGCGATGATGATCGCGGCAGGACTGTTGGCTCTGGGCGCGATCGCGCCCGCCGGCGCTCAGTCAAACGTAACGGTCGGGTATATCGAGATGGAGAAGGTGTTCAACGGCGCCGACGCCAAGAAGGCCGGCGAAGACAAGGTGAACAACCTGGCGAAGACCCTCACGGATCGCGAGGGCCTCCTTAAGGACGCCGCGTTCCTTCCCCCCAAGACCTGGCTGGAATACCGTGGCCTGTTGGAGAAAGAGAAGCCCGAAGGGGCAGACACAACGTCCCTCACAACGATCAAGGGGCAGATTACCGCCCTCGACACTGAGCTGAAGACCCTGCAGCAGACGACCCCGGCCCTGACGGATGCCCAGAAGGCGCGCCTGAATGAACTGAACGGGAACGCGACAGCGAATACCGGCAATCTTCAACAGGTTGACGCCGACTATGCGGCGCAGATTTCCAAGCTTCAGCTGGACCTGCGGGGCTCGATCATCAAGGAAATCCAAACGGCCGCGGCGCAGGTGATGAAGAACAAGAGCATCTCCGTCGTGCTCAACAAGCAGGCAGCAGCCGGAGACGACGGCCAGTTGCTGGTGGTGGCAGGCGGCGTGGATATGACCGATGACGTGCTCAAGCAGGTCAACGCAAATCACAAGTAGTTCGATCGTTCTAGCGATGGGCGTCGCCCTGCTGGCGTCGGGATGCTCCCGAATCCCGGCAGGGCGCAAGCCCGCCGCCGTGTACGTATCCGCGGACAAGCTCGTCGCGGAGCAACCGCAATGGGACGATGAGGTGGCGATGGACCGCCAGATCGACTATTTGAAGCGTTTCACCGTCCGCCAACCGCAGCAGACCCTCATCTCTGCGGTCAGATTCCCCCCCAGGCCCGTCGTCGAATCAACCAGGAATGTATCGGCTCTGGAATCATCAATCGAAAAGCGCCTGAACACGGTCTATGAGCACCAGAAGGCGGCGCTGGCAGCGCGGTTGGCGCGGCAGCACCGGGAAACCAGGGCGGCCGGAGTCCTCGCCGACCAGAACGCGATTCTCGCGTCGGGCGACGCCGACATGAAACGTGTCCTTGATGTAGAGGGCGTGAAGATCCGCAACCTCGACATCCGCCTGCAAGCGTATGACGCCCTGCTTCGGGCATACGCCGCGCAAGGCTGGGATACGAAGGACCTGCCGAAGGCCCGGAAGGCGGTCGCCGATGATCTGGTTGCCGCGAACGACAAGGCGTGGGCGCAAATGACCGATATCCTGCAGGGCCTGCGGACGAAACTGGGGGCGAGAGCCGACGAAGAAACCGCCGCCACACTGAAGTGGATGCGCGAAAACAGCCAGGCTCAAACCGATCTGGAGCTCGAAATCGGCCGTCAAAAGGCCCTCCTGCTGGCGGCGCTGAACAATATCGGCAAACCTATTGGGATCGATGCCGGATCGGGGCCTGCCGCTGAAGCCATCAGTAAAGCCGTTCCGGCAGTGCCGGTTAAACTGCCTCAACCGGAGCTGCAGAACACTGTGCAATCGATTGAGGATCGGCGCGCCGCTCTTGTCGAGTATCTTGGACGCGCCACCCGCGCGACCGTTCAATCCGCCGCGGGACGTCGCGGATTGAAAGTGGAGTTTGAGCCGCGCCCCGGACTACCTGACAAGACCGAGGACTACCGCGCGGTCGTTCGTATGGCGCCGACGCGCCCAGGGGTAACGCCATGAGCCTGCGACTTTCCGCGATTGCGTCCGCTTTATCCCTCGAACTGGACGGTGAAGATATACTGGTGACCCATCCGGCTCTCGTGGAAGATGCCGGACCCGGGACGCTTTGCCTCGCGACAACCGCGGAGTACGCCCGCCAGGCTAAAGAGCTAGGCTCTTCAGCGGTGCTCGCGAAGCCGGGCATCGAAGCAGGCCTTCCCACGCTGCTGTCGGACAAGCCGCGGGTTGCATTTGCCAGGGTTCTGGGCCTGTTCGATGATCGCCCGACACCGCCCGCCGGCATTCACCCGGCTGCCGTGGTGTCGGAGACGGCCACAGTGAGCGCCACGGCATCCATCGGCCCGCGAGCGGTGGTGGAGGCCGACGCGTCCATCGGTGACGGGACCGCGATCGGTGCAGGGACATACGTGGGGCACGGAACTCAGATCGGCCGCGATTGCGACATCGGGCCCGGTGTGGTGATTTACCATCGCTGCACTTTGGGCGATCGCGTGCGACTGGCGGGCGGCACGGTGATCGGCGCCGAAGGCTATGGCTATGAATGGGATGGCGCCGAACACGTTCGCGTGCCGCACATCGGCACAGTGGTACTCGAGGACGACGTCGATATCGGTGCGAACTGCTGTGTGGACCGCGCCAAGACGGCCGAAACGCGCGTCGGGCGAGGCACCAAGATCGACAATCTCGTGCAGATAGCGCACGGGGCGATCATCGGCCCGTTCAGCCTGATGGCAGCGCAGGTCGGGATTGCGGGTTCCGCGCACGTGGGGGCTGGTGTCGTGATGGCCGGGCAGTCGGGTGTGGTTGACGGAGCCACCGTTGGCCCGGGCGCCATCGTTGCCGCGCAGAGCGGGGTGATGGGAAGCGTGGCGGGCGGCAAGACCTATATGGGAACCCCGGCGCGCGAGGTTGCAGAAATGCGCCGCGTAATCGCCGCGCTGCCGCGTCTTCCCTCGGTTCTGGGGCGTATCCGCGCGCTGGAGCGAAGGTTCGGCCGGGACGAGGAACAGGGCCATACCGAAGAACCTTAGCTTTCAAAGGCCCGCTCCCGTGCTATAATCCTAACGATGTTATCGCGTCCACAGTTTACGGTGGCTTCGCACGTTTCACTGGAGGGAGTCGGACTCCACACGGGCCAGCCCAGCCGCCTCACGATTTCTCCTTCCGAGCGAGGTCGAATCGCATTTGTCCGTGACGGGGAGCGTATCCCCGCTCATCTGGATGCCGTTTCCCGTACCCAGCGTTGCACCACCCTTGGGTCCGCAGAAACCGGCGTTTCCACCGTAGAACACCTGTTGGCCGCCCTTAGCGCGATGAACGTTTGTGGCGCGGACCTTCACCTGGATGGGCCGGAGGTGCCGATTCTGGATGGGAGCGCGGCCTGCTTCGTTCGCCTGCTGCAAGGGGCGGGGCTGCGGGAACTGCCGGGGCAGCGCCGCGTACTCCGTCTCAACGAACCGGTCTGGCTCGAGGACGGACTGTCAAGCCTTCTCGCTGTGCCCAGCGAGAGATTTCGGGTGACGACCGCGATCGAGTACACACACCCGATGGTGGGACGCCAGGTTGCGGACATTATCGTTGACCCGGGCACTTTCGAGCGTGAGATCGCACCGGCCCGCACGTTCGGGTTTGAAGAGGAACTGAGCGAACTGGCGCGGAACGGGCTTGCGCGAGGTGGCAGCGTGGACAACGCCGTTGTCTTCCTGAAGCAGCACACTTCCAGCCCTTTACGGTTCCCCGATGAACCGGTTCGCCATAAGGCTCTGGACGTTATCGGCGACCTGGCGTTGCTGGGGGCGCGCCCCCTGGTCCACGTGTGGGCAATACGCCCGAGCCACCGGTTGAATATTGAGTTTGCGCGACTGCTGGCGGCGCAAGGAACGCTGGCTTGACGGTCAGTCGAACGATCGAGGAGGGAGACACAGCATTTTGTCACTTGACATTGAAGAGATTCGAAAGATCCTGCCCCACAGGTATCCGTTCCTGCTGGTGGACCGGGTCCTGGAGTTGGAGCCCGGGCGCCTTGCCATAGGGCGGAAGAACGTAACCGCAAACGAACCGTTCTTTCAGGGGCACTGGCCGCACCGTTCGGTTATGCCGGGCGTGCTGATATTGGAAGCGCTGGCGCAGGTCGGCAGTGTGATGATGTTGACGATGCCGGAACACCGCGGCTCCACCGGTTATTTCACGGGAATCGACAAAGCCCGCTTCCGCCAACAGGTGGTACCGGGCGATACCGTAGAGCTGCGAACGGAGTTGAAACGGACACGCGGACATTTTGGAATAGTGTCCGCACAGGCAAGCGTGGATGGTCAAGTGGTGGCCGAGGCGGAGTTGATGTTCGCCCTGATCGCTGATAGCGATGGGGCATCCTCCGAAGCCGCAATCTCAGTTGACACGGAGGCATAGGGATGATTCACCCAAGCGCGGTGATAGACGCAGGCGCGGAGTTGGCCCCGGACGTTGAAATCGGTCCGGGCGTGATTTTGGAATCGGACGTAAAGATCGGCGCCGGCACCATCATCGGCCCGCACGTGACGATCAAACGTTACACGGAGATTGGCGCGAACTGCCGCATCGAGAGCGGAAGCGTTCTGGGCGGCGAACCGCAGGATTTCAAATTTCACGGAGAGCGGTCGTTCCTGAAGATTGGGGACAACAACAAGATCCGCGAGTTCGTGACGATCCACCGCGCAAGCGGAGAAGACCGGGCGACCCAGATCGGCGACAGCAACATGATCATGGCGTACTGCCACATCGGTCACAACTGCCTGCTGGGCGATAACATCACGATGGCCAACATGGTCGGCATCAGCGGCCACGCAGTGGTTGAAGACCGCGTGGTGTTCGGCGGCATGGTCGGCATTCACCAGTTCGTCCGCTTCGGCAAACTGGCGATGGTTGGCGGATTCAGCAAGGTTGTTCAGGACGTCCCTCCGTTCATGATGGCGGACGGCCGGCCAACCCGCGTTTACGGACTCAACGTTCTCGGCCTTCGCCGCGCCGGCGTGCCCACAGCGACCCGAAGCGGACTCAAACAAGCGTACAAATACATCTATCGCAGCGATATGAACCTCAGCCAGGCCATCGAAGCGATCGAGGGAGACGTGGAACCGAGCGCAGAACGGGATTATCTGCTCGAGTTCCTCCACAACGTTCGGCTGGGCTTTGGCGGACGCCAACTCGACCCCAATCGACCCAAAACCGGTGAGTAGACGGGCAGGCCGCTGATGGCGGACGTATTCATCGTGACAGGCGAGGCCTCCGGCGATGCGGTTGGCGCCGGACTCGCGTCGGAGCTTCGGCGACTGAAGCCGGACGTGGTGATTTCCGGTGTCGGCGCGGCGCGTATGCAGGCCGCGGAGGTCTCTCTGTGGGCCAACAGCCGGCAATGGGCGGCCATGGGCATCATGCAGTCCGTCCCGATCGCCGGAAGCCTCCTGCTGCTGTTGAAGCGCTTGAAACGTCACCTCCTGGCAGCGCGTCCCGACCTGCTTGTTCTGGTGGATTTCGGCGCGTTCAACGTCCGCCTGGGCCGATGGGCTGTTGAAGCCGGCATCAGGACCGTGTATCTGATGCCCCCGGGCTCGTGGAGGAAACAGACACGCGAGGATCGGCTTCGGCGACTGGCTGCATCCGCGGACTTCTTCTTCTGCCCGTTTGAGTGGAATGCACGCAATCTACAGAGCGTTGGCGCGAACGCCGAGCACATTGGGCACCCGGTTCTGGATCTGGCGGCGCCGACGGAAAACCTCCCGGCGTTGAAGGAAAGGCTGCGGCCCCGCAACGGACGTCTCATCGCCCTTCTACCCGGCAGCAGGCGGCAGGAGGTCGGGTCGCTGGCGCCCCTGATGGCGGAGATCATCGCGGCGTGGCCCTGCCCGGAAGATCGATTTGTGATGGTGCGGGCGCTGTCATTTCGCGAAGACGAATTTGCTGCCTGCTTGCCGGAGGGCCTCGATTCGAAGATGACGATTGTTCCCGGAGGCACGGCCGATCCGCTCCACGCCTCGGATATGGCGGTTGTCTGCGCCGGCACGGCCACGCTTGAAGCCGCAGTCGCAGGCAAGCCGATGGTGGTGGTGAATCGCGGTCCGTGGCTGATGCACGTGGAGTGGCAGCTCCGAAAGCGGAGCATCCGGGCCAGGTACGTGGCTATGCCGAACATCATCGCGGAGCGCGAGGTGGTTCGCGAGTTTGTGGACACCGATGCCACAACGGACAATGTCTTCGCCGCGCTTAAGAGCCTGGCGGATGATCCCGCTGCCTATGCCGAGACGGAGCGAGCACTGGCGGAGGTTCGGAACGCGTTGCGCCCGGCGGGCGCCCTTCGCACCGCCGCCACGCGAATCGCCGCGCTGCTCTAAGCGCGCACTGAGAATGAAACGAGATTGATTTGAGCGATGTGCCGTTAAAACGTTGGGTGGTGCGCAAGCGGACGATGTTCTCGCTTCTGGTACCGCTGGTCTTCGTGATCTTCGCACGGCCCACGGCCACACTGCTGGCAACGGGCGTTGCGCTGGTGGTGATCGGCGAGTTGATCCGCGTCTGGGCTGCGGGATGCATCAGCAAGAACGCCGAACTGGCGTGCAAGGGGCCGTTCGCGCATGTACGAAACCCTCTGTACCTGGGCAGCCTCTTCATCGGCGCGGCCTACTGCGTCATGAGCGGCCTCTGGTGGTCTGTGCCGGTCTCGGTGGTGATGTACTGGTTCTTCTACTGGGGCACCATCGTGAACGAAGAGGAGCACCTTCGGGGCGTTCTCGGTGACGCGTATCTGACGTATTGCCAGGCAGTTCCGCGCCTGCTGCCCCGCCTATCGCCTTACCAGTGGGATGGGCAGCCGTTCTCATGGGAGCGGGTATGGTATAACCGCGAGTATCAGTCGATCATCGGTGTGGCTCTCTTCACGGCGGCGTTTTTCATCAAATGGCTTCTAGTCCTGCAACACGTCGTCCGCTGATCAGCCCGGTTATAGGAAGGCTGTGGGCCTTCCTGCATCCGCACCGCGCACCGCTTTTCGCCGGGTTGGCTTTCACGGGGGTCGTGTCGCTCCTGAACCTGGTTACCCTCGCGCTGCTGAAAGGGGTCGCCGACACCATCGGAGGCCATTCCAAACTCACGCTCAGTCAGTTGGGCGTGCTCATTGTGGCTGCGTTCAGCGCCCGCGCGGTCATGAGCTTCGGGCAGTCGTTTTTCGTGAGCGACGCGATGCAGAAGATGACGCGGGACATCCGTACAGCCGTGTACGCCCACGTTCAGAGCCTCCCGCTTAAGTTCTTTGAAGACCGGCGTACCGGGCAGTTGATGAGCAGCATCACCTCCGACGTGCCCGTGATGACAGAGACATTCCAAAGCGGCGCCATAGACTCAATCACCGCGCCGATCATGGTGATCGGCACCGTCAGTTACATGGTCCACCTGAGCCTGCGACTCACGTTGGCCGTCATTCTGGTGGTGCCGCTGATGCTGCTGGTGATCCAGTTCGCCGCAAAGCGCATGAGAACGGCTTCGTGGCAGATGCAGCAACGGGCGCTCGAGATATCGGACATCCTGCAGGAAACGTTTGCCGGCGTGAGGGTGATCAAGTCGTTCACCGCCGAGGAAACGGAGACCAGGCGTTTCACCGAACGCAGCCAGGACGCATTTCGATCATCCATGCGAGCGGTTCGCGTGCGCGCCATCCTCGGGCCGTGCATAGAGCTCATTGCGACAGGCGGATTCGTCGCGGTGCTGGTTCTGAGCGTCGGAATGGTGAAGCGTGAGGAACTGACGACGGGCGGCCTCGCGGCCTTCCTCCTGGCGCTGAACATGCTCGGGCAGAACGCCAAGAGCCTCGGTAATATACAGCTCACGCTGCGCCGGCTCACCGCCTCCGCGGAACGGGTTTTCGCGCTGTTGGATACGAAATCCGATCTCGTGGAGAAACCGGATGCGGTAACGCTGGAGCGGGCAGAAGGCGACGTCGAGTTTCGCGACGTATCGTTCGCCTACGGAGACGGGCCGGAGGTGCTGCATCATGTTTCGTTCCGCGCCGCGCGGGGCGACGTCGTTGCCCTGGTAGGGGAATCAGGTTCCGGAAAGTCCACCATCGTGAACCTGGTGCCCCGGTTTTACGACGTGACCGCCGGTTCGGTGTACGTAGATGGCCGCGATGTGCGGGAATACACGATCCATTCGCTCCGACTCCAGGTGGCGATGGTGCCTCAGGACACGCTCCTGTTCTCCGGGACCATCCGCGATAACATCCTGTATGGAAGGCCGGGGGCGTCGGAGACCGAGATGCGCGCCGCGGCCGTCGCGGCCCACGCCGATATGTTTGTTCAGGCGCTGCCTGATGGATACGAGACATTGGTAGGAGAGCGGGGCGCGAAATTGTCCGGGGGGCAGAAGCAGCGCGTGGCAATCGCCAGGGCACTATTGAAAGACCCCAGAATACTCATCCTGGACGAAGCGACTTCGGCGCTCGACACCGAGAGCGAAAGCCTCGTGCAGGACGCGCTCAACCGGCTGATGCAGGGGCGGACGACACTGGTCATCGCGCACCGCCTGTCAACGATTCGAAACGCGGACCGCATCATCGTGCTTCGGGCGGGCGAGATCGTGGAAGAGGGATCCCACGATTCGCTGCTCGCGCGCGGCGGCGTATATGCCAAACTGTACGAAATGCAGTTCAGGGAGAGGCCCGAGGCCTGAGGGGCGACCGGGTGCGAGGACGCCGGCAAGGTGTGGAGATTCCATCCTCATCCCTCGACCCTTAGCCCCCGATTCCAATTATGCGATTACGGCTGCCCGGCAAATGGGAGATCAACGCTTTCGCGAACACCGCCATCCTGGTAGTGGGCGCGATTGGCCGTACCATGCGCGTCACAGTCGAAAACGCACACGTGATGGAAGACCGACTCGCCAGCGGTTCGGGCCAGGTATTGGTGACGTGGCACGGGCGGACGCTGGTTGCGCTGGTCCACTATCGCAATCGAGGATTGTTCACGATCATCTCGCCGTCGCGCGACGGCGAGATCCAGTACCGGCTCTACCGGAAATTCGGCTGGGACGCAACCCGCGGTTCCACCGGGCGCGACGCCGCCAAAGCCGCTCTCGCCTGTGTGCGCAAACTCCGAGAGGGCGCCACGCTCGCCCTTGCCCCGGATGGGCCCAGAGGGCCATCGGGCGTGGTTCAACCCGGCACGTTCTACTTCGCCAGGAAAGCCGGCTGTCCGATCATACCCGCCGGGGTAAGCGCCACGCCCGCCTGGACGATGAAAAGCTGGGATTCCTTCCAGTTCCCCAAGCTGTTCGCCAGAGCCGCGATCGTATATGGCGAGCCCGTCGTTGTGCCCTCGGACGCGGATGACGAAACCCTGGCCAGGCTGTCCCGCGAACTGGGCGAGACCATTAACGGCCTCCAGCGCCGCGCGGACGTCATCATTGGGGTGAAATCGTGAGCGCAGGCGGTGACCGCCGGCAGGGCCGGACAGCCCGGGATGAGAATGATCCGCGTTCGGGAATGTGGCCGTGGATCGCGTATAACGCCGCGCTCGGGGCTCTTGTGCCTGTATGGGGACCGTACGCCGCGTGGAGGTTAACGCGCGGTAACAGCCGTGCCGGCCGGAAGGAACGGCTGGGGCTTGGGCCGGCGCTGCCGCCGTCCAATCGGCGGGTGTGGATGCACGGGGCTTCCGTGGGTGAGATGGTCGCATTGCAGCCGATTGCCCGGCGGTTTCACGCGATCCGCCCCGATGCGAAGGTCGTAGTTTCCACGATCACACCCACCGGACAGGAAGTAGCGCGGCGGGCCTTCGACTGGGCGGAGCAGGCTCGCTATTTCCCTTTGGATATGCCTGGGCCTGTGGCGCGCAGCGTGAATGCCGTGGGGGCGACCGTGGTTGCGCTGCTAGAGACCGAATTGTGGCCGAATTTCATCCACGCTGCGTCGATCGTTGGCCCGGTGGTGTTGCTGAACGGCCGGATTTCGGACCGCACGTTCCGCTCGGCGCAGAGATTCAGGCCGCTCTACCGCTGGATGCTGAATCACCTCACCATGATGGGGATGCAGACGGAGGGCGATGCGGAGCGTATCCGGGAACTGGGCGCGCCGGCGGACCGGGTTCACGTGATGGGCATCTCGAAATTCGACGAATCGGTACCGAGCCTCAACGAGGCGGCCAAACGAGAATGGCGGGACAAACTAGGTCTGGGCGACGCAAGGCTGCTCATCGCAGGGAGTACGTTTCCGGGCGAGGATGAAGCCGTCCTGCAAGCGTTCAGGGTGTGCCGCAGTGTGACGCCGAATCTCCGCCTGCTGATCGCGCCAAGGCACATTGAACGCGCCGCCGCCATCCTCGCGCTGGCGGCTTCTGCCGGCTTCTCAGCCGGGCTGCGAAGCAACGGGCCGGCCGCCGATGTGGACGTGGTCATCGTCGATACGTATGGTGAGCTTGCCACCCTTTATGGACTCGCCGAGGCGGCATTTGTCGGACGGAGCCTGGGCGCAAACCGGGGAGGGCAGAATCTGATTCAGCCGATGGCGCATGGAGTTCCGGCGATCCACGGACCCAATATGCAGAATTTCCGTGACGTGGCGGGACAGGCCGACAATTCGGCGGCCGCGCAAGTTGTCACGGACGCGGAAGGTCTGGCCGACGCGTGGCTGCGTATCCTCACCTCGGAGGAATGGCGCCGGGCGATGGGCGAGGCAGGTCGCTCGGAGGTGAAGCGGAACAAAGGGGCGTCCGACCGGTACGCCCGGGTTATGGCGGGGCTGCTTCCGTGAGCAACCGTACCGACCGCGTGCTGGCCATTATGCGCGACGAGGAGCAGGGGGCAGGGGCCTCCGCCGCGCGATTCGTGTTGTGGCTGGTCTCAGGCGTCTACACGGCGGTCATCACTCTATACTGGCTGATGTACCGTGCCGGAATGCTGAGGAAGGTGCGCCTGCGGGCGGTAGTACTCAGTGTCGGCAATGTTACTGTCGGCGGCACCGGCAAAACGACGACGATTCAGTACCTGGGAAGCCTGCTGGCCCGCAACGGGACGCGCGCGGCCGTGTTGAGTTACGGATATCGGGCCGGTGATAAGGACGCCGTAAATGTGGTTTCGGATGGCGAGTGCGTCCGCATGACCGCGGCGGCCGCCGGCGACGAAGCGGTGCTTCTGGCCCGGGCGCTGCCTGGAACACCGGTTCTGATAGGGCGGCGGCGCGTGCTGTCGGGCGCAGAGGCGGAACGGCGTTTCGCGCCCGATGTGTTGTTGTGTGACGATGCATTCCAGTACTGGCGGCTTCACCGCGACGTGGACCTGGTGCTCGTCGACGCCGTGGAACCTTGGGGCTACGGGTATGTGCTGCCGCGGGGCCTGCTTCGTGAACCGAAGCGCCAATTGCGCCGAGCCGATGCGATCCTGATCACGCATTCGGATCTGGTGACGCCTCAAAGGCTGAACGCGCTGAAGGCCGAAGTGGGAGCGATGGGCGCGCCGGTCTGGACCGCGCGCCACGCTCCCTGCGGCTTGACGGACCTTGAAGGCGGAAACCCGGCGCCCGCGGACGCTCTGAAGGGCGCCGCGGTTCTGGCAGTGTCATCGCTCGGCGATCCGGCGTCGTTCGAAGCGACGCTGACGATGCTGGGGGCGGCCGTAACGCCGTGCCGTTTCGCCGACCATCATCGCTACACACAGGCCGAGGTGGCGGAAGTCGAGGAAAGGGCTCGCGAAAGCGGCCTCCGTATTGTGACGACGGCGAAGGACGCCGTGAAACTGGAAGGACTGGCGAGCGCCGAATCCTGGCGCGTACTTGGCGTCACCCTGGCCGTGGATGACTCTGAATCGTTTGATACATGGATTCTTCAATACACAAGAAGGGATTGAGCCGGAAGGGGGCCGAGTTGTGGCTGGGCCGTACCGCCTTGATGGGTGTTTCGCGGCTCGCTCTGGCTCTTCCCGAGAAGACGGCGCTGCGCGTGGGCGCCGGGCTTGGGGCGCTGTGGTATCGATCCTCGCGGAGGTACCGCCTCGTGGCAGTGAACAACCTGAGGCAGGTATACGGCAATGAGTGGGACCATGCGCGTATCGAGCAGACGGCGCTGGACATGTTCCGTCATCTCGGAATGAACCTCATCGAATTCCTGCGGTTCAGCGGAACGGATCTCAGGCGTCTGGACACGCTGGTAAGTGTAGAGGGCGAGGAGTATGCGCGGGAAGCTCTCTCCCGCGGCCACGGCATCCTGGCGATAACGGCGCATTACGGGAATTTCGAATTGTTCGGCGCGACGTTCGTCCGGAAGGGATATCCCCTCAGTGTCATCGCGCGCGATGCGGACGACGCGCCCACGAACGATTTCATCAACGGCATCCGTGAGCGGATGGGTTACCGCGTGTTTTCCAGGCGCAACGCCGCGCGGCAAAGCATCGGGGTGCTCCGGCGGAACGAAGTGCTGGGAGTCCTGCCGGACCAGAACGACACCCAAGGCATCTTCGTACCGTTCTTCGGGCGCCTTGCCGCCACCGCGAGTGGCCCCGCGTATATGGCGATACGGACCGGCGCCACCGTGCTCCCGGCGTTCATCCACCGTGAGCCGGACGGCAGCCACATCGTGAAGATTTTCCCTCCCATCGAGTACGTCGTCTCCGACGATCTACAGGCGGATGTCAAGGCACTGACCGTTCAGATAAACAAGGCAGTTGAAACCGCCGTGAAAGAACACCCGGAGCAATGGCTCTGGCTGCACAATCGTTGGAAGACACGCCCACCCGAAGAGCTTGAGGGCGGTTGCGGAGACCCGGTTCAATGACGGACCTGACGCAAAAGAGATTTGACCGCATTCTCGTCGTCAAGCTCAGCGCTATCGGCGACGTCATCATGGCGACGCCGTTCGCGCGCGGGCTAAAGGACCTGTATCCGGATGCGCAGATCGACTGGGTTGTCGAGCCGTTGAGCGCGGACATACTCCGAGGCAATCCGTATCTGAGGGATGTTATCGTCTGGAATCGCGCAAAGGGTAAGGCCGCCAAAGGCCTGAAGGGCGTCCTGTCGTTCGCGAAAGACACCTTGAGCCTCCGCCGGCGCCTCCACGGCCGCTACGACGTTGCATTCGACATCCAGGGGCTTGGTCGAAGCGCCGCGGCGATGTGGGCGGGCGGGGCGCCTATCCGGGTCGGGAAGGACGACGCTCGCGAGGGGGGGCGATTGCTGCTGACGCATGCGTTCCCCGTACCGGAACCGACCTACCGCGCCGCCATCCAGTACACCGGAATCCTGCGTTTCCTCGGGCATCAGAACCCGCCCATTGACCTGGAAGTCTTCCCGGATGACGGCAACCGGGCGAGGGCGGACGCCCTGCTCGCCGGGTTCGACTCACCCCGCGGTTTCGTATCAATCACGCCCGCGACTACCCGCCCCTACAAACATTGGACCAATGAGGCGTTCGCGGAGACGCTCGATCTATTGAAGGATTCGTTCGGCCTGGAGGCGGTGATCCACGGCGGTCCCGCGGACGTCGAAATGGCGGAGGGTATCGCGGGGCTATGTCGGAGCGTCCGTCCGCGCATCGTCGCAGGCCAGACCACGCTCCGGGATGCGGCGGAGGTGATTCGCCGGTCCAGGCTGCTCGTGGGCGTTGATACCGGGCTGATGCACTTCGGTATGGCGACGGGAACGCCCACGGTCGCGATCTTCGGGCCTACAAACCCGCATCGGCTGCGGGACGAACCCCACGTTCGCGTGCTGCGGCAGAGCGCCATCCTGCGCCAGGACAACATCGTCAAGAAGCGGGATTGGTGGGAAGACCGTTCCATCGACCTGAACACTCCGGCCGACGTGCTGGCCGCGGCGAGCGACCTGTTGAGTGAGGTAGCGGCGGCGTGAAGATTCTGCACATCGAAACCGGCAGGCATTGGCTGGGCGGCCCCGCGCAGGTCTTATATCTGATGCAGGGGCTCAAAATGCGCGGGCACGGCGTTTGCCTCGTGTGCCCGAAATCGAGCGCGTTGGGCCTTCGCGCCGCCGACGCGGGGCTGGAAGTTCAATTCACGGCCTTCGACAGCGACGTCGATCCGCGTCTCTTGTGGGGCGCGACGAAGGCGATCCGGGCATTCGATCCGGATATCGTCCACCTGCACAGCCGGCGCGGCGCGGATACGCTGGGAGCGGTCGCTGCCCGCCTCTGCCACAGGCCGACAGTCTTGTCCCGCCGGGTGGATTATCCGCTTCGGGATGCGCCGTTGGTGCGCTGGCGCTACGAAAACCTCTTCGACCACATCATCGCGATTTCGGAGGCGATCCGCCGGGTTGTCATCGCGGGCGGGGTTGCGGCCGAGAACGTGACCACCGTCCACAGTGCGGTGAATATCGAGCAGTTCCACCCTGATGCCGAGCGGGCGGCTGCTGCGCGCTCCGAGCTGGGCGTAGCCCCGGACGCACCCCTGTTCGCCATCGTCGCGCACATGATCCCACGAAAAGGGCATGACGTCTTGTGGAACGCGGTGAAACGGCTGTCGGACGAAGCGCCAGAGCTCCGTGTCGCCGTATTCGGCAAAGGGGATTCGGAGCAGCGGCTTCGCGACCGCGCCGCGGAGTTGGGCATCGATGGACACCTGGTCTGGTGCGGCTTTCGGGAGGACCTGCCGGATGTGCTTCCGGCGATCGATTGCCTCGTGCACCCCGCGAGGATGGAGGGACTGGGGGTGGCCATCCTTCAGGCGCTCGCGTGCGCCAAACCGGTGATCGCGTGTCCGGTGGGCGGCATTCCCGAAGCGGTCAGCCCCCCGGAGGACGGCTGGCTGGTTCCTGTCGATGATGACGCCGCTTTGGCCGACGCCATGCGGAGCGTTATCGCCGATCCCAGCGCGGCAGCGCTCAAAGGCGCCGCGGGCCGCATCTTGATGGAGCGATCCTTCAGCGTGGACGCCATGGTGGAAGGCAACCTCGCCGTCTACGAGAAGGTGCTGCGGCGCGATCCCCGCACCGGCGTGCCCGTTTCCGCCGCCGGTCCCGCGTAGCGTATATCAGGCTTGTTGTCGAGGTAGAGGCGATGAAGAAGCGCGTGAGGTCTGTCATCCCGGTGCTCCTTGCCCTGGCGGCACCCTGCGGCGCGCGCGTGGCGGTTGTCTGTCCCCGCGGGGCCTCGCCGATGGAGCGACTGGGCGCGTTGGAAGTGAGGCGCTATTTCTACCTGCGCACCGGAGAAATGCCGGAGATTGTGGAAATTGCGCCGCGGACCGGCGACGTGGTAACCGTGGCAAATGCCCCCAACCCCTCGCGGCTCGGGCTGAAGCCTCAACAGTATCTCCTCAAGACCTCAACGGAGCGAAATAGAAGGCTCGTGACCGTGGCGGGCGGTGACTCGCCCGGAACGCTGTACGGGGCGTACGCCCTCTGCGAGCGGCTGGGGGTCCGGTTCTACCTCCATAGCGATGTAATTCCGGATAAGCGCATCCCCGCGCGACTGCCCATCATCAACGAGCGCGGGCGCCCCCTGTTCGCTCTTCGCGGTATCCAGCCGTTCCACGATTTTCCCGAAGGTCCCGACTGGTGGAGCGAGGACGCTTGCCGCGCGGTCATCGGTCAACTGCCCAAATTGCGCATGAACTTCATCGGCCTGCACACGTATCCTGAGCCTATCGCCGAACCGGCCACGTGGATCGGGCAGGTTTCGGATATGGACGCGAACGGACGTGTCAATGCCGGCTACCCGGCCGCGTGGTTCAACACCGCGCTCACGACTTGGGGATATACCGCAAAAAAGACGTCCGATTACTCTTTCGGGGCCGATCTCCTCTATGACCGCGACGACTACGGCTCCGATGTGATGCGGGGGCTCACACCTCGCCCCGCGACGGCACAACAGGGGGCTCAAGTCTTCAGCCGTGCGGCCTCGATGCTGCGAACGGCGTTTACCGATGCGAAAGCGCTGGGGGTGAAGACCTGCATCGGAACCGAAACACCGCTCACCGTCCCGTCACAAGTCAAGGCGAGGCTGAAGGCGGCCGGCAAGGACCCCGCGGACGCCGGGGCTGTTCGTGAGTTGTACAAAGGCATATTCCTACGGCTGATGCGGGCGTGCCCGGTTGATTTCTACTGGCTCTGGACGCCCGAAGGCTGGACGTGGGACGGCGCGTCCCCGGAACAGGTCTCGGCAACTTTGAACGATATGAAAGCAGCGGATGCCGCCGCGCGATCTGCGAAGGCGCCGTTCAAAATGGCCGCTTGCGGTTGGGTGCTGGGGCCGCAGAATGACCGCTCGCTGCTCGACCGCGAACTGCCCCGGGACTGGAGCCTCAGCGCCATCAACCGCAGCGTCGGAATGTCGCCGGTTGAACCGGGCTTCGCCGACGTGAGAAAGCACGGCAAATGGGCCATCCCCTGGCTCGAAGACGATCCCGGCCTGACGGCGCCGCAACTGTGGGCAGGCCGAATGCGGGCGGACGCCGCCGATGCACTTGATTACGGCTGTAATGGGCTGATGGGCATCCACTGGCGGACGCGGGTGGTTGGTCCCAATGTCAGCGCGTTGGCCAAAGCCGCGTGGGACCAGAGTCCCTGGCGTCGCGCGCTGCCGAAGCAGGTGGAAACCGTGCAGGGGCAGGTATCGAGTTTCCCCGGCGCAGCCATCGCGGACACCACGGAGGCGCCGGTCTACCGGGACGTTCGGTATGAAATGAGCGCGTACCGCCTGGCGATCCCGAACGGCACGTATACGGTGACGCTCAAGTTTTGCGAGCCGTATTACAGTGAGGCAGGCAAGCGGGTTTTTGATGTCTCCATCCAGGGTCGGCCGGTTCTCGAGAACCTTGACGTGTTCGCCCGCGTCGGCAAAGACCGTGCGCTGGACTATACCTATCCAGGAGTAAAGGTTAACGACGGGAAACTTAACATCGCATTCGGTAAGCGCGTCGAATTCCCCTGCATCGCGGGCATCGCCGTGGAAACTCCGGGGTTCAGCCGAAAGATCAACTGCGGCGGGCCGGCATGGAGAGACTATGAGGCAGACATCGTGGAGGCACCGCGCGATCGACCCATAATCGATTTCTACCGGGATTGGGCGGCGGTGGAGTTCGGCCCGGAGATCGGGACAGCGGCCGCTGCGCTGTTCGCGAAACTGGACGGAAAACTGCCGAGACCCGTGGGTTGGATCGATGGGCCGGGAGGGCTGGGTCCGGATAACCGGGCTTGGAGTGAAGCGGCGCCCGAATATGCCTTCGTAGATGAATTTGCGGCGCTGGGTATCCGCGTAACGGGCGCCGGCGAGCGCGACCGGTACGGCTACTGGTTGGCGCAGTTCCGGTATCTTCGCGCCACGGCGCGCTTACGGTGTGACTGGGGAACCTTCGAGCGCGCGATGGGCGAGGTGAAAGCTGTGCCGGGTGCGGACAAGGCGCGGATGGCCGTAGAGCGGGCGCTGCCCGCGCGTGTCGCTATGGTCAAGGATCTGCGAGAGGTTTATACGCAGATGCTTCGTTTCGTGAGCAGCCCGGGCGAAATGGGTACCATCACGAATTGGGAACAGCATATAGGCACGGGCCTCATGGGGCGAACGGGCGCCGACCTTGCGGCTGCCCTTGGTAAGGCTCTGCCGCCGGAATCATTGCCCGGTAAGGGATACGCCGGCCCGCTGCGTGTGTTCGTACCTGTGGTCCGGACTTCCGCGATGCGCCACGAACGCCTGAAGTTGCAGGCGACCGTTCTGTCGGCAGCCAGTCCCGCTTCTTTCACACTGTGCTGGCGGCCGATGGGGCGTGGAAGTTTCCGCACGGTCCCCGTACGGCATATTGCGCGCGGTGTTTACAGCGTGGCATTGCCTTCCGCGACCGAGGATTTCGAGTATTACGTTAAGGTTGTTGACAAGGCAGGTGAGAAGGCCGTGTGGCCCGCCTCGGCGCCGGCAATCTGTCAGACGGTGGTCGTGTGGGGGAATGGGAAGTGAGACCGGAGGCCGGCGTCTGGGTTCGCGCCTCATTGACAGGCCTCAGTTCTCGATGCCCGGGGAGGGCAGCAGACGTTGAAAGTATTCATCAGTTCGGACCTGGAAGGAACGGCCGGGATCGTTGCCTGGGATCAGACAAATCCGTCAGACAAGAGCTATGACCATGCCGTCGCGCTGATGCTCGGAGAAGTGAACGCCGCCATCGAAGGCGCGCTCGCGGCCGGCGCCACCGATATCGTGGTCTGCGACAGCCACAATTCCATGCGCAACCTTGAACCCATGGGGTTGCACCCGGCGGCCCTGCTCAATCAGGGTGGCGGGAAGCCATTGAGCATGATGCAGGGAATCGACGACTCGTTCGACGCAGTCTTCCTCACCGGCTACCATGCCCAGGTCGGTGAAGCGGGAGTTCTGAACCACACTTACTGGGGCAGCGTGGTGAGCGGAGTGCGGCTCAACGGCCAGGCCGTCGGCGAAACCGGCATCAATGCTGCGGTCGCCGGGTATTTCGGTGTGCCGGTAGCGCTGGTCACCGGCGACAGCGTCCTGGCCCGGGAAGCGGAGGAGCTTCTTGGCAACGTCGAGACCGCCGCAGTGAAGACGCCGACCGGGCGATTCAGCGCCACAGCGGTCCATCCTACGGTGGCCAGGGAAAGAATTCGCGACGCGGCCGCGCGCGCGGTCATCCGTGCAAGCGATATGGAGCCATTCTCCCTTGAGACCCCTGTCACACTGGAAATGAGCGTCCTCCAATCCTCGCAGATGGATCGCATTGCGCTGATTCCCGGTGTGGATCGGATCACCCAGCGGACCATGCGATTCACCCACGATGACTACATCACGGTATTCAAATGCTTTCTGGCGGCCTGTGTGCTCGGCCAGTCAGCCTGACGGCACGGAAATGAAAGGCCTCGGATGCCCCCAACACTGATCCCGAGAGAAACCCTGTTTGGCAATCCCACCTTCACCCGGCCCGGTTTGTCACCGGACGGCCGCTGGCTTGCCTATATCGCGCCGCTGGATGGCGTGCTGAACGTCTGGCTGCGTGCGGCGGAAGGCGGAGATGCGGAGCCACTGACAAACGACACTGGGCGCGGCATCCGTGCTTATGCTTGGACGTACGACCGCGAGCACGTTCTGTATGTACAGGACAGGGATGGTGACGAGAACTGGCACGTCTACGCGGTCCGCATCACCGATCGCGCCGTACGCGATCTCACGCCGGCGGACGGCGTGCAGGCGCACTTGGTAGCGGTCGAGCGAAACACGCCGGATCGCATCCTGGTGGCGCTCAACCAGCGCGACCCGGCATTGCACGACGTGTATGAAGTCACGCTCTCGACCGGAGAGTCGCAGGTAGCCCTCGAAAACCCGGGTGATGCGCTGGCGTTCGTCGCGGACGCATCGTTGCAGGTGCGATGCGTGGCGGCGCAAACGGCTGACGGAGGATGGGACATCCGGCTCCGAGGTCCGGAAGATGGCGAGTGGAAATCGGTCCATACCGTCGGCCCCGAGGACGAGGCCGGGCCGCTCAGCTTCTCCGAGGATGGCGCCGGACTGTATATCGTGACCAGCAAGGACGCGAACGCGAAGCAGGTGGCGTTGCTGGATGCAGCCTCCGGAAGCCTTCGGGTGCTCGCCGGGCGCGAAGATGTCGACTGCGGAGACGTGGTGTTTCACCCCGTCTCGCGCGAACTCCAGGCGGTTTCGTTCGATCGCCACCGGACCGAATGGGAGGTATTGGACGAGTCCCTGCGCGCCGACCTCGAAGCGCTCAAAGCGGTCAACGACGGCGACCTGGGCATCGGAAGCCGGACCGATGACGACTCGCGATGGATCGTGGAATACACGCGCGACATCGGCAGCGTGGGATACTACTTGTATCATCGCACCGAAAAACGGGCTGAGTTCCTGTTCTCCGCACGGCCGGAATTGGACCGCTACACGCTCGCCCCGATGAGCGCGGTGGACATCCGCTCGCGCGACGGTCTCACTTTGCCATCATATCTCACGCTTCCGGTTGGCTCCAATGGCAAGAATCTGCCGATGGTGCTGAATGTCCACGGCGGACCGTGGGCGCGCGACCAATGGGGATACGATCCGGAGGCGCAGTGGTTCGCGAACCGCGGTTATGCGTGCTTACAGGTTAACTTCCGTTCATCAGAGGGCTTCGGCAAAGCGTTCACGCACGCGGGCGATCGCGAGTGGGGCCGCAAGATGCTGGACGACCTGATCGACGCTGTTGACTGGGCCGTTGAACGCGGAATCGCCGACCCGGCTCGAGTGGCGATCTTCGGAGGCAGTTACGGCGGCTACGCGGTCCTCTGCGGGCTGGCATTCCAACCGAGAGTCTTCTGCTGCGGCGTGGACATCGTTGGGCCAAGCAATTTGCTCACTTTCCTGAACTCCATCCCTCCGTATTGGGAAGTCATGCGCAAGATGCTCGATGACCGGGTGGGCCGCGCGGTGGAGGATGAGGATATGCTCAAAGAGCGTTCGCCTCTGTTCCACGTCGAGAACATCGTAAAGCCGCTCCTGATTGCGCAGGGAGCGAACGACCCGCGCGTTCCACAGGCGGAAAGCGACCAGATCGTCGCCGCGATGGAAAGCTCCGGCAAACCGGTTGAGTATATGGTTTTTGAGGACGAAGGTCACGGTTTTGCCCGACCGGAAAACAGGCTCAAGTTCTACGCCGCCGCGGAAGCGTTCCTCGCCAAATATCTCGGTGGACGAAGCGAGTAGACAGAAAGGGACACGATGATAAACCCGAAACTGCCGTGCATCTGGTATGGCGCAGACTACAACCCGGACCAGTGGCCTGAAGAGGTATGGCAAGACGACGTCCGCCTCATGAAGAAGGCCGGCGTGAACATCGCTACGCTGCCGGTTTTCAGTTGGGTCAAGCTGCAGCCGGAGGAGCAGAAGTTCAACTTCGGCTGGCTCGACCGGATTCTGGATCTGTTGTACGAAAACGGGGTCTATTCCTGCCTTGCGACGTCCACCGCCGCGCAGCCGGCCTGGATGTCCGCCAAGTATTCCGATGTCCTGCCGGTCGATCGTGACGGCCGGCGTAGGAAGCATGGCTGGCGGCAGAATTACTGCCCGAACAGCCCCAATTTCCGCCGCCTGTCCCAGGGCCTCGCCCGGAAGATGGCGGAGCGGTACAAGAAGCACCCCGGGCTGGCCATCTGGCATGTGAGCAACGAATACGGCCCGCAATGCTATTGCGAGAAATGCGCGCAGGCCTTCCGCGAGTGGCTGAACGAACGGTACGGGTCTCTGGACGAAGTGAACCGCAGGTGGTACACGGCGTTCTGGTCGCACGCCTTTACGGATTGGGACGAAATCCAGTCTCCAACCGAGCACGGTGACCAGAGCGTGCCGGCAATGCTGCTGGACTACGACCGCTTTCAAAGCGAAAGCTGCCTCGCGTGCTACCGCGGCGAGGCAGACATCCTGAGGTCTATCACACCGGACGTGCCGATCACGACAAACCTGATGGGCACATTCAAACCTCTGGACTACTTCGCGTGGGCTAAGCACTTGGACGTCGTCTCGTGGGACTCGTACCCGCAGAGGACCGACCCCATATGGCTGCCGGCCATGCGCCACGACCTGATGCGGGGGCTGAAGGACGGGAAGCCGTTCATGCTCATGGAGCAAACGCCGGACCAGACGAACTGGGGCGAACGCAACAGCCTGAAGGCGCCCGGTGTGATGCGCGCGCAGAGTTACCAGGCGATTATGCACGGCGCCGACACCGTGATGTTCTTCCAATGGCGCCGCGGGCAGGGAGGCTTCGAGAAATTCCACGGGGCATTCGTGGACCATTCCGGCAGCGACGAAACGCGAACCTACCGGGAATGCGCAGCGCTGGGCGCGGAGTTGAAATCGCTCGGCGACACGTTGATCGGTTCGACGGTGCCAGCCCGCGTGGCCATCCTGTTCGATTGGGAATGCTGGTGGGCTCAAGAACATGCGCCGGGTCCAACGAAGGATCTGCGATACCTCGACCAGGTGCAGAAATGGTATGCGGCGGTGCATGCCATGAACGTGCCGGTGGAACTGGTGAATCCGAGCGCCGACCTCGAGCGGTTCGACGTGGTGATCGTGCCGACGCTGTATATGGTGCGGCCCGGCGTGGCGCAAAACCTGGAGGGCATCGCACAGCGCGGAGGCGCCGTTATCGGGAGCCTGTGGACCGGCATCGTGAACGAGAACGACCTCGCTTTCTTGGGAGGCTATCCCGGCCCGCTGCGCAAACTCTTTGGCATCTGGAACGAGGAAATCGACCCCATGCAGCCAAACGATGTCCAGAAAGCGTGGCTTCACGCTCCCGAAGCGGCCATCGACGCCGAAACGTTCACGGCGCCGTTCACCTGCAGCGTGGCGGTCGAGAGATTGAAACTGGAGACCGCGGAAAGCGTTGCTTCCTATACGGAAGGCTGGCACAAGGGCGAGCCCGCCATCACGCGCAACGGGTTCGGTCAAGGCGAGGCGTGGTACGCCGGGACCGACCTGGATTCCGAGGGGCGCGGTTACATCCTGAACGCCGCGTTCCGTCCGCGCGGCATTCAAGCGCCGTTGGACGTACCGGCGGGCGTGGAAGTGGGGCAGAGGGTGAAGGATGGCAAGACCTTCACCTTCGTCGTCAACCACGGTCCGGCGCCTGTGAAAGTGTCGGCTCCCGCGGGCAAGGAACTGCTCAGCGGCAAAGCGGTTGGCGGAACGAATGAGTTGGCGTCGCAGGGGGTGTGGATTATCGAGGAGGGGTAGGAACGCCCGGCACGCAGAGCCGGCGAATGGTCGTGGTGAGAGAGGGATATCGCGTGCACATTCCGGATGGTTATCTTGGGCCGCAGACGTACGTTCCGGCGTACGTGGTGATGGCGGGATTCTGGGCCTCGGCGATTGCGAAGCTCAAGAAAACCCTGCGGAACCGCCAGGTGCCGATGCTGGCGCTTTCGGCCGCCTTTACCTTTCTCATCATGATGTTCAACGTCCCGATTCCGGGAGGGACGACCGGACACGCGGTGGGCGGCGTTCTGGTGGCGGTTCTCCTCGGCCCGTGGGCGGCCATGGTGGCGGTGAGCCTCGCGCTGATCCTGCAAGCGCTTCTCTTCGGTGACGGTGGAATCACGGCCTTGGGCGCGAATTGCCTGAACATGGCCGTGATCATGCCGTTCACGGGGTGGGGGGTATACCGCCTGATATCGGGAAAGGCGCCGGCTAGTTCGCGATTGCACGCTATCGCCGGCGCCGCCGGCGGTTACGTGGGACTGAACGCCGCCGCGCTTTCCGCGGCGGTGATGTTCGGTATTCAGCCGCTGTTGGCGCACGATGCAGCCGGTCACGCCCTGTACAGCCCGTTCGGGTTGAAAGTCGCCATCCCGGCAATGGCGGTAGAGCATCTGCTCGTTTTCGGAGTGGTGGAAGGGCTGGTTACGGGCCTCGTGATCGCGTATTTCCAGCGCACTTCGCCGGAATTGATACCCACCCGTGAGCGTACTTCAACAGACGCGGGCGTGCCGCTGGAGCGTCGGCTCATCCGCGCTCTGACGGTTCTGGCCATTCTGACACCGCTTGGACTGTACCTACCCGCGAGATTCGGCAGTGGTTCCGCGTGGGGGGAGTGGAGCGCGCAGCAAATCGGCAAGATGGCCGGCTACGTCCCGTCCGGCCTGGCCGGCGCGGAAGGGCGCTGGCATTCCGTACTGCCGGACTATGCGCTGCCGGGTCAGAAATCGGCGCCGCTGCTCGCGCTGAGCCTATCATACATCGTATCGGCTTTCGTTGGAATCGGCCTGTTGTGGCTGCTCTCCGCGGTTGCTGGCAAACTGATGAGAGGGAAGGAGCGCGATGGCTGCGATACCGGAGTGGCTGGCGCCTCAGGCCGGCGCTGATAGATGGACCGAGTCGCCGTTTCCGCGGAGGACTGAGCGGCGGGCCGGCGCATCGTCGGGACCGCTCCGAAAGGCTATCGCCGGCATCGGTTCCCTGGTCGCCGAAATGGCGTCGGGACGGGAGATCTCCGAAGCGGGCGGACTGCTCCAGCGCATTGACGCGCGCGCCAAGGTCGTCGGCATTCTCGCTCTGGTCATCGTGGCGACGCTCATTCGGAGACCGGAAACTCTTGCGGGGGCGTATGCGATCTGCCTGCTGCTGGCGGCGGCATCACGGATACCGGCACGACGCGTGGCGCGCGTGCTGCTCGCCATCCCCCTGTTTTCCGCGGCCATCATCCTGCCCGCCACCCTGAACGCAGTGACCCCGGGCCACCCGGTGTGGATCCTGGTACGGCCGGGACTCCTGACGCCTGGGACTTGGCATCTGCCGCCCTATCTGGCCGTGACCGATTCAGGGCTCGTGGTTGCGGCAAGATTCGTGCTCCGCACGGCCGTCTGCGTGACACTCGCGCTACTGCTGACCCTGACCACCCGCCCGGACCGGCTGTTCCGTGGGCTCCGCGCCATCGGCGCGCCGCGCCTGTTCGTGATGCTGCTGAGCATGATGGAACGCTATCTGCTCGTTCTGCTGCATGTCGCCGAGGAGATTCACCTCGCCAAGCGAAGTCGTTCCATCTCGGCGGGCACTCTGCGTGAGGAACAGGCCTGGGTGGGCGCCGGGGTCGGCTCGCTGTTCCGCCGCACGCAGTCGTTGGGAAACAACGTGTATCTGGCGATGCTGTCGCGCGGGTACACGGGCGAAGTGCGTCTGTTGGACGATCCGCCGCTTCATATGCGCGACTGGGCTTTTCTCTTTGCCGTCCTGGGTGCGGGCTCGGCCCTCTTTCTGCTGAGGTGATGCGCTTGCCGGTACTCTATTCCATCGAAGACGTTCATTTCGCATATCCGCGATACCCCGAAAGCCTGAGCGGCGTGACGTTCAACGTACAGCCAGGTGAGCGAGTGGTCCTTCTCGGCGCGAACGGCAGCGGCAAGTCAACCCTGCTGCACCTGATGGATGGTCTGTACTATCCCACCCAAGGGCGCATCACGGTGATGGGCGCGGCGCTGACCGAACAGGCGTTGGAACAGTCTGATTTCGGGCCCCGGTTTCGCAAGGAAGTCGGTTTTCTGTTCCAGAACTCCGACGCTCAGCTCTTCTGCCCGACGGTGGAAGAGGAAATCGCGTTTGCGCCGCTGCAATTGCGATTGCCGAAGGATGAAATCCGCACTCGCATCGAGGACACGCTGAAGCTGCTCAATCTGGAGGATCTCCGCGACCGGCCTCCGCAAACGCTCAGCGCCGGGCAGAAAAAGCGAGTAGCGCTGGCCTCGCTCCTGGCCGTCGGCCCGTCGGTGCTCCTGCTCGATGAACCAACTGCAGGGCTGGACCCTCGAAGCCAGCATGTATTGCTGGATCTGCTCGGCCAGTTGGCGGCGGCCGGCGTAACCCTCGTAACGGCAACGCACGACCTGGCCCTCGTTCCGCACCTGGCCGACCGCGCGCTCGTGCTCAGCGAAGAACACTCCCTTGTCGCCGACCGCGATGCGATTGATATTCTGTCCGATACGGAACTGCTGCTCTCGGTGAATCTCGTTCACGCTCACGCCCACGAGCACGAAGGCCTGGTCCACGTTCACCCCCACCAGCACGTCATCGCGCATGACCACGAGCACTAATCACGTACGCCGCATCCTATGCGTTATTGATCCCGGTGCTAGAATAGCGATGGACCATCGAGAGTTCAGGGAAGGATCAGATCGTGACTATCAAACGAGCCGTAGTAACCGGCGGAGCGGGCTTCATCGGCTCGCATATTGTTGACGCGCTTCGCGCCAAGGGCGCGGAAGTGGTTGTTATCGACAACCTCGTATCGGGGAAAGCCTCCAACCTGCCGAAGGACGTGCGCCTTGAGACGGTGGACGTGCGGGATCCCGCCGTCGAGTCTATCATGCGCAATTTCTCGCCCGAAGCCGTTTTCCACCTCGCCGCACAGATGGACGTCCGCCGATCGGTTGAAGACCCGCTCTTCGACAACCATGTCAACGTGTACGGAACCGTAAACGTGCTGCGCTCCGCGTTGGCCGCGGGCGCGCAGCGATTCGTGTTCAGTTCCACCGGCGGCGCAATGTACGGCGATGTGGACGAAATTCCCACGCCTGAAACCGTGCCGCCCATGCCGATCGCGCCCTACGGGATCAGCAAACTGTGCGCGGAACGCTACATTCACTACTATCACGCGAATGGCCTTCCCGGAACCGTGTGCCGGTTCGGAAACGTATACGGTCCGCGCCAGGATCCCCACGGTGAGGCGGGTGTGGTGGCGATCTTCGGCAAACGCCTGTTGAACGGTCAGCCTTGCACCGTGTTCGGTGACGGTTCCCAGGTCCGGGACTACGTACACGTCAGCGACGTGGTGAAAGCGTGTCTCGCTGGGGTGGAAGCCCCCGGCGGCACCTTCAACATCGGAACCGGCGTGGGCACATCCGTGAACCGCCTGTACGAAATCCTCGCACAGGCTGCCGGCGTGAGTGATCCTCCGGTGTATGCGGAAGCGCGCAAGGGCGAAATGCAGACGAGCATCCTGAACGCGGGCCTGGCGGCGAAGGTGCTGGGGTGGAAACCCGCCGTCACGATGGAAGAAGGGCTCCCGCACTACATAGAATACCTGCGCCAGGCCGGCTGAATGTCCGGTTCGGTTCGCACAGTTTTACTTTGAGAGGGCGCCGGGGGCATGATTCTATCAAGCCGCCGGCGCTTTCTGTGTGTCCGGCCGGTATACACCGTGCTCCACGCCGTCACGGGACGGCAACATTGATCGAGCAAAGGAGACTGCCGATGTTCCGCGTGTCATTGCGCCACTTGTCTTCCGTTGGCCTGGCTCTGATATCGGCCGCAATCATCTCGTCCTGCGGCAACAAGACCGCCACCCCTGCCGGCAGCGGGGCGGGAGGATCGGGGCCGGCCGCTGACCTCCAACCGCCCGCCGCCGCGCAACCCCCGTCCGCCGAGGTGACAAAGCTGTTCGAAGCCCCGCGCAAGCCCAGCGGCCCGCTCAAATTCCAGATTATATCCAACGCGCAGTCGGCGTTCTGGGAAGCGGCGCGCACCGGCATGAAGGACGAGGCGCGCGCCTTGGGCGTGGAAGCCACATTCAACGCGCCGGACAAGTCCGAAGTGCCGCAGCAGCGCCGCCTGCTGGAAGACGCAGTGTCCAAGGGCGTTGACGGCATCGCGGTTTCCGCGATGGATCCGGAGGCCCTTGAGCCGATCATCAACGAACTGATGATGAAGGGCAAGCCACCCGTGCCGATCATCACCATCGATTCCGACTCACCGGCCTCGCACCGGTTGGCTTACATCGGCACGAACAACTTCCAGGCCGGCAAAGCGGCGGGCGAAGCGGCGCTGAAGTTCCTTCCCAAGGGTGGCGACATCGTCGCGTTCGTGGGGAACAAGGGCGCCGCGAACGCAACTGAGCGGGTTAACGGCTTTCGAAGCGTCACTGAGCCGCACGGCATCAAGGTCATTGCCGTCATGGAGGACCGGACGGACAAGACGCTGGCGCGCAAGAACGTTGAAGACGTGATCAACAAGTATGGCGACAAGGTCGCGGGATTCCTCGGCGTGTGGGCATACAACCCGCCCGCGATCGTCGCGGCCGTGCAGAGCGCACACAAGCGGGCGCAGTATAAGATCTTCTGCTTCGACCTTGAACCGGGTACCATCGATGCTCTGAAAGCCGGGCAGGTGGACTACACCATCGTTCAGAAACCTTACAAGTTCGGCTCGCTGGGTATCCAGTTCCTCACCGAGATCAACCGGAAGGGCCTGGCCGCCGCGCAGGCGGAATTGAAAATGCCAGCAAACGGCGTCATCGACACCGGCGTGACCGTTGTGACGAAGGACAACGTGGATAAGTTCGTCGCCGACCTCAACAAACTGGGCATCAAGTCATCGTGATGGCGCGCCTCCCTACTGCGCCGGTTGGTTCGCAGCGCCGCGTTTCGCTCCATCGACCGAAGTCGGGGGCCGTGATCGCCCCATTGGCTGAAGCCGATGGGGCGAGCCGAGACACGGGTGGTAACCAATGACCGCCCCGTCCAGCACGAAACCGCGCGGCCGCCTCGCCGGCCTCGTCGGATCGCGGGAAACGAGCGTCCTCCTCGCGGTGGTCCTGCTGTGCGTGGCGCTGTTCTTCTCGGGAGCGCGGGACCAGTTCTACAGCCAGAGCAACCTCCAGAATCTCAGCCGGCAGATTTCGCTGCTCTCGATCTTCGCGATCGGCGAAGCCGTGGTCATCATCGCCGGAGGGATCGACCTCAGCCTCGGGTCGTTGATTGCGTTCAACGGAGTGTTGACCGGGCTTCTGTTCACGCAGATCACCAAAGGGATGCCTTTTCCTGCGGCGTTCGCGATCACTGTCGTGTGCGTACTGGTGATGAGCTTGCTGGTGGGAGTATTTCACGCATCCCTGGTGCATTTCCTCAAGATGCCGCCGTTCGTGGTGACCCTCGGCACGCTGGTAATCCTGCGCAGCCAGTCGCAGCTTTACACGCACGCCGTTCCGGTCCAGTTGCCGGACAGCCAGTTCCATGCGTTCAACTTCCTCAGCAACGGCCTCCTGTTCGAAGGGCATCCGTGGGCGACCACCGTTCCGGTCATCGTGATGCTCGTTGTCGCGATCACTTACGATTTGCTCATGCGGCGGAGCCGGATCGGGCGATGCGTGTTCGCCGTTGGGGGCAACGAGGAAGCCACGCGACTGTCCGGCGTGAGCATCTTCAAGACCAAAGCGTTCGCCTATTGCAGCAGCGGCCTTCTGGCCGGGCTGGCGGGTCTTCTCTACGCTGCGTACAACCGCCAGGGCGATCCTTCCGCCGGCAACGGCTACGAGTTGAATGCCGTGGCCGCCGCGGTCATCGGCGGCGCGTCGTTGATGGGAGGGCAGGGGAGCATCGTCGGAACGGTCCTCGGCGCCTGCCTGTTGCAGATCATTCTCAGCGGCATCAACCTGATGCCTTCGCTCAGCAACCCCTCCGAGTGGGAAGGGACCGTGGTCGGCAGCATCGTTCTTCTAGCGGTTCTGTTCAACGTCATCCGGCAGCGCCGGCAGGAGCGGAGGGCGTGACGTTGAGAGCTTTCTCCGGCGAATGATCGGGAACGATGGCCGTTGCCGCTCCTCAAATCCGGCAAGAATTAGGAGAGCGCTGCGGCGCTCAAGGTGAGCCGGTTTCAACCGGCTTCGTCAACCAGGCGTCGGCTTCAGCCGATGGCGCAAAGAGCCTTCGTTGAATCGGACACGCACCGCCCGGCAGAACAATCCGATTTGACGCGGCGGGGGATTGTGCGGTATGATACGAACAATTGCATAAAACGCGTTGATGAGGAGAAGTAAGCGGGACGGGCGCGGCAAAGAGAGCCGGGCTGAAGCTGAGAACCGGTCCCACCCACCGCTGAACGCTCGCCTCGGAGCAGGGATTCTGAACACCGCACAACGCTCACAGTAGGACAGGCGTCTCTGCCTGTCTCATGGAAGACCGGCATGGAGGCCGGCCCTACAGTGAGAGTGGATGCGGCAAAGTAGGTTTCCCCGGTAGTCGCCACCGATATGGCGTCTTAACAAGGCAGGCCCGCTTGCGGGTCGGCGAACTTGGGTGGTACCACGAGCAACCTCTCGTCCCAAAGCGGACGGGGGGATTTTTCTTTTTGGTTCCGAGTTCCTAGTTCCGAGTCTCGGAATGCGGAACTCGAAACTCGGAACTGGGAGCGGAGCGAGTTATGAAGATGAATGGGGCCGAGGCCCTGGTGGAACAACTGAAGCGCGAGGGCGTCGAGATCATCTTCGGATATCCGGGCGGCGCGGCGTTGCCGATCTACGACGCGCTTTACGGCACCACGGGCATAACACATATTCTCGTCCGGCACGAACAGGGCGCCGGGCACATGGCGGAAGGCTACGCCCGGGCATCCGGCCGCGTTGGCAGCTGCCTTGCGACGTCCGGGCCGGGCGCAACCAACCTCGTCACACCCCTCGCGGACGCTTTGATGGATAGTACGCCGATCGTGGCGATCACCGCACAGGTGGCGTCCCCGATGATCGGCAAGGACGCTTTCCAGGAAGCGGACGTGACCGGCATCACCATGAACTGCACGAAGCACAACTATCTGGTCAAGGATGCCACCAAGGTCGCGGATACCGTGGCGCAGGCCTTCACGATATCCCGCACGGGGCGCCCGGGCCCGGTGCTGATCGACGTCCCCAAAGACATGCTGCTGACCGAGGTCGATTACGACCCGGAAAAGGTCGTCACACGTCCTCGATCCTATACCGTGGACTATCCGGTCGACCCGGAGAGCATTGACGCGGCGGCCGAGCTCATCGCCAAGGCGGAGCGACCCGTACTGTATGTGGGTGGCGGCGTCATCAACGCCGGAGCGGCCTCGGAAATCGATGCGCTGGTGCGAAAGACCAACATTCCGATCACCACGACGCTGATGGGCAAGGGCGCTTTCGACGAAACCGACCCGCTGAGCCTGGGTATGCTGGGAATGCACGGCAGTGTGGCCTCGAACTGGGCTGTTCGGGATTGCGACCTGCTGATCGCCATCGGGGCGCGCTTTGACGACCGTGTAACCGGCAAAATCGACGAATTCGTACCGCACGCGACCATCATCCACGCCGATATCGACCCGGCCGAGTTCGGCAAGGTCAAGAACCCGCACCTGCAGTTGCTGGGTGACGCGAAGGCTGTGGCAGGAGCGCTGGTGCAGGCGGTTGCCCTGCGCGACCGCTCCGTCTGGAACGATCGCGTTGAAGGCTGGATGGCGGAGCACCCGTTCGACTACCCGCGCGACGACGGCGCCCTGCACAGCCAATATGTACTGGACGAACTCTGGAAGGCGACAAACGGGAATGCGTTGGTCGTGACCGACGTGGGGCAGCACCAGATGTGGGCCGCCCAGTTCTACAAGGTGAAGCGGCCGCGCCAGTTCATCACATCCGGCGGCCTCGGGACCATGGGTTACGGCCTGCCGGCCTCGATCGGCGCGCAGTTCGCGTGCCCGAACGACGAGGTCTGGCTCATCACCGGCGACGGCAGCATTCAGATGTGCATCCAGGAACTGATCGTGGCGGTGGTCAATAAACTGCCCATCAAGATCCTGATCTTGAACAACAAATTCCTGGGAATGGTGCGCCAATGGCAGGCAATGTTCCTCGACGGACGCTACAGTGAAACGGATATGGAGCAGGCTCCGGACTTTGTGAAGCTGGCGGAAGCGTACGGCGCGGCAAGTTTGCGATGCGACAAGGCGGAGGACGTGGTCAGCACGCTGGAGGCGGCGCGAAATATCACGGACAGGCCGACGGTTATCGACATGCAGGTTCTGAAAGAGGGAAACGTCTTTCCGATGATTCCCGCGGGAAGCACCGTGCACAACATGATTCTGCGCGCGCCGACGGCGTTGGAGGCAGGGGATCTGGACAAGGCCAATATCCCCGGATAACGGATGAATTCCTGGGACGACATCGACAGGCATATGGGGCCGGCTGGGCCGGCCCCGGATGCGGGGACGGAAACGGCGCAACCGCCCGGTTTCGACGTACCGACACCGCTTCAAGCGGAAGGGGCCCCGTCATCGTCCCGGACGTATGAGCCGTTGCGAGCGCCCGAACAAGAGGTTCTGCCTGCGTTGACGCCGAAGGCGGAATCAGAGTCCGATGAATGGACGGCGGAGGACGAGTTCAACCCGCGCTACTGCACGGTGTGCCACCGGAAAATACCGTTTATCGTGTCGGAGCGGCAGGAGATGTGCAACACGTGTTTCGCGACTCGGAATGTGGCGGTGCAGCCGCTGCCGGTAAGCGGCGTGCCGTTTATGGATACCGCTCCGATCGTCCATTGCCCGATGTGCGCGGGTACAAACGTTGAGCGCCAATGGAAGAACGACTGGGTATCGACCGCCGTTGACATCGTATCCGATGCCGCGGCGTTGGGCACCATGTTGTTTGGCACCATAGGAATGTACCGCACCAATCGCGTGGACTGGAACCGCGATGTCGGCCGCGTCAAGGTCATGCGTCACCGCTGCTTGGATTGTGGGCACACGTGGGTGGAGTGATAACTCAGTGTCGGGCGCCTGGGACGGGGTTTCCGGTCCGTGGCAACTGTCAAGATGGGAGCAATATGCAACACACGATAACCGTACTGGTCGAGAATAAGCCGGGCGTGCTTGCCCGCGTGGCGTCCCTGTTCGCGCGCCGCGGATTCAACATTGCCTCGCTGGCTGTCAGCATCACCAACGATCCGACCGTGAGCCGCATCACGCTGGTAGCGGAAGGCGACGACCAGACCCTGGCGCAAATCGTCAAGCAGACGGACAAGCTCATAGATGTCGTTCGTGTCGCGGACTACACGGACAAGGAAGTGCTGCAGCGCGAACTGGCGCTGGTGAAAGTCTCGGCGCCGCCGGAGTCGCGCCAGGCAATCATGCAGATCGCCGATGTATTCCGCGCAAACATCGTAGACATGAGCCCCGAAGACACGTTCACGCTCGAAGTGACCGGCGAACCGGACAAGATTGACGCCATTGAGCGTCTCCTGCACCCGTATGGTATCAAGGAAACGGTTCGGACGGGAGCCATCGTCATGGCTCGCGGCGCCACGACGGCGTATGGCGAGCGCGGGATTCAGGCGCCGATGCTGGAGGGCCGTTAGATGCAATCTGCTTTGCGTGAAACGCTGCTGTTCCTGGTGGGTTTGGGCGTTGGCTACACCATCGCCGTTGCCACCCGCGCGGGCAATGCCCCGTTCCTGGAACCGGTGCGCGCGTACGTTAAGACGCATCAGGTGGAGAGTTTTGTTGGCCTGATCCTGGTGGGCACTATCGTCTACCTGGCAGGCGGGAAAAGCAAGGGACGGCGCTAAAGCCTCCCGGTTGGTACACTGATCGCAGGAAAGGATCTTACAGACATGGCGGCGAAGGTTTATTACGAAGAAGACACAAATCTGGGCATTTTGAAGGGCAAGCAGATCGCGGTGATCGGCTATGGCAGCCAGGGACATGCGCACGCGCAGAACCTGCGCGATTCCGGCTGCAACGTGATTATCGGGCTACGCCCGGGCAAGAGCCAGGTGAAGGCCGAGCGCGACGGCTTCGAGGTCGTCAGCGTGGCGGAGGCAACCAGGCGTGGCGACGTGATCATGATCCTGATCAACGATGAAGTCCAGGGCGCCGTCTATAAGAGCGAAATCGCCCCCAATCTCGCCGCCGGCAAGGCCATCGCGTTCGGGCACGGTTTCAGCATCCATTTCAGCCAGATCGTTCCGCCGGCCGATGTTGACGTCTTCATGATCGCCCCGAAGGGACCGGGGCACCTCGTCCGGCGTACATACACGGAAGGTTCCGGCGTTCCGTGCCTCATCGCGGTACTCCAGAACCCGACGGGCAATGCGCACGAGATCGGCCTGGCCTGGGCGGCCGGCATCGGCGGGGCGCGGGCGGGCGTGCTGGAAACTACGTTCCGCGAGGAGGCGGAAACCGATCTTTTCGGCGAGCAGGTTGTGCTTTGCGGCGGGCTGACGGCGCTGACCAAGGCAGGATTTGAGGTGCTGGTTGAAGCTGGGTACGAGCCGGAGAGCGCGTACTTCGAGTGCCTGCACGAACTCAAACTGATCGTGGACCTGATGTACGAGCATGGCCTCGCTGGTATGCGCTACAGCATCTCGGACACGGCGGAGTACGGTGACCTCACCCGCGGCCCCCGCATCATCAACGAAGGCGTCAAGGCGGAGATGAAGAAGTGCCTGAAGGAGATCCAGAGCGGGCAGTTCGCGAAGGAATGGATCCTGGAGAACCAGAGCGGCCGGGCTTCCTTCAACGCGATGCGCCGCGCCGAAGCGCAGCACCCCATTGAGAAGGTCGGCAAGGAACTGCGCGGCATGATGAGCTGGCTCAAGAAGGGCGAGCAGGGAAGCGCCAAAGACCTGCAGTGATTCGATAGGGCTGAGGGCTGAGGCGCGGAAGGGCTGAGTGATTCCTTTCTCAGCCCTCCTCCCTCAGCCCACAGCCCTCTGCAAAGGAGGAGATAATGCAGCACATAACCGAAAACCAGTACCGCTCGATGCCCCTGGGCGGACTCCTCCTTACCTTGCCCGAAAGGGCGGACAAGGTTATCCACAGCGTGTAGTGTGGATATGTTGAAAAGTGGCAAGTGGACCGGCGGGCTTGACTCCGCCGAAAAACAATGAGGGGCAAAAACAATGGCTGATACCGTAAAGGTTTTCGATACGACGCTGCGCGACGGCGAACAATCGCCCGGCGCCAGCATGAACCTGGAAGAGAAACTGGAAGTCGCGAATCAATTGGCGCGGCTGGGCGTTGATGTGATTGAGGCCGGCTTCCCCGCCGCAAGCATCGGTGATTTTGAGGCGGTGCGGGCGATCGCGGAGCGCATTCAGGGGCCGACCATTTGCGGCCTGTGCCGGGCAAGCGACGGCGACATCGACCGCTGCTGGGAAGCGATTCAAGGCAACAAGAACGCGCGCATCCACACGTTTCTCGCCACAAGCGATATCCACCTGAAATACAAGCTGAAGAAGACGCGCGAGGAAGTGCTGGCGATGGTGGACAAGGCGGTCCGCCGCGCCAAGAGCTACACGCCGGACGTGGAATTCAGCGCCGAGGACGCCACGCGGAGCGACATCGGGTTTCTGTGCGAGGTCGTCCGGGTGGCCATCGCCGCCGGGGCAACCACGATCAACCTGCCGGACACGGTGGGCTACACCACGCCAACCGAGTATTTCGAACTCATCATCGTTGTTCGCGAACGCGTGCCGGAAACGTCCGGCATCACGCTGAGCGTACACTGCCACAACGATCTGGGGCTGGCGGTTGCGAACAGCCTGAGCGCCTGCACCGCGGGCGCGCGACAGGTGGAGTGCACCATCAACGGCATCGGTGAGCGTGCGGGAAACGCAAGCCTCGAAGAGATCGTGATGATCCTCAAAACGCGCGGAGACGCGTTTGGCCTGGAGACTGGCATCAATACGCGCGAGATCGTGCGGGCGAGCCGGCTTGTGAGCGACGTCACTGGTTCAGCCGTCCAGCCGAACAAAGCCATTGTCGGCGCCAATGCCTTCGCCCATGAGGCCGGCATCCACCAGCACGGCGTGATGATGGAACGGACCACTTACGAAATAATGGATCCGGCCGACGTAGGTCTCGCTGAGAGCCGCCTGGTACTGGGCAAGCACAGCGGCCGGCACGCTTTCGAGAAACGACTGGTGGAACTGGGCTTCGAGCTGGACCGGGACGCCTTGAATCGCGCATTCGCCCGATTCAAGGACATGGCCGATCGCAAGAAGGACATATATGACGCCGACCTCGAAGCCATTGTTTCCGACGAGGTGTACGCTGTCGCGGAGCAGTGGGCCCTCGACCACATGACCGTCTACACGACACTGGACGGCTATCCCACCGCCACGGTCGTGTTGAAACACGAGGACAGCGCCGTCCTGGAGACGGGGACCGGGGTCGGCGCCGTGGACGCCGTCTACAAGACAATCGACAAGATCGTGAATATCCCGTACACTCTCAAGGACTACATGGTCCACGGCGTCACGGGCGGCACCGACGCGCTGGCCGATGTGACGGTGCGTCTGCAACTGGACGGACACGTGTTCACAGGGCGTGGAAGCGCACTGGATATCGTCGAAGCAAGCGCCAAGGCATACATCCAGGCCATCAACAAAATAGCCGCGCGCTGCGGCGCCGGCAAGCCCGCGAGCGAGGAAACGGTTACAGACCGGGTATAACCAGACGGGCGTCCCACACGGGCCGCCCACAATGACGGAAGAGCGTTTTGATATGTCTATGACAATGACGGAGAAAATCCTGGCGAAGCATGCCGGTAAGGCAAGCGTGGAACCGGGTGAAAATATCTGGGTGGACGTGGACGTGCTGATGACGCACGATGTGTGCGGTCCTGGCACGATCGAGATCTTCAAAGAGCAGTTCGGCGCAGAGGCAAAGGTCTGGGACAAGAGCAAGGTCGTCATCATCCCGGATCACTACATCTTCACAGCCGATGAAAAGGCGCACCGCAACGTCGACATTCTTCGCGACTTCGTGAAGGAACAAGATCTGCCGTACTACTACGACGTCAACTCGACGCGCTACAAGGGAGTGTGCCACATTGCCTTGCCCGAGGAAGGTCACACCCGACCGGGCGAGGTGCTCTTCGGAACGGACAGCCACACGTGCACGGCGGGCGCTTTCGGCGAGTTCGCGACGGGCATCGGGAATACGGACGCGGGCTTCATCCTGGGCACCGGCAAGCTGTGGCTGAAGGTTCCTCCGACGATGCGGTTCGTCTTCGAGGGCGAAATGCCGCCCTATCTCATGGCGAAGGACCTGATCCTCCAGGTTATCGGCGACATCGGCGTGGACGGCGCAACCTACCGCGCGCTTGAGTTCGCCGGCCAGGCGATAGGTGACCTCAATATCGAAGAGCGCATGACGCTCTGCAATATGGCGATCGAGGCTGGCGGCAAGAACGGCATCATCGCGCCGGACCGGAAGACGCTGGACTTCGTGGACGCGCGAACCAGGAAAGCGGGAACCAAGTCCGACTACGAAGCCATGGCGAACGACGCCGACGCGCAGTTCTATTCCGAGCGCCACTACGACGTGAGCAAGCTGGAACCGACGGTCGCGAAACCGCATTCGCCGGACAACAAGACAACCGCCCGCGAACTGAAGGGCACAAAACTGGACCGGGCCTACATCGGCTCGTGCACCGGCGGCAAGATCACCGACTTCATCGCGGCGGCGAGAATACTCGAGGGGCAAACGGTCAAGATGGACACGTTTGTCGTGCCTTCCACCACGGAAGTGGCGGCGGCGCTTTGGACGGAGAAGGTGGACGGGAAGAGCCTCTGGCAGATATTCCAGGAGGCGGGGGCCCAGATTGGCCAGGCCAGTTGCGCCGCATGTCTCGGCGGGCCTTCCGACACTTTCGGGCGGCTGAACAGCGCGCTATCCTGCATCAGCACGACGAACCGCAACTTCCCGGGCAGGATGGGCAGCAAGGAAGGTAAGGTTTACCTTGCCAGCCCGATGACCGTCGCCGCCAGCGCCCTGAATGGCTACATAACAGACCCGCGGGAGTATGTGTGACGAGGCCGATTCCTCACGATACACAGATTGCCGGGATTGAAAGGTCCACCGTCGGGGATTTCTGGTCCTGGGCGTATTCCGACGTGGTGAGCAACGGGATTCGCAGCGTTTTCGCCGAATACCTGATAGGCAAAGCTCTGGAAGTGGTGGATTGTGCTCGTATCGAATGGGATGCCGTAGATCTCCGCTATCGAGACTGCGGCATCGAAGTGAAGTCGTCCGGCTACGTACAGAGTTGGCCACAGTTTGGCCCAAGTCGCATTGTCTTTGACATCCGGCAGCGTCTTCCCTGGGATGCTCAGACGAATACGCTTGGCGATTCGCTGCAGAGAGCGGCCGACTGCTACGTATTCTGTGTTCATACGGCAAAATGCCGCGAGGAATGTCACATTCTCGACGTCGCCCAGTGGGAGTTCTACGTCTTAGGCAAACTAGAAATCGAAGCCGCTCTTGGCCTCCAGAAGAGCATTGCCCTTTCGCGACTCCGGAACCTATGTCTCGATGTCGGCTGCGGCCCCATTCCGCTAGACAGGGTACGGGATGCCGTTGACGGGGCACTGGGATTCGACCGGAAGTAAGATAGCGGACGTTGCGGTCCTTCAGGGTCCGGAGCCTGGGGTTCGGCGCAGACCTTCCAGTTCATCCAGAGTCCGCGGCCAGTCGGATCTGAGGAGGCGGGATAGTCCGCGGTCTGCGAGGAGCTTCCCCCCAGTCTGGCAGGTGACGCAGTAGTTCATCTCGTTCTCCGCGTATACGACGCGCTGGACTGGAGAGCCGCACACGGGACACGGCTTCCCGTACTTGCCGTGAACGGCCATTTCTTCGCGAAACGCGGTCACCTTTTCGGGAAAGTCGTCGCCCGCTTCGGCGGCGAGGCGATCGATCCATTCGGAGAGCACATCCCGTGCGGATGCCAGAAGGCGGGCTATGTCCTCCTCGGTCATCGTGGAGGTGAGCGCGAAAGGTGACATGCGGGCGCGGTGCAGAATCTCGTCCGAATATGCATTTCCGACGCCCGAGAACAGGTGTGGATCGGTGAGGGCGCGCTTGATGGTGTGGTTCTCGGAACGCAGCCGATGGCGGAACTGCTCTTGCGAGCAGGCAAACAGGTCCAAGCCGTCAGAGCGGTAGGCAGCGAGAGCATCCTTGCCTCGGGCAAGGTGGAGCGATGCGCGCTTCTTCGTCCCGGCTTCGGTAACGAGCAGGCACCCGGTATCGAAGTCAAGCGCCGCCAGCGCCACCTTCCCGCCGATTTTCACGGAGGCGGGCTTCCAGTGGAGCCTCCCCGCGATCATCAGGTGCAGAATGATGAACCGGTCGTCCTCGAGTTCGAACACAATGCGCTTGCCGAGGCGGTGCATGGCGACGACGGAGCGCCCTGTCAGGTCGGAGACAGGCGGAGTTACGGTGCGCAGAAAGAATGGGCCTGAGAGGCGCAATCCGAGCAGGCGTTTCCCGAGTGTCCGCTTCTCGATGGCGCGGATGTAGATTGTAATATCGGGGAGTTCAGGCATCTCGGCACTCTGACCTTCCGGAAAACATACGATGAGGATAGCCGATACCGGCGCCGTTTGGCCGTCACGATTGGTTTGACTGCCGGGATGATGCGTTTGTATGGTGAACGGTGAGGACGTTGTGAGTCTAGAGGCCACAGACAACCTGGCACGCGCAATGGATGCGTTTGTAACCCGCGTGGGGTGCCTGATGAGCGCCCAGGATAACGCTCTGGCGCCGCCGGACTTCGATTCGTTCGCCGCGTTCCGGTACCGCGTCAGGGTAGATCGTGGCGTATTTGAGGCCGTCCGCCATGTGGACCCCGTTACGCGGCAGGATCTCGTAGGGGTGGACTCACAGTGGGCAGCATTCGACCGCAATGTGCGGCAATTGATGAGCCGACTGCCGTGCAACCATGTGCTCTTGTGGGGCGCGCGGGGCACCGGTAAGTCGTCCATCGTGAAGGCGGCGCTGAACGCTCATTGCGCTGAAGGGCTCAGGCTCGTTGATGTGCGCCGCTCGGGACTGCTGGACCTGGCGTCCGTTGTGGACCTCCTCGCGGATCTGCCGTACACGTTTATTGTGCTGCTGGACGATCTTGCGTTTGAGGACCACGATCCGCTGGCGCGCGAACTGAAGGCGATCCTGGAAGGCGGCGTGCAGGCGATGCCGGCGAATGTGCGCGTGGTGGCAACCGCCAACCGCCGCCATCTCATGCCCAAACGGGCCGGCGACAATGCATGGACCGACGATGACGATTTGCACGTGCGTGACGCGGCCGAAGAGAAGGCCTCTCTCGCGGACCGGTTCGGTCTGCGCCTTGGATTCCCCGCACCGACCGAGGCCTGGTATCTCGCCGTTGTAGACGCACTGGCGCAACGCGATCGGCGGGCGGGGGATCCGGCCGAAGTCCGGGCGGCCGCGGCGGCCTGGGGTCGAAGCCACGGCCGCAGCGGCCGGTCCGCCAGGCAGTTTGTGGATGATTGGATTGGGCGCCACGCTCTCGATGGCGCCGCCGAGGAGTAGATAATGGAAACAAGCATCGAAGGTAAGGTATATGTATTGGGTGATGATATAGACACGGACCAGATCATCCCGGCGGAACACCTCGTGTTCAGCACAAGCATCCCCGAGGAACGACGAATGTTTGGTGTCTACGCGCTCTCCAGCGTCCCTCCGGAAGGGGCGGGTCTTCCCGGGGGCCATGTGCCGTTTGTGGACAGCGAGTCCGGCAAGAGCGATTACACCGTCATCATCGGCGGGACGAACTTCGGGTGCGGGTCGTCCCGCGAACACGCTCCCCTGGCGCTGGCGGAGGCTGGGATCAAGGTGGTGATAGCGGAGTTCTATGCACGGATATTTTTCCGCAATTCCGTGAACGGCGGATACCTGATTCCGTACGAAACCCCCGAGCGTCTTGTGGACCGGGTGCGCACCGGCGATACCGTTCGCGTCGATCTGGAATCCAATACGCTGTACGATATCACCACGGGCGAAGAGTTTGCGCTGAAGCCGCTGGGCGATATTCTACCGATACTTGAAGCCGGCGATGTATTTGAATACGCGCGTTCCGCGGGCATGCTCGGAGCCTGATAATCGCTGATGGTGAACACTCAGCCTGCTGTATTGGTGCGTGTGGCCCGCGTTCAGGACCTGCCGGCGGTGGCCGACCTCTGGGAGGAGCTGATGGACTATCACCTCCGCCTCGACGCGCGGTACGAGCGCAGCACCGGCTCGCGCGAAGTATTCTTACGCCACCTGAAGTCAACGGCGATGCGCTCACCCGACCATATGCTCTGGATTGCCGAGTCGGAAAGGGCCATCGCCGGATTTCTAGCCGCTCGAGTGGAGTATGGTGGCGCGGTGTTTGCGCATCCGGATTTCGGGTACATCACGGACGCTTGCGTGTCCCCGTCGTACCGGCGATTGGGAGTGGGCCGCCGCCTCTTCGCCGAAGCGCGCGCATGGTTCGAAACGCGTCATCTGAAGAGCATCCGGGTGAGCGTTTCCACAGACAACCCCGCGGCAATGGCGTTCTGGCGGGAAGTGGGTTTCCGGCCGTTTATGGAGCGCTTGTGGTATGATCTTGGCTGAAGGCGAAAGGGAGTTATGAACAAGAAGATTGCGATACTGGCGGGCGACGGGATCGGCGCCGAGGTCGTGGGGGAAGCTCGAAGGACCCTGGACGCGGTAGCGGCAAGGTTCGGGCATGCGTTTGCCTTCGAAGAAGCCCTGGTAGGGTGGGCCGCGTTCGATGCCACGGGTTCTGCTCTGCCGGACGAAACCGTCAAGGTCTGCCGCGACAGCGACGCGATCTTTTTCGGCGCTGTGGGTGATCCCGCGCGCGACAGCACCGTGCCCCCCGCACAGCGACCGGAAGTAGTCGCACTCCTTACCCTGCGCAAGGGGCTTTACGCTAACCTTCGCCCGGCGTCCATCGACGCCGAATTGGCGGGCCTCTCCGTTCTAAAGCCGGAGGTGGTAGGGAAGGGAGTAGACATCCTCATCGTACGCGAATTGACAGGCGGCCTCTACTACGGTCGGCCCAAGGGCCGCGAGGGCGATTCCGCCGTGGATACGATGGCCTATTCGGCACCGGAAGTCGAGCGCGTCGCCCGGGTCGCGTTCGAGGCGGCCCGCAGGCGGAAGAGCAAACTGACGTCCGTCGACAAGGCCAACATACTCGCGTGCAGCCAACTGTGGCGCGAAGTCGTCATCGACGTGTCGAAGGAGTATCCCGACGTGGCATTGGACCACATGTACGTGGACAACTGCGCGATGCAGCTGATCCGGAATCCCGCACAGTTCGATACCATCGTCACCGAGAACACGTTCGGGGATATCCTTTCCGACGAGGCATCCATGCTTGTCGGCAGTCTGGGCATGCTGCCCTCGGCAAGCCTGGGGGACGGCAGCCTTCCCGCCTTCTATGAACCCATCCACGGCTCCGCGCCGGACATCGCCGGCAAGGGCATCGCCAACCCTATAGCGGCCATCCGCTCCGCGGCGATGATGCTGCGCTATTCCTTCGGCCTGAACGAAGAAGCGGACGTGGTGGATGCCGCGGTCTCTTCCGTGCTGCGCCAGGGGCTTAGGACGGCGGACATCATGCAGCCGGGAAAGACGCTGGCGTCCACATCCCGGATCGGCGCGGCCGTCAGCGCAGCGATCGCCGAAGGTTAAGCGGGGCCGGTCAGCCTGAAACCGTGGAAGGGGGAGCCGGCCGGCTCCCCCTTTTCGACATTTCTACCTGCGTTCCACGCGGCAGTTGCGCAGGGTCTCCTCGAATTCCGGTCCGAACCATCCCGGGCCGCACGCGGTCCCCCAGAGGACCTCCCGCTCCGCACCGAGCGCCCAGATGTACACGAGTTCCTCGGCGGGCGCCGCCCAAACCGCCGTGTCCGACAGGATGGCCTGAACCAGCGCGGCTACATCGGAAGTGTCCGTGACTTCCGTTCGCCAGAGAACGGGGCGCCCCCAGAGAACCTTGATCGTGCACAGCTCGATACCAGAGATCCCCTCGTGACGCGCAGACTCCAGCGAGGTTTGCAGGGCGGAGGTTACGGTGATGGCTTCGACGCCCATCACCTCTGAAGATGGCCTTTCCGCTGCGTACAGGGGCGCCTTCCCCATAGACGCGGAGAGGAGGTCGGTAAGCCGACAGATTTGCTCGCGCAAAAAGGCCCGCTCACCTTCCCACGATTCCGGTTCCGGACGTTCGGTCGACGGCGACGGCGCGGGTGGGGGAACAGAGAGGCGGACGCGGCTGACCGGGTTGTGCCGGGGCGACGACTGTCCCGCCTGATAGGCCGCCAGCGAAGCCACTTCGACGCGCCATTCCGCGCCATGGGAACCCGGGCGCTTGTACGCTTCCAGAGTACCCTGCGAAATCAGCCTGCGGATGACCTTGTGGCTCACCCCAAGCCGTTCCGCCGCTTCGCGGATGCTGATCGATTCCAACCTGGTTCCTTTCGCCATTTGGGGGACTGTTTGCTTGAGTATGTCCCCACGACATCCTGTATCTCAAGTACAGTGTTCCATGACGGGTAACCTTGATTGAACCAGGGAAAGCAAGGTCGCGCCGTGCCCACCGTTCCCGGCGAGCACGGGGTGGCTAGTCGTAAGGGTGGAACACCATAATCGGGCCGCCCTTCCGGGCTTCAAGCAGTTCCTTCCGGTCGTAGATAACCCGGCCACCCTTCTCGGTGCGGCTGGCCGGATCGTTGCAGATGACGTCGCCGTCCTTCGTGAACCCGCGCACCAGGATCAGATGCCCGTCCGTCTCATCAAGCGGGCCACCCCTCAGGACGCCCTTGGCGAACGCGAGGCTGATGACAACCGGGTTGCCTTTGAGGATTTCGTCTTCCACAGGCTTCCATCCGGGAAGCCAAGACACGTACGCGTGGCATACCTTGCGCTTGCCCGGGAGCGAAGGAATGGAGTCGAGGTTGCGGCGCATCAGGTCGCTTCCGGCGGCAGTCAGAAACGGCCAGTTGCCGTATATCCGGTTGACGTTGTCCCACGCTGCACGGGCAACCTCGGCGGTGGGCAGCTTCACCCCGTGAGAGGTCAGCGCCATGCCCATGGAAGTCGGGCCGCAGATGCGCCATGAAATGTCGCCGGCCTCCCAGAGCTGAGACCGGAAATCGGCCGCCACCTCCTTGCCCCACGCGGGGCCGGGTCCGTCGTCCGGGGTAACCTCGTGCGTTTTATCAACTACGGTGACGGCAATCAGGGAGACCACCGGCGTGACCGCCGGGTATTCCGTATGCAGGCGCACGCGGTAACGCAGGCGCGTTGCCTTGGCGGCCAGTTCCAGCGTATCCTCGTTGACCTTGCCCTCTTTGCCCGCCTTGACCTTGCCCGAGGGGAGATCTTTGTCTACAAAGACAGGGTCGCCCCACATGGCCATCTCGAACCACGGAGACCAGTCGGCGCCGTTGTCTGTACTTGTCTGCAATTCGACCTTTACCCAGGTTCCCGCGGGGCAGTCCGCGTTCCACGAGGCGACGGCGGTATTGAAGCCGAAGCCGTAGTGGAGGCCTTCAGAGATCACGGAACCATCCTTCACATAGCCGCCGGCGGGGTCATCCAGAAGGCGAAAGCCCCCGGCGCGTTCGTCATATCGCGCTCCGGAGTCCTGGATATGGGCGAATTGGGCCGCGGTTGCGAACACGTCGGTCTTGCCGAAGTAACTGGTTGCGTTGGCTGTCATAGTTGTTACCGCCAGGATGGCGAGGGCCGCCATCGCTCTGATATTGATGGGCATGCTATCATCTTCCCTCGGGCACGGTCCCTGAGCCGGGCCTACATCAGGCCGCGATCGCGAAGCGAGACGACACGCCCTGAACCAATGATAACATGGTCCAATACCTGGATGTCTATCAGTTTGCCCGCCTCAACAAGCCGGCGGGTAATGGCAAGGTCATCATCGCTCGGGGAAGGGTCGCCGCTCGGGTGATTGTGCACGCAGATCAGCGAATTGCTGCCCTGCGAAATCGCGAAGCGGAAGACCTCTCGCGGGTGCACCAGGCTGCCGTTGAGGGTGCCGCGGCTGATGGTCCGCTGGCAAATAACCTGGTTGCGCGTGTTGAGGAGCAGGATCCGGAACTCCTCGACAGGCAGTGTGACCATATCAAGGACTTCGGCCACCACGTCCTGGGCCTTGGTAATCGTCCTCCGCGCCTCGTCCGTATGCCCGGCGAGGCGCCGCCCCAGCTCCAGCGCGGCCTTCAGCTCGATGGCCTTCACCGGGCCGATTCCGTGTGTCCGCGCCAGCTCATCGATTTCGGCATTCGAGATGTTCTTCAGGCTGCTGAATTCACGCTCCAGGCGCTCCGCCACATCCAGGACCGAGAGGCTGGCCGTCCCGGTGCGCAGGAGGATCGCGAGGAGCTCGGAGGTTTTCAGCGGTCCGGGGCCGAGGCGCTTGAGGCGTTCGCGCGGGCGCTCGTCGGCAGGCATCTCGCCAACGCGGCGCGCGGTGAAGAGGGGATCGTCCTGATTGATGGCGTCCTGACGCTGGTGTGACATCACAACGGGCGGAACGGTGCGCTGACGCAAATCGTCAACACAGTGGATGCTAGCACGCTAACTTGGCCCGCGCCCAGTCGCAAGAACCCGGGGCGGCCCTCGCCCGATTGGCGCTTATCGCGAAAGGAACGAGCGATGCGGATAATCTCTACGCTGTGTACATTCCTACTCCTGTCAGCCGGCGCTCACGCGGCTGCGCCGTTATACTCACTCCTTGACCTCGGTCCAGCCTCTATTCAGAAAGCCGCTGTGAATGAACTGGGGCAGGTTGCGTACGTTCGGGACGGGTCAGTTATCCGGTACTCGGACGGCTTTGGATCTGAGGCTCTTGCTTCTGGCTATGGCCGCGTCACCTTGGGAGGAATCAATGATCATGGCCAGGTGTCCTTTGCCGATTCGGCGTCGACTTACGGCTATGGCCTTGCATCTGTCTTCCGCTACTCCGACGGGGTGGGCGTGGTAAAGCTAGGGGAGGAGCAGACTGATCCGGCTATCGGCGCGACCGTAACTCGCCCAAACAGTCGAGGCGACGTCGCATATGGCGGCCTGGGGACTGTGACGTACGTCTCGGACACTGGTTTCCAGCAACTCATATCGTCTGACCCTTGGCTGGACCTTGCCGTAGTCAACGGTATCAACGACGCTGGGACGATCATCTATGGATACACATCTTCCTATCGCGGCTACCAAGGCTACACCGTTGGAGGCGCCTGGAACTTCGACAACGGACCGGTCGATATGGCCCCCATGCGATGGGGCAGCGCGCTGAATAACCGTGGAGACATTGCTGGAACGGGGTCGGGATCCTACGCAGCCATCCGGTGGGCGGATGGGACTGTGACGAAGATCGATGAACCCGGTTTTGCCACCGCGCTTAACGACCGCGGTGTGGCGGGGGGTGCGGTTACTGTCGTGACAGCCCCCGATGGCCTGGAGTCTTATCGAGACCCGTGGGTCTTCGATACGACCGGTGGGCGAAGACTGAATGACCTGATCGACCCGGCGCTGGGTTGGACGCTGTGGTACGCGAGCGATATCAACAACGCCGGTCAGATCGCCGGAACGGGATTCGTGAATGGGCAGCGCCATGCATTCCGTCTTACTCCGGTGAACGCGGTTCCGGAGCCGGGGAGTCTCTCTCTCTTCGCAACAGCGCTGGTGCCGCTGGTGATCTGGCGACGGCGCGCGAAGACCTGCTGACTTCCCACGTTCACGCTCTCTGGAACCGCTTCATCAGCTCGTCCACCGAAAGGTGGAGGATGATGGGGCGGCCGTGGGGACAGAGATAGGGATTCGCGGTCTTGAACAGCGCTTCCATCAGGCCGGCCATTTCCTCGGGCTGTAACGGTGCGCCGGCCTTGATGGCGGCTTTGCATGACGCCGTGCTGAGGATGTGGTCGCGCAGGTCGTGGTTGCGCTGGCCAACCGCCCCGCCTTCCGCCAGATCGTTCAGGAGGTCGCGGAAATCGCGCTCGCTGAATCGTGCGGCCAGCAGGGCGGGCACGGCGCGGATGAGCACTGCCTCCGGGCCGAACTCCTCCATCTCGAAACCCGCGGTCGTCAGCGCGTCGTGATGGAGGTTCCAGGCGGCGAACTCGCGGGGCTCCAGCGTGACCGTGAGCGGCAGCAGAAGGTGCTGCTGTTCCGGCGCGCCGGACGACATCTGGCGGTCAAGTTCTTCGTACAGCACGCGTTCGTGGGCCACGTGCTGATCGACCAGCATCAGCCCGCGCTCGCCTTCCACCACCAGGAACGTGTTCTGGATTTGACCGAGCACGCGAAACGGCTTGGAAATCGGTGTCGGCGTCGCCGTTTCGGGCGCCGGTGGCGCGGCATCCGCTTGTGGTGTAGTGCCCGCGAAAGGATCGGTCTCTTCGTCGAGGCGATCGTCGTCATCGGCCCGCTGCACCGGCATCAGGCTCGCGGTTGGAGCCGGCGGGGGAGGCGTGAACGACAGCGGGGCGCCCTGGAACGGCAGAAGCGGGTGCATCTCGCCGAATCCGGGCGCAGGCAGCAGGGGCTCGGTGTCGAAACCGGGCTTGAGGTCGGCAGCCAGCAGCCCATCCCGCACGGCGTGGTAGACCGCTGAATGAATGGCCTGCTCGCGCTGAAAGCGAACGTCGGCCTTGCGGGGGTGAACGTTCACGTCCACCAAACCCGGCGGCACGTCCACCATGATGACGCAGTAGGGGTGCCGGTCGGTTGGCAGCACCGCGCGGTAACCGGCGTCAAATCCGTGCAACAGCACGCGGTTGCTCACCGGGTGGCGGTTGACCCAGAACGACTGGCCGGCCCGCGTGGGACGCGTCAACGTCGGCCGGGAGACAAATCCTGTCACCTTCACCTCATCCGTCTCGGCCCGGATGGGAACGAATTCGCGGGCGACGGCGGCGCCGAGGACTTCGGCGACCGTCTCGTCAATACGGCCGGATCCGCTGGTCCGCATCGCCTCACGACCATCGACGGTCACCCGGAACGCGATCTCAGGGTGCGCGATCGCCAGCCTGGAAACGATCTCCATGCTCTGCGCGTTTTCCGTGGTCAGCGATTTTAGAAACTTGCCGCGCGCCGGTTGATTGTAGAACAGGTTGTGGACCCAGACATCGGTGCCGCGTTCGCGGACGGTGTGGAAGACATCCTCGATCTCGCCGCCCGAGGCTCGCAGTTCCACTGCTTCGCCGCCGTCCGCGCATGATACCAGCCGTAGATGCGAGACCGACGCGATACTGGGAAGCGCTTCGCCGCGAAATCCGAGGGTCAGAACCGTGTCCAGGTCCTCGGCCGTCCGTATCTTGCTGGTGGCGTGGCGTTGCAGGGACAGCGCCGCTTCCTGGGGGTTCATCCCGTGGCCGTTATCGCCAACGTGCAGCATCTTCGTGCCGGAGGCTTCCCATTCGACGTCGATGCGCGTCGCGCCGGCGTCAATCGCGTTCTCCACGAGTTCCTTGACGGCGGATGCCGGACGTTCGACGACCTCGCCGGCCGCAATGCGGCTGGCGGTGAGGTCGTCGAGCAGGACGATTCGGCAGCTTTCAATGGTTTCGATCATAGGCAGGGGGAAATGCACAACGGGTGCGGCGCCCGCCTTTCTTGGCGATGCCCGCACCTCATCATGTTGCCCCGGGTTGAAAGCCCGTCAAACATTGTGCGCGTTCAGCCCACGAACATCTCCGTAACCCACATTTCGCCGCTTGCCGAGACATATATCCCGACCCCCATGCGCGTATACCGCGGATTTAGCAGGTTGTCCCTGTGCTCGGGGCTGTTCATCAGCGAGCGATGCCCCCACGTTACGTCCGCGACGCTCCCGTAGAAGATGTTCTCGCCGATGGTGTACTCCTCGGGGACGTTCGGGTTGACGGCCTCCCAACGGTCCGCGGGTGATGTCAGACCGCGAACCGGGGAGTGGTGGTCGAAATAGGAGAGTGCAGCCATTTCCCGGCTGTGCTGCCGGGCCGCGCGACAAAGGGATTCGTCCCACCGCAGAGGCCGCGCGCCGTGAGACGCGCGCTCGCCGTTCGTAAGCGACAGGAATCGCGCCTCGCCGACCGCGGGGGCGCTGACAACCGCAGCGTCTGTATGCTGAGCCTGCGCCCCGGGCAAGAGCGCGGCGATGGCGATGACCGAAGATATCCAATTCCGGACCATGGAACCGAGCGCCTCCCCTGACAAGCGGCGCGAGATAATCTGGCGCCGTTGCCTCCCGCCTTAGCGGGCAATCTCGCACGCATCCTCATTCCACATAACTCACGGTAAGCGGACGAGCGTTTACCGGAGTTCCATTGAGGGTGACGGGCCCCAGGGTTGGCCTTCGATTCATCGACTCACATTCAGCGGCAAAATCGCGGCCAAACGGTCAACAGGGCTCCAACCATTTCGTTAGATTCCAGCATAACATTTCGTTAGCCAGGCACGGCTGCGGCTGGGAGTCGATGGAGCGGGGGCGAGCGGGGCGCGGGTAAGAGTGGCTCAGGATGCCGATAAAAAAGCCGGCTGCAGAGAAGGGAAACGCGCCGGCCCGTGCAGGTGGGACCGGAGAGCAGCTAGAGGCTGGCGAGCAGGTCGGCGCGGTTGCTGATCAGGCCATCGACACCCATCCCTGCCAGGCGGCGGAGAGCCGGGAGGTCGTCGACGGTCCATGCGAAAACGCGGATGCCGCGATCATGCAGCAGCACGACACGTTCGGCGGTTACCAGGGAGTGATGCAGCGTGACGGCCCCGGTATCGATTCCGGGCAAGCCCTCTGTGAGGGCTTGCTCACCGCCGGGGCCGACGGAAAGCGACAGGGGGAGCCGCGGGAACAGATATCTGAAGCGCGCGCGGCTCAACGCGGAGGCTCCCGGGGCCAACACGTCGGATACGGGAAGCGGCGCCAAAGCGAGGCCGATTTCCGCTTCGAAGCCTTCGCATTTCACGTCGGCCATGACGCCGCAGCGCCCCGTAGCCCAGGACACCAGCTCGGAGAGGCTGGGGACGCCTTCTCCATTGCCGAGGTCAAGGCGGGCAAGCTCCTGGGCAGAGTGTTCGGAAACGGTGAGGACACGGCCGCCGGTATCGGTCACTGCGGCGTCGTGCGACAGGACGATTACGCCATCATGGGACGGGCGGCAGTCGCATTCCACCCAGTCGCAGCCCAATTCCACCGCCGCACGGAACGATGCCATGGTGTTGGCAGGCGCGATTCGAGGCGCGCCGCGATGGCCGACTCTCAGCACGACAGCGCAACACGGGGCTCGGCAAGCGTCTCCGCGTGGTCCCACACGGCGCAATGGCGGGCTTGAAAGGGCGTTTGCAGGAGACGGGACCCGGCGTCGGCGAACGCCGCGGGATTCGCGGTTGACTCGAAGATGTGGCGCGGCGTTTCCGATGCGGGCGCAAAATCGACGATGTGTTCCATCTCGAGAGCGACGGCGCAAGCGGGGTCGACGAGACGGATCGGGTAGGGGAAGGCTGCCCGGATAGCGTCCGCAAGGAAGGGATAGTGCGTGCAGCCCAGGATCACGGTCTCTATTCCCGCGTTAATGAGCGGCGCCGCACAGTCGGCGGCGGCGGCATAGGCGTCCGGCGAGTCCCAGAGGCCGGATTCAACGAGCGGCACGAAGCGGGGACAGGCGACCTCGAGGACGCTGCCATTGGGGCGCAGGGCGTTGAGCGCGCAGGTGTAGGCGCCGCTGCGGACCGTTCCTTCCGTCGCCATCACGCCGTAGCGCGGGTCGGACGAAGCGGTCACCGCGGCGCGGGCCCCCGCATCCACCATGCCGAAGACCGGGACGGGAAGGGTACGGCGGGCATCCTCAAGCGCAACCGCCGACGAAATGTTGCACGCCATGACCACGGCCCGGCAGCCACAGCCGACGAGGTATTCGGCCAGGCCCATCGCGAATCCGTGGACCTCGTGAAGCGGGCGGCCGCCGTAAGGCACGTGAACCGTGTCGCCAACCACCCAGAGGGAATCGTTCGGGCGACGGCGCATGAGTTCGCGAGCGACGGAGAGGCCACCCAGGCCGCTGTCGAAGAGCCCGATCGGCGTTCTCACTGGGCCTGCTCCACCAGGGACGGGTCGGGCGTCAGCGGGCTGCTGAGGTCAATATGCCCGGCGAACTCGTCCAGTGTGCGGCCCGCAATGGCGAAGCGCACGCCCTGCACGCCCTTCACAGAGCCGACCGTGTTCACGACGGCATAGAGCGTCACCTGTTCCTCGCGTGCGCCGCCGTTGAAGTTGTCCCGGAATTGGGGAGACAGGTCCACAGTGGCAATCCCGGAGTTGTCTACGTGCACACCCAGGACCTTCGTGCCGTCGGGCAGTGGATTCTGCAGCGCCCCGCCGCGCGGGAAACCCGCCATTGCCGTCAGCGCCACATGCGCCTGGCGCCAGACCGACACCGATCCTGCGGCATTGAGCGACGTGGTCTCTTCCACCAGGACCGGATCTGTATTTGTCTGCTTGATAACGTAATAGGGGATAGAAATCGATCGTACCTTTCCGGCGAGCGGTACCACGCCGGCAACCTGCGGGGCGACAGGAGCGGTGGGCGCGGGCTGCGCTTCCGGAGGCGCGGGCCGGCCGATCACGGCGTTCAGAGCGCCGGCGTGGTAAGCCGCGGCGCCGCCCGCGAGCGCGGCGATGACAGCACCCAGAATGACGGCGGAATTGGGACGCATCACTGTATCCGCCCTTCCAGGAATCGCGCGATCCCGCCCGCCAGAGCTTCCACGGCCTTGCGACGCCATTCCGGCTGCGCGAGGGCCTTGCCCTCCACAGGATTATTCACGAACCCCAGTTCAACCAGTGCGCACGGCACCGTGTTGTGCTTCAAGACCGCCAGTCCTCCCATCGGGGCGCGCGACTCCGGCTTTACCCCCCGTCCATAGAAGCCCGTCGCCGCCTTATATGTCTGGTAGAGCGCAACCGCCAGTCTGCGTGATTCGGCCGTGTCCCGCCGGTGCCAGATTTCCACGCCGCGGTAATTGGAGGGCGCGTAGTTACAGTGGATGCTCACGAACGCGTCCGCGTGGGCTTCCATCGCGATCGCCGGCCGCCTCTGCAAGGGGATCAGAGTGTCGTCGTGGCGCGTGAGGATCACGTGGGCCCCGTTGGATGTTAGCACGCGCTGAAGGCGCAGCACGACATCAAGAGCGACTTCCTTCTCGATGACATACGGCCCACGCGTCCCGGTGTCTCGACCCCCGTGCCCCGCATCGAGCACTACGACCTTTCCGGCAAGTGCCTTGAGGTTGGGAGGCGCTTCGACAATCGGTTCCGGCGCCTGAAGGTCGAGGTTGACGACGAAACCGTTCCCATCGTCGGTCGGACCGATTGTGTACTCAACCCGGCGGGTGAAATCGATCACCAGTGCCGCGTGCCCCGACTCTCTGGCTGAATAAGCCCGCAGGCACAACTCGTCATTTACCGGCGCGATCCGCTCGGTTCCGGGTTCGAGATCGGGAAGGTTCAGGACCAGATGGGTCTCCCGCCATTCAGGCGTGACGGCGGTTGCGCGACCGGTTTTCACAACTATGCGCTGCGGACGATTGTCGTCGCCGCGCTCTACCACGATATCCTCGATTTGATCGGAAAGGCCGGGACCCGGCGCCGGAGTGGCTGCATCATCCGTTGCCGGATCCGGAACCGGGGGTGGAGGACCCGGGTTGACCGGCTTTTCGGAGTCATCCGGGGAAGGCGTCGGCCTTTCGGCGGACGCCGGCGCGACCACTTTCACGGTAGCGGCAGGGCGCGCGGGCGACGCGACGCGGATCTCAATGAGGTCGGTCGGAGGGCTGGAAAGTACGACCGGCGCGAACCGATCGGTAAGATCGAGTACAACCCTCGCGGTGTCCGGCTTGAACTGCGTCCACCTTACTGCCTTGATCCTGGACGCGTCCACGGGAAGCGTCGAAACTCGGGTCCCGGCGTCGGTGGCGGAAATATCTACGATGAACCGATTCGCGGAACGCCACGAAGTGGTGCGCCACGTCGTCGCATCCGTCAATTGGATGCGTACAACGCCGTCCTTGAAATCCACGCCCTTCAGGCGGGCCGACGGAGCGTTCACCGCGTAGGAAAGGGATGCGCAGAGCGCCAATATCAGCAGGGTAATTGTTCTAAGCACGATATTTGTTGGCCATATAACCGGCGGCAAGGCGCGGGCCGGGACGTTTCAAATCCATTATTCCGCGCATCGCCTCCAGAGTGCACCGGTCTTCTGCAAACATGGTTTCGGCTGAAGCGAACCGGCTCCGCAGGGAGCGGTGCAACTATGGCGCGAATCGCAATTCGGTTGCCCGCACCGTGGCCTGAAAGACGCCCATGCTGTCACTATAGTCCCCGCGGATGGGACGAACGACCAGGGACGGGCACAGGTAAGACGAGGTAAAGGTCCATCGCGTTCGCGCCGCGGCCGACAGAATAGGGGACCCAAGGTCTATAGCGAAGACAAAGGGGTTGTCATCGTTCCGAAGCGGGAAGCGTCGTGCGCACAGCGGAACGTTTGGAGAACGGCGCCATCCCGCCGTCCGGGGGGTACGCAATTCACGCTTGTGAGAATGAAAAGGAGGCTGGACGCCGGATTTGCATCCAACGTCCAACCTCCAACTTCTCACTTCCAATTTGGTGGAGACGCCGGGAATCGAACCCGGGTCCAGAGAGGTAAGACAGAACCCACTACACGCTTAGTCCGCGTTTTCTTTTTCTCACGAAGCGCTTTCCCACGAACGGGAGGCGCTCTCGCCAGCCCACTAAAGTCCCGGTGGTCCCGTGAGCGGTTGACCTCCAGCAAGCCCTACCCGGGCCGGGTGGCTGCATCCAGCAGCTTCGGTGCCCTACCGCCGTAGCGGCTATTTAACAGCATCCGGGACGGACGCCGGCGCTAAGTCTAAGCTTAGGCAACCGCAAGAGCAGGACTGGTCGCAAAAGAGCGATCGATCATGTTCTCAGCGGTCTTCATCGTTACGTTGCCAGTTATGGCTTTGCCGCTTTTAACGAGGCCAACGGCGCCTCGGCGTGCGTTCTCTGCCGATCCCTTCCCTGTCGAGACCTTTCGCCCCCATAAGTGTCACAAGAGAGTGACGACTGAATTATACCCTAAGTTCCGGTTCGTATCCAGCGAATGAACCACAAAGACACGAAGACACGAAGGAGTGATGAGATCAGAATTCGGTTCTTTGTGCCTTCGTGGTTCAATCTCGGCGCGAGAGCTCACGCTCCGCTTCGCGGCTTCGGTCTCGATTGGCGATGTCCTCGCGCTTGTCGTAGATCTTCTTGCCTCGGCCGATGCCGAGCTGAACCTTGGCATATCCGCGCTGGAGGAACACCGCCAGCGGGATCACCGTGAGGCCTTTCTCGTTGATACGGCCCGTAATGCGGTTGATCTCGGCCTTGTGCAGAAGCAGTTTTCGGGTCCGGCGGCTCTCGACGTTGAAACGGTTGCCCTGTTCGTACGGCGCGATGTGCATATTCTGGAGCCACATTTCGCCATTCTCCGGGCGCGCGAACGAGTCCGACATACTCACCTTGCCGGCGCGCACGGATTTGATCTCAGTGCCCGTCAGTACGAGGCCAGCGTCGAAGGTCTCCAGTATTTCGTATTCGTGACGCGCCTTCCGGTTCTGCGCCACGTATTTGCGTTTCTTCTCTTCTTCGGCCATTATCGTGTTCCAAACCTGCCTAATATGCCACGTTCACGCAGGCAACGGGTAGCGAGGCTTCGTCAGCAGTCATTGCGGCGTGGTACCATGATTATATGAACACCGTGCGAACGTACCTTGGACTGGGTACGAACCTTGGCGATCGCGAGGCAAACCTGCGTGAAGCCGTCCGCCGATTGCGCGAACTCGGGACCGTGGTCCGACAGTCAAAGGTACTGGAGAGCGCGCCGTGGGGTTACACCGACCAGCCGGATTTCCTGAACATGGTGGTCGCGCTCGATACGATTCTGCCGCCCCTGGACCTGCTGAGAGCGGTGAAGGCGATAGAGTCGATCATGGGTCGCGTGCCTGCAGTGCGATACGGCCCGCGGCTTATCGACATCGACTTGCTGCTGTATGGCGATGTGACAATGGATACTCCGGAGTTGACGCTCCCGCACCCTCGGATGGGGGAGCGCGATTTCGTGATGGTACCCTTAAGGGAGTTGGGGGTTGGAAGTCAGGAGTTGGTAACTCGCCCGGCTTCTGAAGCCTGAATCCCGAATCCTGGGGGATTTGCTATGCCAATGTACCACTATGAGGCGACGGACCGTTCGGGAAAGACGGTCGTCGGCTCGATGAGCGCGAAAGACGAAGGGTCCGTTCAAGCGCGCTTGATCCAGGGCGGCTACAAACCGACGCTTATTGAAGCGCCGGGCGCGGGGTTGCCGGCCCAATCACCTCCCATGGCTGCGGCGGCGACCTCAGCAAACTCCGGGGCTGTACAGTCGCCTCCGGTTCAGCATCCCGCGGAGCGAAGCCTGGCGCGCAAGTCGGTCACCGTTCCGGACCGCGAGTTGGCTCAGTTCTACCGGCAGATGGCCGGCATGCTGAAGTCCGGCGTTCCGCTGCCGCAGGCCCTCTCGCAAATCGTCGCATATACGAAGAACGCGGAACTCAAGCGCGCGATTGAGGACATGGAGGGGGCTGTCGCCCGCGGACGACCGATGAGCGAGGCGATGGACCGTCACCCACGAGCGTTCAGCGCAGGGCACATCGGCCTCATCCGGTCAGGCGAAGGGGCCGGGTTTCTGGACCGTGCGTACGGAGAACTAGCGGCTCAGGCCGAAGCGGACTGGGGCGTCCAGGCGATGGCCCGGTTCAATCCGCTCCTTTTCATCATCAAGGCCATCGGCATCCCATTTCTGGTGATGTGGCTTTATTTCATGTCCTCGATGCCTGCGTGGCAAACGACTCCGGCACTCATCGGCACATACCTGGGCCGCGCGGCGATCGCCGCCGGCGGCGCATTTGTCATAGTCATCGTGTTTTTCCCGACCCTGTCCCACCTTATTCGGTTAACGCCACTCGGGACCGCGATGAGGAATCTCGCCTCCGTAATCCCAGGGCTCAGCGCCCGCGCCAAGCGCGTGGACCGGGTGAAAGTCCTCGGGTCACTTGCTTCTTCCCTCACGTCGGGGATCCCCCTGAGCGTGGCGTGGGAGCTTGCCGCCGAGGCTGCGGACAGCGACCGGTTTCACCGGCTTATGTATGAACAGCTGTCCGGCATCAAACGTGGCGGCACCATCCCGGACGCTATGTACAATACCGGCCTCTTTACCGAGCAGATCCTTCAGATGGCGCGCTCCGGTGAAATGAGCGGCAATCTGCCGGAGATGCTGGGACAGGCGATCGTGTTTGAGCGCGAAGAGGCAAAGCACCTTGGCGCGCTGCTGCCGTGGGTCTTCGCCGTGCTCGCATATCTCGTGTTCCTGCTGGTGGCGGGATCTCTCGTGGTAAAGTTCGCCGGGTCTGTATACGGGGGCATGGTTAACAGTCAATAATGATGGCGTGGACTCGCCAGACTACTACGCCATACTGGAAGTGCCCTTCGATGCCGACGCGGCGGCCATTCGCCGCGCCTATCGTCGCAAGGTCAAAGAACTCCATCCGGACGTGGCAAAGGATAAGGCGAACGCCAACGAGGCGTTCCTGATCGCCAAGGAGGCCTACAACGTCCTGTCGGACCCCCAGCGACGTACGAATTACGATGTCACCTACACGGGCCGCCGCACCCGCTCTCAGACCACAGGACGCCGGCCGGAATCGGCGCCGCAAGCACCCGCCGCCGATACATGGACGAGGCATCAGAAGAGCCTGACGGTCGCGGAACTGCTGCAACGCGCCATGCGGGAGTTGGCAACCGGACGGAACCCGTACGCGCGTCGTGATCTCGGCGAGGTCCTAGCCAGGGAGCCCGAAAACCCGGACGCGATGCTCCTGATGGGCCGGTTGTACCGCTCGGAAGGTCGGACGGAAGACTGGATCGGTGTGCTGGAGGAGGGACTCCGGAAAAACCCGTCGAACGTAGCGATGCGCCTTGCATTGAACGACGCGCTCAGGAGTCGAAAGGAAAAGCCGTTTGTCCGCGAGTCACCGGAAACACGCCTGGAGCAGCGACGGCGCGCCTACCTCGCGACCGGCCTGATGGGGGGCGCGGCTGCGATCATGTGGGGAACATCGCGTACCGGACCGCCAATCCCGATCATCGAGTTCGCGGTCGCCGTTCCGGGTCGTCTGATGTATTCAACTGCGTTCGCGGCCGCGCTCGCGGGATGGACGATGGCGGCGACGGGGTACATCAGCAAGATCGACGATGAACTGTTCTGGCCGGACACGCGCGGCAGAAGTCTCAGCCGTCCGATTCATCGCAATGACGCGCCCCTTGGGTTGGCAGTCCCAGTCATGGCGCTGATACACTATTTCTTAGCGGTCTCCGTGATGGCGGTGCTGATGCTCACGCGTGGCGTTTTTAGCCGCTCGCTTGGCATTGTATCCGCCGTTGCATTGGGATTTGCCGCCGCAATGGCGATGGCCTATCCGGCCGATGCGGGTGGCATCTTCTTCTGGTGCCCCGGCTGGCTTCTATTTGCCGAGTTTTGCGGCTGGTATATCGGAGAGTTTTTTAGATCATGAGTTCCAATGGTACTGGACCTACACCGAAGCGCGTTACGGTTCCCTGGCTGCGAGAGGCTCGCGCCGAGGACCGTCGAATCGCCATGGTCACCGCTTACGATGCGCCATCGGCGCGTCTGGCGGATGCGGCAGGCATCGATGCTATCCTGGTGGGCGATTCCATCGGGAGCAACGTGCTGGGATTCGCGAACGAGCTTCCGGTGACGATGGACGATATGGTTCGTGCGACCCGCGCGGTATCCGGTGCGGCGTATCGCGCGCTCGTGGTGGCAGACATGCCGTTTGGCTCCTACCAATGCAACGAGGACGAAGCCGTGGCCAATGCGGTCCGCTTGGTCAAGGAAGGCGGCGCACAGGCGGTCAAGTTTGAGGGGGCCGGGCGTGCGTTAGCATTGATTGAGCGCCTTTCGCACTGCGGCATCCCGGTGATGGGCCACGTTGGATTCACGCCACAGTCCACGCACGCGCTGGGCGGAGCGAGGGTGCAGGGCAAGACGCGCGCGTCCGCGCAGGCCATCCTGGACGCCGCGCGCGAAATCCAGTTCGCCGGCGCGTTCAGCATCGTGCTCGAACTCATCCCGGCGCCGCTGGCGCGAACGATTACCGGCAGCCTGACCATCCCGACCATCGGCATCGGGTCCGGGCCGCACTGCGATGGCCAGGTTCAGATCTGGCACGATATCCTCGGGCTAGGGGGTGAACGCACCTTCCGCCACGTCCGCCGCTACGCGAATCTAGGACCGCTGATCCGCGACGCGATCGCGTCGTATGCGCTGGACGTTCAGGGTGGGCAGTTCCCGACGATGGAACACGCTGTATCGATGGACCTTGACCAGTTGGACAACCTTGACGGCGACGAGCGTTTCCCTTCTGAAGCGCAAAAAGAGGAGAGCGGCGAGGGATGAGGGTTTTCGACGATGTGAGCAAAGCGCGCGAATGGTCGCTTGCGGAACGGTGCGCCGGCCGGCGAGTCGCCCTGGTGCCGACGATGGGCGCCCTGCACAACGGACACCTCGCGCTGGTAGAGCTCGCCCGGTCGCTCGCGGACTCCGTCGTCGTGAGCATTTTCGTCAACCCGACCCAGTTTGGCCCTAACGAAGACTATCAGCGCTACCCACGGACCGTTGACGCGGATATCGCGGCATTGGAGGAAGCCGGCGTAGCCGCTGTGTTCCTGCCTCGCGCCGAGACGATGTATCCGGATGGGTTCCGCACGATCGTTGAGGTCGAAGGCATTTCGGACGTTCTGGAAGGGGCGATCCGCCCCGGACATTTCCGAGGAGTGACCACCGTGGTCGCCAAACTCCTGAACGTCGTGCCTGCCCAGTTTGCCGTGTTCGGCCGGAAAGATTACCAGCAGTTAATCATCGTGCGACGGATGGCCGAAGACCTGAATCTGGGGGTGGAGATCGTCGAACGGCTGACTGTGCGGGAGGCGGACGGGCTCGCGATGTCGTCGCGCAATCGCTACCTCAGCGCGGAGGAGCGTGCCAGCGCACTTGCGTTGAGCAGGGCGCTGGAGGCCGTTCGAAGCGAGGTTCGCGGCGGGGAGTATGACCAGACGGAACTCGAAACCGCCGCATGGTCGATCCTTGACGCGGAAGCCGGCGTTGTGCCGGACTATGCCGTGGTGCTGGATCCCGCGACCCTTAAGCCTCTCAAGCCGGACTGGCAGCGCGCCGTGTGCCTCGTGGCGGGCCGCCTGGGGCGTACGCGGCTCATCGACAATTCCGTGTTTGGGCGCGATGGCCGCGAGGAGGACTCGTGATCTCCGAACGACTCAAGGGACTCGTGGCGCTGGCGCTCGCCGAAGACGTGGGGCACGGCGACGCGACGTCGCTCGCTACGATTTCCGCGGACGCGACCGCCACAGGCAGAATCGTGGCGCGTTCTCCGCTGGTTGTGTCAGGTATCGAGGCAGCCGAGGCCGTGTTCAAGGCGGTGGACCCGGAGTGTGTGTTCACGGTGATGGCGGGAGATGGACAGTCGATCGCGGCGGACGCCGTCATCGCCACCGTCTCCGGCCGTGCCCGCGCCCTGCTGACGGCGGAACGGACCGCGCTTAATTTCCTGCAGCATCTGAGCGGCATAGCGACGATGACGGCCAGGTATGTCGCCGAGATATCCGGGACGGGGGCGCGCATCGTTGACACCCGGAAAACCGTACCGGGTTTGCGCGACCTCGCAAAGGCCGCCGTGCGCCACGGCGGTGGTCGAAACCACCGGGTGGCGCTTGACGACGGGATCCTCATCAAGGACAATCACGTTGTCACCGCGGGCGGCATCGCCCGGGCAATCCTGTCCGCGCGCTCAAACGGCGGCTATCTCCTGCGCGTGGAGGTCGAATGTGACACTCTACAACAGGTATCGGACGCAATCGATGCCGGCGCCGACATGATCCTGCTCGACAATATGGCGCCCGATGCCCTGCGCGCAGCGGTGACCCTTTGCCGTCGCCGGGCACAAACCGAGGCCAGCGGCGGCGTGAGCCTGTCCACGGTGCGCTCCATCGCGGAGACCGGCGTGGATTTCATTTCCGTTGGCGCCCTCACTCACAGTGCGCCGGCGGCGGATATCGCTTTGGACTTCGACGCGGAGGCCAGGGGTACCCCCTGATCCACAAACATGAACTGCCCGCACTGTTTCCAACCCATATCCGGAACAGATGCCTTCTGTCAGCACTGCGGCGCGCGTCTGGCCGAACCCGGCGTTCTGACGGCTTCTGAAGCGACGGAGGACCCGACCTACGGCGCGCTCGCGCACGCGAACCTGCTGCGTCTGCGCGGCGACTGGGAAGGCGCCCGTGAGAAGACGGTGGCCGTGATGCGCGAGTACCCGAACAGCGGTACGGCGCACTCCTTGATGGGAGACATTTTCGCCGATCAGCAGTTGTACGACGAGGCCTCGCAATGGTACCGCATGGCCCTCGATCTTGAGCCGAACAACGTGGCGGACTCGCGCAAACTCGCCGGCGCTTCAAAACACCTGCAGGAAGCGGTCGAGGCTGCGGACAACGCCCCGGACACGCCCCCGCGGTTCAGTGTTGTGCGAGTGGCGGCCGTGGCCAGCATGGTCTTCCTGGTATTCGCCATCTCGCTGGGTTTCTACGTGAAGACGCACACCGTGCCCCTGACGGACCTGGGGCCGACCTGGAAGAGGCCCGCGCCATCGGTCGCGGGACCGAGCGCCGGACCTCCCGGCGAGACCCAGCCGCCTGCGTCGCCGGGCGCCACGACGCCGCCGGCCCTCTCGCCCGCCATCGGCGAAGGCCTGGTCCACAGCGACCGCGAGAACACGCTTGTCTACGCGATCCGGAAGGACCTGCTTCAGTCACAGGCGCCCGTTTCCCTGGTTGGCGCTACGATAGATCCCCGGTTCGACAACTGCACTTTGACTCTGGACGCAAGCCGCCTCGCGGTGTCTGCCCGAAATTGGATGGCTCAGTTGCACGCATTCGCGCTGAGCGTTGCCGCGAGTGCTCTGAAGGCGGATACCGCCATCAAGACCGTCACCGTCCGGGTCCTGATGCCGTTGCCTGGTTTCAATGGCAACACCGATGATGTGGCGTTCATTGGGGACTTGGACGCGCCCGCGCCAACCAATTTGTCCGTGCCGCCGGCCCCGACAGCCTTCACCCGGCGCTGGTGGAATCGCGGGCTGACGCCACCCGCCGGAATGGCGGACACCGCGCTGTGAGTCTGCCGGATTTCCTCGTGGGTGATGCGCTCGTCGCGGCGCGCCTCCTGCTCGGCTGGATCGTGGTTCACGAGGCCCCGGATGGCGTTTCCAGCGGGCGGATCGTGGAGACCGAGGCATACACACAGGACGACCCCGCGTCGCATTCCTACGGACGGCGGACGGCTCGCAACGGCGTGATGTTCGGCCCGGCCGGCCACGCTTACCTGTACCGGATCCACCAGGAAACGTGCCTGAACGTGGTCATAGGGCCCAAAGGCAGCGGCGACGCCGTGCTGATCAGGGCGTTGGAACCGGTCGCCGGGCTTGAGCTGATGAGGAAGCGCAGGGGAGTCGACGAGGAACGCGTCCTGTGCGCGGGACCGGGGCGCCTCTGCCGGGCGCTCGGGATCACGATGGAATCCAACGGAATGCCCCTTGAGGGTGGGGCCCTCCGGCTGGAACCGGGCGAACCTTTGACGGACGAGCATATTATAACGGCAACGCGTGTCGGCATCCGGTACGCATCGGATTGGCCGCGCCGCTTCTACGACGCGCGGTCCAGGTGCGTATCACGCCGAGCGCGATAGCACGGGAGGCTCGATGAGCGAGGAACTCGCGGTACTTGGCGGCAAGGCGATCCGGTCGGATCCATTTCCTCAATGGCCGGTCCATGGCGACGCGGAACGGGCCAGCCTTTTGGAGGCCTTGGACAGTGGACGTTGGAGCCTTGGCAACGAGGCTGTAGAACGCTTCGAGGAGACGTTCGCCCGGCTTCACGGCTGCAAGTACGCCGTAACGGTCACAAGCGGCACGGTGGCCCTGCGGACCGCGCTGCTCGCCGCGGGGATTCGCGCCGGCGACGAGGTCATCATGCCCGCGTACACCTTCCAGGCCACCGCTACGGCGATCGTGGAGGCAAACGCCGTCCCGGTCTTCGCGGACGTTGACCGCGCTACTCTCACCCTTTCCCCGACCGCATTTGAGGCAGCCATCACTCCGCGCACGCGCTTCGTGCTGCCGGTCCACTTCGCCGGGCTTCCGTCCGATATGGACGCGATCCTCGATCTCGCCGCCCGGCACGGCATTACAGTCATCGAAGACGCTTGCCAGGCCCACGGCGCTTCGCTGGATGGGCGTCCCGTCGGTTCCATGGGCGCCGCCGGCTGCTTCTCGTTCCAGTCGTCCAAGAACCTGAATTGCGGGGAGGGTGGAGCGATAGTGACATCGGACGAAACGCTGGCCCGCCGTTGCCGGCAGGTGCGCAACTGCGGACGCGGCGCCACAGATCCGGAGTCGGACCTGGGAATCGCCGGAAACTACCGCCTCACCGGGTTCCAGGCGGCCGTCCTGAACGCCCAACTCACCCGTTTCGAGGGGCAATTCGCCACTCGCGAGCGCAATGCCGCCCTGCTGACGGAGATGCTGGCGGACGTTCCGGGCATCATCCCGCAATATCGGTCGGACCGCGTGACCCGTCACGCATACCATCTGTACTCCTTCCGGTACGACGCGTCGGTTTACGGCGTATCACGCGAAGTCTACCTGGCGGCGCTCATGGGGGAGGGCATCGCCGGCACCGCCGGGTATACCGAACCGCTCTACCGGATGCCCCTGTTCGCGCGCGAAGCGTACGGCCCTTACACCGCGGCCAGGCGCGAACGGTTGAACGCCTGCCCGGTGACGGAGGCCATCTGCCACGGCGAGGGCGCCTGGCTCTACCAGAAGCTGTTGCTGGGCTCGGACGAGGACACCCGGGACATCGGCCATGCGTTCGCCAAGCTCTATCGCCTGCGGGACCATTTGAGAGAGGTGCGGCTATGAGGTGCGGGACCGCGGAGACTGACATAACGCCCGAGCCCGGTGGAGACTTGGCAGGCTTCGTCGCCCGTACGCAACCGTCGCTGGGAATCCACGATCGGTTGGCGGCCCGGGCGCTGTTCCTCGAGGGGGACGGGCGCCGCGTCCTGTGGCTCCACGCGGACGTCATTGCGTTTGAGCGGGAAGACGTTCAAACGGTCAAAAAGAGGTTGTTCGATCGCTTCGGACTACATGGCCATGAGGTTGTCATCAGTGCCACGCATACCCATTCGGGGCCGACAACGGCTCGCCTGCTGGAATGCGGGGAGTACGACGCGTCGTTTGTCGCCGGCCTCGTCGAGACTCTGCTATCGCTTTCCGGAGAGGCGCTACGGAATGCCAAGCCCGTGAGCCCTGTGTTCGCCGAGGGAAGCTGCGAAGTAGGATCCGACCGGCGCGGCCAGCCGGGCGCGCACGCCGATCATCGCGTGCCGGTTTTAGGCTTCAGAAGACCCGACGGCAGCTACGCCGCGGTGCTGGCTGCATACGCCGTGCACTGCGTCGCGATGGGCCCCGAGAACAGGCTGGTCTCCGCTGACATCCTGGGCCATGCGGCACGTGTGCTGAAGCAGCAAATGCCCGGTAATCCGGTAGTATTGTTCGTTAACGGCGCCGCCGGCAACATCAACCCACCGGGCGTCCAGGACGATTTCGCGGTGATGGAAGGGTGGGGCGGCCAGGTCGCCGCCGCCGCCCTGGAGGCGCTGGGACGGGCCAAGGCAGTGCCGGACACCATTGGGACCGGCCGCCTTGCGACAATGCTCTGCGCGCCGGGACACCTCTCCGATGCGGAAGCGCGCGCGACCGTCGCCGGCAGCCTGGGTGGCAACGAACGCTTCCTCAAGGCGCAATCGAGGTGGTTTGCCCTGCTGGCCGGGGATGATCCGCGTCTGGAAGCGCCGGTCGACGTGCAAGTGGTGGAGATCGGCGGGGTGAGATTCGTGTGTTTCGGCGCTGAGGTTTTCAGCAGAATGGGGGAGGGGCTTGGCGACCGTGCGTACCCGGTCGGCTATGCCAACGGCGATGGGGGCTACCTGTGTCCGGAATATGCGTATTCCGAGGGTGGCTATGAGCCCGAGGTAGCCTGTCTGTTCTACGGTACGAATCCTATCCGGCGGGGCGCGTTCGAAAGCCTACGCGGCCTCGCTAAGGAACTCATCCAAACCGGTGGCGCCGTCTGAGAACGGCGCTCAAGGAGAATCCATGATGTTGGGACGCTATGTGATGGCGGCGGGATTGGCAATGGCGGCACTGGCCGGCACAACGGATGCGGACACGCTCCTGCTCAAGGATGGCACGACGCTCGACAACTGCTTCGTTCGAGATGAAGGAATCCGATTTCTCGTCTGGGAGAAGATGGCAGACGTTGGAACGCCAAACTTCAGGATCATCCCCCGCAGCCAGGTGAAGAGATTCAGCGACGCGCAGGAGTACAAGCTCGATCGCGCTCCGGATTGGGACGTTCACCCCAACCTCCCCGACCTCTCGGTCACGTTTATATCCATGACTCCGCGCCTTGCCGGCCTGCACGGACACGTGGACTATGACAACCTGGGCCGTCCGGTGCTGAAAGGCGCGGGCCTGCCGGACCTCGGCGATCGGGCGATCATGAACCCCGAGGAGGTGGTCAAGGACGTCAAGCTGTCTTACAAGCCGGGCGAGGAGATCACGCTGACGGCACACGTGAAGAACCTGGGCTTCGCCACGGCGGCGCCGTTCACCATCACATGGCTGCTGGACGGCCAAGAGATTGGCAGCGCAAAGACGAGCAAGCGCCTCGGAGAGATGGAAGAGACGACCTTCGAGCGCAAGTACAAGTGGAAGGAGGGGATGCACTCCATCACCTTCCGCGTGAACACAACGCAAAGAGAGATCGCCTCCATCAACAACGAGATCACGGATCCTCTTTGGGGCTGGTCGTACTACTTCGTGGTGAACCCAGGCCGCGTGGCAGCCTGGCATCAGAATCGAACGGCCTATGGGACTTTCTCTTTCGAAGACTTCTACCGATGGCACGTGGACCTGATGAACACTCTGTTCGCGGCATCGAAATACCCCGCGGCGCCGGACGGGATCAAGGCACGCGTCCGCCTGGATCGCATCGTGTATGCCGATGACGTCGATGCCGGCGTCAAAGCCCAGAACGGCCCGGATGGGCTGGGCTATCACCAGGGCGGCTGGACCTGGATCGACGACGATGATAAGAACAAGACGTGGAAGCCCGCCGAGCATACATGGCGGAATTCCACCGAATGGTCCCTGCCGCACGAACTAGGCCATCAACTGGGCCTCGTGGACTACTACGCCCTCGACGATGGCGGTACCAACTCCCTGGTCTGGGGCGACAACGGCGAAAAGGTAACGCATTTCCAGAACCACCCGGATACGATGATGCACTGGCACGGCCCCCAGCTTTACTCCGAGGCGGACGCAGGCTACTTCAATATGCGATGGGACAAGCCCGGCGGCTATTTCGGCGATTACTATTTCGCGATCCCGGCCCAGAACTACCTGCGCATCACCGATATCAATGGTCGCGCTCTGAACGATGCGAAAGTCGAGGTATTCCAGCGAGGCGTGGAAGTAGACACCAAGGCGCCCACCAGCCTGGACCAGGGCGTCAAATTCTACGCGGTCGTTGAGGATGGCAACTTCGATCACCCGATTTCAAAGGATCCCGTCATCGCCGGCACGACCGACGCGCAGGGCGTGCTCCGCCTCCCGAATCGTCCCGCCGCGCCGGTTCGCACGCTGAACGGATTTGAGCGCAAGCCGAACCCGTTCGGCAACATCAACGTGGTCGGCAATCGCGGCGACATGCTCGTGAAAGTGACGAAGGACGGCCAGACGGCGTTCTTCTCGCTGGAAGTCGTCGATTTCGTGAACGCCTGGTTCCGCGGCCAGAAGGACAGCTACACCACCGTCCTGAAGACTCCGTTCCGGTCGCTGGAATCGCCGCTCCCGCCCCGCGACGTAAAGTTCGAGCGGGTGGATAACGACCACGTAAAGGTCACCTGGAGCGCGCCGGAGGTCGCAAACGAGCGTCAGTACATGCAGCAATCCATGGGCTTCCGCGTCTATCGCCGCATATCGGACGCCGCGCTGAATGACCGGCCGTGGTTCCCGGTGGCAACCACCTCGAAGAACACTTTCGAAACCGTGGTCGATCTGCGCCAGTACCAGGACGATAACTACTGGTTCACCCGGACCGACCGGTTCGCCGTCTCGAGCGTCGGAGAACTCGGTCTCGAAAGCGAACTCGTGAGCGTTGTGCTCCCGCCTAAGAAATGAGCGGAGACGGCACGATTACACTGCGACCCATCGGCGTCGTTCGGAACGGGAGAACCGATCCGGACGACGATCGGTGGGGCGGCGTTGAGTCCACGATTGAGCTGGACGGCCGGCAATTTGGTGAGGAGGCGCTGGCCGGCCTCGCCGGGTTCAGTCACGTCGAAATCGTCTTCCATTTCCATAGGCTTGGGGTGCGAGACGAGACGGCGGGGGCACGCCATCCGCGCGGCAATCCGGAATGGCCCTTGGTTGGGATCTTCGCACAGCGCGGCAGTCCGCGGCCGAATCGCCTCGGCGTTACGCGATGCCGCCTGCTGGGTATTGATGGGTTGAACGTCCGGGTCGGCGGCCTCGATGCTCTGGACGGTACACCGGTCCTTGACATCAAGCCGTGGTTCGCCGAGTTCGGCCCCGACGGGCCGGTCGAGCAGCCGGAATGGGTTGCCGATGTCATGCGCGAATACTGGACGGACGTTTAGCAAACCCGCGGCTTCGCTCGTATTAACCCTTGCTGCGTCACCCGTTTCGTGGCAGGAGGATATTATGAACGTAACCATTCGCCGGCAAACGCCGGACGACTACCCGGTTCTTGCGGACATATTCAACGCGAGCCTGCCGGACTACCCGACGACAACCGAGCAGATTCGGCGGTACGACGAAGTGCGCGACCCCAAATGCTTTCATGAACGCCTGATCGCGGAATGCGATTCGCAACCGGTCGGGGCTGTCACTTTCGGCAACACGGAGTGGATGTTCCACCCGAGGCGATTCGCCATCGAGGTGCACGTGCTTCCCGCACACCGTAACGCCGGTGTCGGGACACAATTGTATGGCGCGATGGAAGCCAATCTCGCGACGCTCGAACCGGAGGTCCTGCGCTCGCTCGCGCGCGAGGATATGCCGGAATCCATCCACTTCCTGGAGAAGCGAGGTTTCCACGAGGAAGACCGTAACTGGGAGTCGCGACTGGCCGTTGCTGCCTTCAACCCTGGACCGTATGACGGCATCGAGGATTGCCTGCGTACCATCGGCGTGGACATCGTGACGTTCGGCAGCCTGGCGAGCGATCCGGATCGTGACAGGAAGATGTTCGAACTGGAGACGGAACTCGTGCATGATCTGCCGGCGCCGGAACCGCTTACCGACCTGTCATACGAGCAGTACGGGAAGCATATCCTGGACAGCCCGAATCTGTTGCCGGAAGGCTGGATGGTCGCCACTCACAACGGTGAATACATCGGCGTGAGCGTAGTCTGGTTAGCGCCGGGGCAGGCATACCTGAACACGGGCCTGACCGCCGTGAAGCGTGAATGGCGCCGAAACCGAATCGCCCTCGCGATGAAGCTGAGGGTCATCGAGTACGCACGGCAGCGCGGCATCCCGCAAATTCGCACCGACAACGAGTCCAACAACGTCGGCATGTTGTCCATCAATGAGCGGCTAGGCTTCGTGAAACAGCCGGTGTGGATAGGGTACGTGAACAAACTGAGATAACCACAAAGGCACGAAGACACAAAGACGGAGTGATGCGTTAGGAATGATGAGCGATGAATGCCGGCGATTCAACGCTCATCATTCTTGGCATATGGTGAACCCTGGCCGGCGGTCGAAGCATCTGCGGAAGTATCCAGGTCGAAACGAGGAGAGCCCGATGGACCCAGTTCAACCGCCGCCTGTTATATTCGATTCGTCCGGGTCCCGCAGTGGATTCTGTGAACGCGGAGTGATCTTCGCTCTCATTGCCGCAGCGGTCGTTCCACTTTATGGCTATGAGTTGCTCTCGGCCGGAGGCATTGTTATCTCGATCAACGTCGCCGGTGCAGCGCTCTTTGCGGCCGCTTTCGCCCTCCCAGTCCCGGTGGCGGTGATGTTGTCACTAGCCACAGCGTACATGCGGCGCAGGCGCACCAACTACACCGTTCCTTCATCACCAAACGCCGTGATCGCCTCCGCCGCCATTCTGCTGTTCTGGATAGGCGCGCTTGGTTGGCAATATCACAAGGACTCCGTGTTTCAACGCAACTTGGAAGCGCGGATCCAGCCCTGGGCTGAGAGTATTCTCTCCCGACCCCGTGGGGAAGTGGTGGACAAGGGCACGAAAACTGTTCGGAAGGACCTGGTCCCGCCATTCATTGGGCACCATGCGCGACGAGGAGTCGAAGTCCAAGATGCCGTAACGTCCCGTTTTGGCGCCTCAGAAACGACCATCGTTGTATACTACGGCGGAGGTTTGATCTCTACGCACGGCTATGTCATCGGCCGCAGTACGCTCAAGGTGGATCCATGGCCGCGCAAGGTCAAGGATGGCCTGTACAGCTTTCAGTTGGCGTATTGAGCGCCGCTGCGCGCAGCGTAGCTCCCTCCGGTGCGCCTAGATTCATTCCCGATAGGCAACGCCGAACGGATTCACATTCGCTCTACGTGCCGGGCATAGACGCCCGGCATCAATTTGAGCGTCTGGTCCATCTCATCGTTGTCTATCTGGATATCAAGCGTGCTGGCGCCAAGATAGTACGCTTCCACGTCGAACCATCTGTAGCTGACCACCAGGTAGCGCGCCTTGGGATCTTTATCGTCATGGATGCGCACTCCCGTGTAGTTCCCACCCTTGAGATACGACGGGACTAACGTCTCCTTGACAAAGACACCAACCTTATCGGTATGGGGATCAACGCGCTTTGGGTCGAGAAAATAGCTATATGGGCGGGTAAGAAGCGATTCAGCCCAGCGTTGAGCACGCGGGCCGAGATCCCGCCTGAACGCCAGCGACCGAAGCGCCTGGGCCTGCGTGATGGTATGCGTCTGCGACAGACACAGGCATGCAAAGAGGAGCGCTGCGACCCCGATGACCCTGCTTCTTGCGGACTTGAACACCACCAGGTTCCACAACGATTCGAGGACGATGCCAGCGGCGAGAAATAGGAAGGCGAATAAGAAGAGAAATCCTTCTCCCAACACCATCCCGAACGGACTGTACGCACCGAAGCGCCAGACGTATGCGAGGTGGAATAGAATCAGCGTTACGAGGATGATAACGGAAACGGGAATGCCCTCCCGCCGCCTCGGAGTGATACCTGTCGTTGAGGGGGCACCGAACACAGTTTCGTGCATCGTATAACCTCCACATCGGAGCCAATCAAGCCAACTCGCCCTTTCGCTATCGCTATCGACGCGCGAGACACCCTCCGGAGTTCATGCCGTGAGAACCACAAAGGCACAAAGGAAGCGATGAATTCAGAAGTCAGAATTCAGATTTCATAATTCGGGAATTCATCATTCTGCACTCTGACTTCTGCATTCCCTTGTGTCTTCGTGCCTTTGTGGTGAATCTCAGCCCTTGGTCGCTTCGCGCATGATCGCCTCAACAACGCGGGCGCCAATCACGAAGTCGGCAACGGGTATGTACTCATCAACCGTGTGGATGTCCCCGTAGCCGCAGCCGATGACGGTACACTTCATGCCCTTCTCGTGGAAGTAGTTTGCGTCCATGCCGCCGCCGGTGGAGTGGATTTCCGGTTCGAGGCCCAGTGTGCGCATCGCCGCCGCGGCGACCTTCACCTCGTGCGAATCCTCGGGAAGCTGGAAGGCATTGAAGATGCGTTCGACATTGATCTCCGCGCGGGCTCCGAACTTCGCCGCAGCATCCTCCACAGCCTTCACCATCGCGGCCGTCTGGGCGGCCAGTTTCTCCGTGCTGTGGCTGCGCGCCTCGGCGTCAAAGTGGCACAGTGGAGGCACGATGTTCGTGGCCTGACCGCCCGTAATGACGCCTACGTTCGCCGTCGTTTCGGTGTCCAGGCGGCCCTGCGGCATCGCGGCAATGGCAGTCGCGGCGACGGTGATCGCATTGATCCCTTCCTCGGGCCGCGCTCCCGCGTGGGCGGCCTTACCGTGGATGGTGGCGTGGATCTGGTCCTGTGACGGTGCGCGGGTAATGATGGCGCTTAGAGGCTGGCCGCTATCCACGACCCAACCGGATCTGGCGGTGACCCGCGCAGGGTCAAGCAGGCGCGAACCGTGGAGGCCGATCTCCTCGCAGATGGTGATGATGACCTCGGTGGGAGCCGATGGCGCGTTATCTTCGGCAGCGCTTTCGAGAGCTTCGAGGATACAGGCAACTCCGGCCTTGTCATCCGCGCCAAGGATGGTCGTTCCGTCCGTCTTGATGATGCCGTCTTCCTGAACGACGACGATACCGGCGGTCGGCTGGACCGTATCGATGTGGGCGTTAAAGAAGACGGGAGGCGCTCCCGTTGTGCCAGCACGGCGCGCGATTATGTTGCCTGTGTCGCCGCCCATCTTCTCGCCCGCGTCATCGCGCTGGACAGTAAAGCCAAGCCGCTCCAACCGAGCCTGTACGGCGTCCATCGCGGCCTTCTCGTGTAGTGAGGGGCTGTTCAGGTGAACCAGTTCCAGAAATGTGTCCACGAGGCGTTGCTGGTTAATCATGTTGTCTGTCTCCTTTGCGCTATGTCGTCATTGTAGGAGCGACGCCCCTCTAACGTCATCCTGAGCGAAACGAAGGATCTCAACGTGAGGTTGAGATCCTTCGTTTCGCTCAGGACGCTGTTGAGGGGCGATCGGTGCTCTGAAGCCCCTCCGAATCAATGCGTTACGCTTCCGGCAATACCCGCTCCAGGGCGCGCAGTTCGTGCTCGCCGGGCCCCAGCGGGAAGACGATTTGCTTGCGCTCCACCGCGGAGCGGATCAGGCCGCACATGATCTCCTGGTCCTTGAAGGCGCCTTCGCCGTCACAGGGGTGAACCTGCGTACCGTCCAGCCAGAGCGCGATGTCCTCAATGTACGGGGCCTGCTCGTGATCGCCATCCCAGGTGCCTTCGCCGGAGAAGACTCCGTCTTTGGTTACCGCGCGATAACCGCCACCGACGAAACACTCCGCGAACCCTTCGGTTCCCTGGGCGCCGATCCGGACCTTGCGCCACCAGTATTCCACTTCCGGAACGTCCGGGGCCAGGCTGCCGCACTCAAGGATCCCGCGGACGCCGTTGGCAAACTGGATGAAGCCGCCGAGGTAGTCTGGCGACGGATGGTTGTCCGTCAGCTTCTCGCGGCCGTGCGCCTGTCCGATGACCCATTCCGCGTCGGCTCCGCCGTTGAAGAAGCGGAGGTAGTCGGCCAGGTGGGTCGCCATGTGCATCATCCAGCCTGTCGAGGTGGCGTAAACGGTCTGGACCTTACCGATGGCGCCGCTGTCGATGATCTTCTTGGTTTCCTGGAACTGAACGTTGTACTTGCGCTGGTGGCTCTGCACGGATTTCACTCCGGCGGCCCGCAGGCAATCGCGCATTTCGAGGGCCTCGGTCATGTTCGTCGCCATCGGCTTCTCATAGGCGATCAGTTTAACGCCGGCGTCGCAGCCAAGCTTTATTAGGGGAAGGCGGACGGTTGGCGGTGTGCAAAAGCAGAAAACGTCCGGCTTCACGGCCTTCAGCATTTCGCCCGCATCGGCAAACCCGTCCGGATTTCCGCAAAGCGCCTTCGCGGCCTCCACGCGCTCGGCGTCCACGTCGGCGACTCCCACTACCTTGAAGCGTGGGTTCTTATAGAACAGGTCCGCATGGACCTTGCCGCGCTTGCCGAGACCGGCAATCGCGACGGTGTATGTGTCTGGCATTACTCTGGGCCTTCCGTGTTGATATGGAAATGAGGAAACGAGGAAATGAGGAAATAGCGTTCACTTCCCCGTTTCCCCATTCCCTCATTTCCCCATTCTCATCCGGGATTACTGCTTCGCGTCCCACTCCATTACGGCGTCGGCCACGTACTTTACCTCTTCGGCTGTCAGTTCAGGATAGATCGGAAGCGAGAGGCAGCCGGCCGCGTTCTTCTCGGTTTCCGGCAGGACCGGCTTCGGGTCGCCCCCGCCGAACGGGAAGCCTTCCTGCTGGTGGATGGCGATGGGGTAATTGGTCAGCGCGATGATGCCTTTATCCTTCAGGAAGGCCTGGAGCTCGTCGCGATGCGGGGTCTCTATGACGTAGAGATGGTACACGTGGCGATAGCCCGGCTTGCCTTTTGGCAGCTTGATATTCTTCACACCCGCGAGGTATTGGTCATACAACTTGGCGTTGGCGATGCGGGCATCGTTGAATTCATCGATATGCTTCAGCTTGACGCCCAGGATCGCTGCGTGGATTTCGTCGAGGCGGCTATTCCAGCCCACGCTGTGGTGGCTGCGCTTGTTGGAGCCGTGGTTGCGCATCTTGATGATGGGCTCAATAAGATCGTCGCGATTGGTGAAAACGGCTCCGCTGTCGCCGAAGGTGCCGAGATTCTTGGCGGTGATGAACGATGTGCAGACGGCGTCGCTGAGTTCACCGATCTTGAATGTATCGCCCCTGGAACCCATGGCCTGTGCGCAGTCTTCAACAACCCAGAGATTGTGCTTCTTGGCGATGGCGGCGACAGCGGGCATATCGGCCGGCTGGCCATACAGGTGAACGGGCACGATGCCCACCGTCTTGTCGGTGATCTTGGCCTCAACCTGCGAAACGTTCATGTTGCGAGTGTCGGGGTCGCAGTCGACGAACACCGGGATGGCGCCAACAAGCCAGACCGCTTCGGCGGTGGCCCAGAATGTGTTGGACGTAGTGATGACTTCGTCGCCGGGCTTGATGCCCAGGGCGAGGAAGGCGAGCCAGAGCGCGTCGGTGCCGGAGTTCAGGCCCAGGGCATGTTTCATGCCCATGTATTCCTGCAATTCGCCCTCGAACCGCTTGCCGACGGGCCCCAGGGTATAGACGCCGCTCTCGAGGACGCCGGTGATGGCCGCGTCCAGCTCGGCCTTGTAGTTGTGATACTGTCGCACATGCCCGTAGAACGGGACTTTCACTTCCGCCATTACGTATCCTCCTCAGAATCTTCGCGTACCGGTGGGGTCCGCGTTTGCACGCTGAGCCATCCGGAACTTCGATGCGGTATTATATAACCATTTGCGCCGCCAAGTGACACCGTCAACTTGACGGATTGCATCATTCCTGATGCAAATGCTCAAACATTGCGATGCATTGTTCAGACTGTTTGTGTGATCTTTTTCAGGCCCCGCGGCGTATCCGGGTCGAAACCCTTATGGCGCGCCAGGTGGAACGCGAACAATTGCGCCGCAACGATATACACAAGCGGTGATACACGCTCGGGAACCTGGACCGGGATTCGGATGGAGCGCTCACTGGCCCTGAGGGACGCGTCGTCGTGGGCGAACATCAGTCGTTCCGCGCCGCGGGCGCCCAGTCTTTCGGTCAGTTCCAGGTTCTGCGCGTGGGCCTTTCCCTCGGGGTTGAACAGCAGGCACGGGAAGCCGCGGTCTACCACGGCGATAGGGCCGTGCTGGAAGTCGGCCCCGCTATAGGCGTGAGCGACCACGTAGCACGTTTCCGACAGCTTGAGGCCGGCTTCAACGGCGGTGCATTGGTTGAGGCCGCGGGCGATGACCATGCAATCGTCCATAAACCGATAACGCTCTGAAGCGCGCTCGATATCGGGATCGATCGCGAGGGTGGCCTGGATCTGGCCCGGAACGCCGTGGAGTTCGGCCTCCAGTCCACGGTCGTGCGAGAGCAATGCGATGGTCAACGCCACGGCCGCTAGGCTGGAAGTGTATGTCTTGGTGGCGGCCACGCTTTTCTCGGCGCCGGCGTGAAGAAGCAGAACCTCGTCGCTGGCGTTCGCCAGCAGGGAATCGGGATTGTTGGTGATGCCAAGGGTGAGAGCGCCCTGGGTCTTGGCCATCTCCACGCACTCCACGATATCCGGCCCCATCCCGCTCTGGGACAGTCCGATCACGAGGCTGTCCTTAAGCTGCATCCTGGCGCCGTAAAGCGTCCAGACGGATGGCGCCGCGAGGGCCACGGGGATGCCGAGTTCCGTTTCGCACAGATACTTGGCGTATATGGCGGCGTTGTCCGACGTGCCACGGGCGGCAATCAGGAGAAACTTGACGTGCCGTTCGCGAACGTGCCTTGCGATGGACTCCGCGGCCTGTCGGTTTTCCTCCAGGCCGCGTGCGATCACCGCCGGCTGTTCCGCGATCTCCGCCAGCATCAGGTTGGCAGAAGGTTCGGTAGATCCCGAGTCCATTGGATTCACCCGTTCGCCAAGGACTTGGCGAACGCCACGCTGCGGGGCAGCGCCGTTTCGGGGTCCTCGACGCCTTCGTATTCAATTGTCAGAAATCCGGTATAACCGGCATCGCGGAGCGTTTGAACGACCGTGGGGAGGTCCACATCGCCCTCGCCGATGGACGTGCCGATGACCCGGCTGCCTTCGAGGCCCTCGTAGACGTGTTCCTTCTCCTCGGGCCTTGCCCAACGGAAGTCCTTGAAGTGGACGGAGCCGGCCAGCGGGGCGACGATCTTCATGGCGTCCACCGGGTTCTGGTTGACGCACATGAAGTTGCCGGTGTCCGGGTTGGCCTTCAGTGCCGGCGAGTTGACGGCGTCAAGGATGGCTTTGACCTGCTCGCCCTTGCCGGCGAGGGTCCCATGGTTCTCGAGGCACAATACAACGCCCTTCGACTCGGCGTAGGCGGCGCCTTCCTTGAGGCCCTCGATGATCCAGCCCAGCGCCTTCTCAAAACCCACTTCGTCGTGATGACCGGCAAACACCCGCACGCGGTTGGTGTTAAGGGTAACGGCCATATCGACGCCGTCTTTGATCACCTGAACCTGCGCGGAGCGCTCCGCCGCGTCTTCCGCGGTGAGGTCGTTCCCGATGGCGTACGCGCTGACCGGCATGTTCATCCCGGCTAGCTTTTCCTTGACCTTCGGCAGCTCGGACGCCTTGTCCTTCCAGAAATAGTCCAGCAATTCCACGCCGTCGACGCCCAGCCATTTGGCGGTGTCAACGAACGACAGCACATCCATTTTGCCCTGCTGGAAATGCGACACGTAACTCCACATCGAAACTCCGACTTTCATCCGTTCACTCCTTGTCACGGCAGTGGGCTTCTGCGCCCGACACAATTGCCTTGGAGGCCCACCGGGAACCCCCGCGCGCCCAAACGCACTCTGTCATAGTTTGGGCGCGTGACGGCGCACGGATTCAAGACCGTTATATAACAATGTGGGCGGGTGGAAGATTAAGTATTCTGGTGTCAAGGGTCCAGGATTCAGGATTCAGTTTTGCGAATACCGAATCCTGAATCCTGAATCCTGAATACTGAATCCTATCGGGAGAGAACGCTCTTGGCGGCGGTCACCACGTTTTCCGGAGTGAAGCCGTACTTCTTGAGCACGTCTTCCGGCAGCCCGCTTTCAGCAAAGGTGTTGTCCACGGCCACGAACGCCATGGGGGCAGGGGAGGTCTTCGCGGCAGCCATCGCCACGCGGCTCCCAAGGCCGCCGTCGAGCAGATGCTCTTCAATGACGACGATGCCCTTGGTCTCTTTCGCAGCCTTCGCCACCGCTTCTTCGTCCAGCGGTTTGACGGTCGCCATATCCAGCACGCGCGCCTCGATGCCCTGGTCCGCCAGCAGTTTCGCGGCGTCCAGCGCCAGCGCGACAGTCAGACCGCACGCAATCAGCGTGATGTCCTTACCCTCGCGAATCGTGTTGGCCTTGCCGAGCGTGAACGAATTGCCGTTCGCGTAGATGACGGGCGTCTTGCTTCGGCCGGTTCGAATGAACACCGGGCCGTCCAGCGCGGAGGCAGCTTGCACGGCGGCCTTCGTCTGCTCAGCGTCACACGGCACGATGACCGTGAAACCCGGCAGCGCACATGCGAGTGCGATATCCTCGATGCCCATCTGGCTGGGGCCGTCCGGCCCGATGCTGATGCCGCTGTGCGAGCCGCACAGTTTGACATTCAGCTTGGGGTACGCCACCGAGACGCGAATCTGATCGTATGCGTTTGCCAGCAGGAAGACCGAGAACGACGTTGCCCACGCTTCCTTGCCGCACGTCGCGAGGCCGGCGGCTACTCCGACCATGTTGCTTTCCGCGATGCCCACTTCGATGAAGCGGTCCGGGTAGGCCGTCTGAAACTTGCTGGCCATCGTGGAATTGGCGAGGTCCGCATCCACTACAACGATCTCCGGTTTCCTGCCGCCGAGTTCAACCAACGCCTCGCCAAACGCATCCCGCGTAGCCGGACCCAGCTTGAGTCCCGCGATATCTCCAATTGCCATCTCTGCCTATCCTTTCGCGTATTTCGCGGCCTCGGCGGTCCAGCCAAGTTCCAACAGTGCGCGGTGCGTTTCCTCAACCGTCAGGGCTTTGCCATGGTAATGGAAGTTGCCCTCCACGAACGACACACCGGCGCCCTTCTTCGTGTTGCAGATGAGGCAATAGGGGCCTTCGTGGTAAGACTTGGCTTCCTCGAGGGCGTCCATCACTTCGGCCATGTCCTGGCCGTTGATCTCGCGCACGTGCCAGCCGAACGCGGTGGCTTTTTCCGCCAGCGGGTCCATTGGCATCACGTCTTTGGTACTACCGGTCTGCTGGAAGCCGTTGCGGTCGATGATCCAGACGATGTTGGGCAGGTAGAACTTGGCGGCGCTGGCCGCGGCCTCCCAAATCTGCCCCTCCTCGATCTCGCCGTCACCGGTCATCACGTAGACCTTATAGTCTTTGTTGTCCATGTGCCCGGCCATGGCCATGCCGACGCCGATGCTGAGGCCCTGGCCGAGCGATCCGGTGGACGCCTCGGCGCCCGGGACGCGAAGATAGTTGGGGTGGCCTTCCAGTGGGGCATCGATTTCGCGCAGGTGGTCCATCCACTCCAGAGGAAAATAGCCGGTATTGGCGAGCGCCGCGTAAAGCACCGGGCAGGCATGGCCCTTGGAGAGGACGAAGCGGTCGCGGTCCGGCCATTTGGGTTCGGCGGGATTGTGACGGAGAATCCCGCCAAAATACAGCCCCGCAACCACTTCGGCCGCGGACATGCTGGAACTCGGGTGGCCGCTGCCAGCCTTGGTGGTCATCTCGATGATGTCCTTGCGCAGCAAGCGCGCCGTCTCTTTCAGCGCGGGGATATCGGCCCGCGCCTGCGTTTCCGTCATAGTGCTAACTCCTTTTTGACCACGGAGGGCACAGAGTTCACGGAGTAACACAGAGGACCAATTCCGATCTTCCTCTGTGCACCTCCGTGGCCTCCGTGGTGAATTCGCTATGCTAATTCTGCGATCGTGACGCCGTGGCCGCCTTCGCCGTCCTGCCCGAGGCGGAATCCCTTAACGTCGCGCTGTTCCTTCAAATACCGGTGCACCAGGTCGCGCAGAGCGCCGGTGCCCTTGCCATGTACAATCCGTATAGTATGTAACCCGGCAACCCGTGCGTCGTCCAGATAACGCTCCAAAGATTGCAGGGCCTCGTCCACGCGTTCGCCGCGCAAGTGGATCTCAGTTGAAACGTTCACCGCCGTCTCGAGGCCGATGTTACCTAACTGGGGTTTTGGCTTCGGCTTCTCGACCATCTCCTCCTCGACCTTTTGAAGGGTGGAGTAGGGGACCACCATCCGAAGCGTGCCCGCCTGAACGGTCGCTTGGTCCTTCTGGATATCCACAAGCTGCCCCGTGGCGCCGATGCCGGGGATCCACACGGAATCGCCTTCAATCGGCGACTCGTCTGACGAAATCCGGTGCGTCGGCTTCCTTTTCTGTTTCGGCCGCTTGGCGCGCACCCTCTCATCGAGTTCCTGCAGCGTCTTGCGGGCTTCCTCGGTGGCTTTCCCGTCCAGTTGTGCATCGCGCAGCGCTTTCAGGATCACGTTCGTTTGTTCGCGGGCTTCGCGGAGCAGCTCGGTCGCTTCGTCGTACGCCGCCTCCGTGGCCGCGCGGCGCTTGTCCTTGGCCTCGGAGAGTTCCTTCTCGGCATCACGACGTTGCGCTTCCAAACGCGCGGCTTCTTTCTCCGCCTCTACAGCGGCCCACCGCGCCTTGCGTTCCGCCTCCTCCAGTCGGCCGATCGCGTCTTCCAGCGCCAGGCGGTCGGTTCCCAGGTTAGCGCGCGCCGTGTCGATGACGGCCGGCGGGATCCCGAGCCGTCCGGCGATGACAAGCGCGTTGCTGGCGCCGGGAACACCGATGCGCAGGCGGTACGTTGGCTTGAGCGTCTCGACGTTGAACTCCACCGAAGCGTTGTGGAAACCGGCGTTGTTCCAGGCGAATTCCTTGAGCTCCGCATAGTGCGTGGTGGCGATGGTCAGCGCGCCGCGCTCTGCCAGGCTCAAAAGGATAGCCTTCGCCAACGCCGCGCCCTCGGCCGGATCGGTGCCGGCGCCGAGTTCGTCCAGCACGACCAGGCTGTCCTTGCCAGCGCCCTTGAGAACCGCCACGATGTTGCGGATGTGCCCGCTGAACGTTGACAGGCTCTGCTGAAGGCTCTGTTCGTCCCCGATATCCGCGTAGACGTTCCGAAAGATGCCGATGGATGCCTTGCGGGCCGGGACCGGCATGCCGCTCTGTGCCATCAGCACGAATAACGCGGCCGTCTTCAGCGTGACCGTTTTGCCGCCGGTGTTCGGGCCGGTGATGATCATCGTGTTGAAGTCTTTACCCAGCCACAGGTCGATCGGGACCACGGCATCTTCCATCGCGGGCACATCGGAGTTGCGCGGCGCGTTGCGCTGGGCCTCGAGCGCCTGCCACACCAGCAGCGGGTGGCGGGCTTCCATAAGGTCCAGGCTGGCGGCCGGCAAGAGGGTGGGGGACTCCGCGTGCAGGGTGTTTGCCATGCGCGCCTTGGCGATCACGAGGTCCAGATGGGCGAGCGCGGTCACCGTCGCGCGGATCGTCCGCTGTTCCTTCGCGATGATTTCCGAGAACGCGCGCAGGATGCGGTCCACTTCATCGCGTTCGCGCGATTCCAGTTCGCGGAGCTCGTTTCCGGCCTCCACGACCGCCTGCGGCTCCATGAAAAGCGTTTGCCCGGACGCGGACGAATCGTGGATCAAGCCGCCGAACGCGTTCTTGCTTTCCGGCTTCACCGGCAGGCAGTAGCGGCCGTTGCGCACGGTGATTACGGGATCGGTCAGCATGTCTCGAACGCGCGAGGAAGAGACCAGTTGCTGCAGAACGTCCTGGATGTGCCGGACCTGCCGGCGCATCGAATTGCGGATGCGGGCCAGGTTTTCGGAGGCGCCGTCCGCGACGAGCCCATCAGGTGTGATGCTGCGCTCGATCTTGGAGACCAGGGCGCTGTAATCGCCCATTTGCGAGCCCAGATCGGCCATCAGCGGCGCTTGGTCCGCCTTGTTCATCAGGATTCCGCGCAAGCGCTTGGCCGCGCTGAGCGTGGCGGCGACGGTCAGGAGGTCTTTGGGATCAAGGGCTCCGCTCACGGCGGCGCGCTCGATAAACGTGCGGATATCGTGAACTCCGCCCATAGGCAGCCCGCTGGGGAGGTCGAGCAGGGCACGGCACTCGGCGGTTTCGGCCAGCGCCTTGGTGACGTCCCGGCGTTCGGTGAACGGCTTCATCGCCAGGGCGAGTTCGCGCCCCAGAGAGGACGCGGCGTGCCCGGCGAGGACGTTCAGCAGCGCTGGATATTCAAGTACGCGGAGCGTTCGTGCGTCCATACCATTCCAGTATAGACCGAGGGTGGTTTGGTGGTAGATGGGAGGTCTTCTCGACTAAGCATGCGATTATAATGTTTGGGTGCCGTATGACTGTTTAGCCGGTAGTTTGCCGTGCTCAGGCACCGTCCTGACCCGCGCCACCTACAGGCACTCTGGCCAGGGGGATACTACGTTGCACAGGGAAATAAATACCCGCCACAGAACACCTCGTTGGATAAGGCGCATCATCACCGCTGCTATGCTGGTGATCCTGATGGTGGTGGCGCTATGGACGTCCTTGTATTACGTGGACAGAATGTGCTACGAGATACCCCACGATGGCGATCGCGCGGATGTGAAGAGTGTCCTCAAGCTCTTCAGGGAAACGAAGGTGAGTCGGGATGATATTCCCGTCGGATGGCGACAAGGCATAGATGGCCTTCCTGGCTACGAAGTGTATAGGTACGACTTCCTTTCTTGCCCGTTGTTCGCTATCCATATCGTATATGACGGGCACGGACAGGTTAAGCAGATCATACCAACCTACGAGTAAGGCTCATAGAGGTTTCGCCGGTAGAAATCCAGGGTGGATGCATCAATGCGTAAACGTCGGAAGCCGCGAATTGGAGCTTGGATGGGGATCCCGGTTGTCCTGGCCTTCGCTCTGTTGATGCCACTCTGGTTTCACCACCTGCCAAGTGCCTCGGATGCTCCCGGAGCGGCAAGCCGCGGTGAGGCGTTGATCAGGGCGGTTGAGCAGTACCGCCAGGACCACGGCAGTCTCCCCGCCACGCTCGACGAACTGAGACCGCGCTACCTGGATTTCGTTCCGTACCCCGGCACGTATTCTGACCGGCCATACGTGCTCAGACGGCCGGACGTGGAGTCGGACCGGATGTGGACCGCGGACTGTCCGTACGCCATCACCGTAGACTTGGCGCCTGCGGGCACTCTGGTGTACCGGCGCAGCCACGACTACAGCGACCTGAGCGCCAAACCGCCAGGCGGGCGGCCGATCGGTAAGTGGTACCTTTCCAATATCGACTGATGACGAATTCGACGTTGTACCGCATATCCACTTGGCCCTTCGATTTGGGTAATGATAATAACCCTTATCGTTACCTCAAGCGTGCCGATAGTGTTCTGGCAGGATTTTGCGACTTGCCTGGGACTCTGCTCCAATGGACAGCACTCGGCCTATCATTACGGTGAACAGACCTGCTTCAGCGCGCGCCGTACCTGTCAGGCGTGGCGCCATGTCGAAAGGCTCACCCATATGCACGAGCACCATCAACACATTATCGCGCGTCTGGTGGATCGATTCGCCGGAGACCCGCTGTATCCCGCGGTCATCATCGGCGGATCTGTCGCCAAGGGCCGGGCGCGGCCGGACTCCGACGTCGACATCATGCTCATCACCACGGACGAGGAATGGGCGCGGCGTCAGGCGTCCGGCGATCTCTGGTATGCTTCACTTGAAACCATCGGTGACACGCAGGTTTTCGTTGACGGCAAGATCTACGGCCTGGCGTTTCTCCAGGAAGTGGCCGCGCACGGCAGCGAACCGGCGCGCGCGGCATTCGACTCCGCCTTCCCGGCGTACTGCCGGATACCCCAACTCGAGGCCCTGATCGGCCGTATTCTGACGTACCCGGAGTCTGATCGGGACTCCAAGATGCGGTCGTTCTACAGCCAGGTGGCGCTTCTGGGCAGGTTCTTCGTCGGCGAGGCGGCCAAACGTGACGATCGGTACCTCATGTCACACGCGGTCTCCGATCTCGTGCTGTTCGGCTGCCGGCTTGTGCTGGCGTACAACCGCATCCTGTACCCTTACCACAAATGGCTGATGTGGGAGGTGGAGCGCGCGCCCGAAAAGCCGGAAGGTTTCATGCAACTGATTCAGGATGTGCTTGCCCGTCCTGGCGTGGATACCGCCGAGGCTTTCTGCCGTGGACTGGACGAATGGCACGAATGGGGTGTGAGCCTCGATCAGGCGGTCGGCAGCTTCATCGTCGATAGCGAGTGGAACTGGCGCTTCGGGGTCGCGCCGGTGTACGACCGCTGACCGCGCACCGTGCTCACGACAGCAGGGCCGAGCGTGCCCATCAAGCAAGCTCGGCCCTGCTGCTTTCAGACGGGGGGTGATCTCCCACCCTCTTATTTCACGGCGCTCATATCGAATACGAACAATCGCGGGGTGTAACCTTCCGAGATGACCATCTTGGCGACCACCTGGTCTTTCGCAACCTTCACCGGGAAGCGCACTTTTAGTTCCTTGCCAAAGGCAATATTCGCCTCGAGGTCTACATCGCGCGATGCCGCGAGCAGTCGCTGGCTGTTACCGATGTCCGCGCCATCCTGATCGGTGTATTTCAGCGTGATGCCGTCGTAGCGCAGGTGGTGCTCTTGCGGATCCGCGTTCTTGACGGTCGCGTTCACGACAAAATTGCGGGCGCCATTATCGAGGTCCTGATTGGGGAGCACGGTAGAGGAATAGGCGGCGCTGTCCAGCGTTACATCGTATACTCCAACCTGATATGTCTTGCCCATCTGCGCGGGCACTTCGCTCAAGGCGGTTGTGCCGTCCTTGTCGGCCGGATCCACCGCCGGCCCTTTCAGCGGTTTTACCTTGCCGCGGAGGTCGTAGCGGAGGACCAGATTGTCGCCGGACTTGATAATAAGTTTTGGCGCCGTCGCTTTCGCGGGCACGGGGATATACGTGTACGCGTTCACCTTCTGCCCCGGCTTCAACTGCATGTCAAGATTCTGCTGGGTGGACTCCGCACCCACCATCCCTCGACCCTCCATGTTGGTATCGGTTGAATCCACCGCTGTGAAGGCAAACGTATCGTACCGCACGCGTCGTTCCTCCCTCTGGGGGTTGTGGAGGGTGTAGTGAAGAACCAGGAATTTCTCGTTGCCGGCGGGGACTTTGACTTCGTCGCCGAATCGAAGACGGTCTGTCGAGTACTCCACGCTGTTGAGGGTAATGTTCATTGGCCAGCTCTTGCCCAGCGTGTACATCTGGCCGAGTTCGGCTTTGTCTCCGGAAAGCTGCTTCGTGCCGAGTACCACCCTCTTGGTGGGTTTGGCGGCGGGTTTTCTGGGTTTGGGCGCCGCGTAAGCACATGTTCCGACTGAAATCGCGATGAGGAGCATCGCGAACGGGACGTTACGACGTGACATCACTCTTTCTCCTTGCGAATGGGGCGCTCTACAGGCACGGGACTCCGGCGAGGTATTCGTCTATCCCGCGATGACGCGCCCGAATAGAATATGAGACCGAGGCAAACCGGCAGCCGGCCGACCAACTGAAACAGGACGATCCCTGGCCGGCCACTCTCCGGCTAACAATCACTTGACGGCGCTGGTGTCAAAGACGTAGGTTCGCGAATCGCCGCCCGACGACATGGCGACTTTGGCAACCTGCTGGTCACCGCCTACTTTCACGGGAAAACGAACCTTCACATCCTTGCCAAGCGCAAGCCGTGTGTTGAAATCCGCATCGCGGGAAGCGGCCAGCATTCTCTGCGGGAACGAGATACGCCCCCCATCCTGATCGGTGCATTTGATCGGGATGGTGTCAAACCGTAGCAGCTGCTCTCGCGGCTGCGCGTTCTTCGCCGTGACCGTGATAATGAAATTGCGCTCCCCCGCCCTGAGCTGCTGGTTCTTAAGCGCCGTGGTGGAATACTCTACGCCATCGACGGTGACGTCGAAGACGCCCATCTGGTATGTCTTGCCGATCTCCGCAGGCACTTCGGAGAGTGCCGTGGCGCCGTCGTTCGCGGCGGGATCCAATGCCGGCCCGGTGAGTGGCTTGACCTTCCCCTTCAGATCATATCGAAGGACCAAGTTGTCCCTCGATTTCACGATGAGTTTCGGGACGGTGCCTTTGGCGGGAACGCGGATAAACGTGTATGCGTCGATCTTCTGTCCGGGCTTCAGGCGGACACCGAGATCCATTTGCGTCGATTCTACACCGACCCCCTGGCGCGCCTCATGGTTGGTATCGGTATCATCCACGGCGGTGAAGGCGAACGAATCGAAGCGGACGAGCTGCTCGCTGCTCTGCGGGTTGTGATAGGTGAATCGAATGAGCAGGAGTTTTTCGGCTGCAGTCGGATAATGGATCTGCTCGCCGATGCGAACGCGGTCGGTTGTATACTCCGCGCTATTCAGTTTGAAGTTCATCGGCCACCCTTTACCGAGGGTATACTCCTGGCCGGGTACCGCCTGGTCGCCGGAGAGCTGCTTTGTGCCCAGCACGACTCTCTTTGCGGGCGGTTTGGGCTTGGGGGCCGGTTTGGGTTTCGGCGCGGCAAGCGCGACGGTGGCGGCAAGCATTGCGATGGGGGCGAATGAGATTCGGTTCAGACGGAAATACATCAACTCTTCCTCCTTGCATCTACGGCGGGTGACCGTTACGACGACGGCGTGTCGAGATGTGCCCGATCGTCCGGGAATCGCTTGCCGGCCACGAGACCTTCAGGTTACCGACCGAAATGGCGTACCGGCGTCATTTCGGTGCCCTTTCCAGTGCGCCGGCAGGTAAAGGGCTCCGGCGCGGTAATCGCTGCCACAATGACATGCGGGCCAGTCAAGAACGAGGGGTCCGCGCTAAGATTATGGGTAAGTTAGGCATGAGGGTTCAGGGTGCGGCGCTGCAGGATCGAAAAATGCCCTGAGCGTATGCTCGGTGTCACACCATAAGGACCATGGACACGCCGTTGACCAGGAGGTCTATATGAACGAGAAACAGGAAACGCCGCAGGAAACACCACCGGAAACACCGGCTAATGTGCCTATGAATCGCGCGGAACGCCGTCACATGGCGAAGAACGCGAACTCGACGGACAAGCTGAATGACTTCCGTGCCCAGCAGGCGCAGCATGCCTCGCCGATGAACGGCGCGGGGCGCGGCACGATGCAGAAACGCGGAGCCGTCCACCGAAAGACCGGGAGTTAGAACGCGGAGGCTCATCCCGGAGGCGGACATCTGTAAAAACCTCCGGGTTGAGCCGGTGCGACCGAAGTCGCGCGCGGTCGGTCCGCGCTATGCGGGCGCGTCTGGGTTCAGGAAAGTGCCTGCCTGAATCTGTTCAAACGCGTGCTGCAGTTGTTCCTGCGTGTTCATCACGACCGGCCCGTACCAGGCAACGGGCTCCTTAAGAGGCTGCCCCGAAACCAGCAGGAAACGGATACCCTCCTCCCCCGCCTGAACCACCACTTCGTCTCCGCTGTCGAATAGGATAAGAGAACGGTTATCCGCTTCAGTCGGCAGATTCGTGTCATACCACCCTATGGATTCGGTGGGCACCGCGAGCGGTTGGGACGCGTTACAGAATTTACCGGATCCGGCCACGACGTATGCGAACGCATGCCTCGTCGTCTCCACCGGGAAGCTTTTGCGTTTTCCGGACGTTACGGAAACGTCGAGGTAGATCGGGTCGGCCGCTATCCCGTTCACCGGACCCCTGGTTCCCCAGATTGAGCCACATATCACGCGCACGTGTGCTCCGTCTTCGACGGCCTCCGGGATCTCCGGCGCCTTCACGTCCTGGTAATGTGGCGCTGTCATCTTGAGTGATGCCGGGAGGTTGGCCCATAACTGGAAGCCGTGCATCCGGCCGGCAGCGTCGCCCTTGGGCATTTCCTGGTGAACGATCCCCCGCCCCGCCGTCATCCATTGGACGTCGCCGGCGCCGATGGAACCGTGGTTTCCCATGCTGTCGCCGTGTTCCACATGGCCTGCAAGCACGTAGGTGATCGTCTCAATCCCGCGGTGAGGATGCCACGGGAAGCCCGCAAGGTAGTCGTCCGGGATGTCGCTGCGAAAATCGTCAAGCAACAGGAATGGGTCGGTATCGGAAGTATCGCCAAATCCGAAAGCGCGGCGCAGGTGAACGCCTGCCCCTTCGATGGTGGGTTTGGCCCTGCTGAGGCGTTTGATCGGTCGGATAGACATGCCGTATCTCCCTTCGGGGCCGGTGGCCCGGCAATTTCGGAAGCCGTCGGTCCTGTTCCAATCTTAGCGACACCGCTGACGAGCGGCCCAACCGCTCCGGCCTTGGGCACGCATGCACGCCTGTTTGCCTGCCGTATCCGAGGAACACGGCCAACCTGGCCAGTGTTACTGGAGGGTGGGTGCGGAAACCCGCGGGTGATTCGGATCGTCCGAATCATGTGGGCAACCTCGGATATGAATAGAGTAATCGTACCAAATGGCGTGTTGATACTGGCGTTACTGCTGCCGATTTCAGGCATCGGCTGTAGTAATACCGTTTCGTCGTCGGTTTCCCCCGGCGCTTATCCGTACGGCAGCGCTGCGTTCCATCGTTTCGTTCAGGATTCCTATGAAGCCACCGGAAAAGGTGACCCGAAAGGATTTCACCAGTGGATGGACGGCGTCGCCCCCATCAGCGGCAAAGCCGTTGACAAGACTCACTCCACCTCCTGGACCGACAAACTGGAGGCCCAGCGGAAACAGCGAAGCCGCCTGCGGTCGGTACGTTTGCGGGCGGATGCCGAACGCAGGGAGACGGCGGAGCTTCACCGCTGGGAAAAGAAAGCCATCCCCCGCTTCAGCCTGGACCACGGGTTCGAATTTCCCGCCGTCGTAAGCCTGGGCGAACGGCAATGCCTGCTCCAATCGGTGCTGCTGGCTTCCATGCTGCAGAAATCCGGGATTGACGCCGGCGCTGTGATGGTCTTCCGGAACGGCGCGGGCGGGGAAAGCAATATCGGCCACGTGGTGACCATCGTGAAGCTGTCCGACGGGCGTGACGTTCTGGCGGATGCCTCCCATGGGGAGCCGTTTGTACGCCACAACGGCCTTTTCGTTTCGGTCAAAGGCGTGGGCTACAGGTTCGTGGCGCCGGTATTCGTTCCGGGCTCCTCCGAGATTAGAGCTTACCGCCTGGCGGATTCGGGGCGAATGCTGTCGGTCAAACAGGTGACGGGCCTTGATACCGGCTTCCTACGCTCGCAGTTCGCTTACTACCGGGGCGAACGCACGCCGGGCGGCATCCTGTATCGCCGCACGACGGCTTCGGGACTTCAGAGCCAATCCAAGTGGTTCCGGCAGAGCCTGGCACAGTGCCCGTCGAATCCGATTTCGGCGTACATGCTGGGGCGCGTGTGCCTGCAAACCGGCCGCATCGCGGAAGCCGATACCCTGCTGGACCGCGCGTACAACCTCTATCGCACCGCCGGATGGGTGCCCCCGGACGTGAGCCAGATCCGGCAGCACGCGCACTCGGTAGCCGTTTCCAGGACGATGCGGGGCGCCGGGTAACCGCCGGGGCTCGCCGCACAAAGGTGCGACGTGCAAAAGGCCGCGCAGCTCCCCGGGAGCAGCACGGCCTCTCTTCATCTGGTGGGCGGTACAGGATTTGAACCTGTGACCTCTTCCGTGTCAAGGAAGCGCGCTCCCACTGCGCCAACCGCCCCCGTTCTCAAGCTTGAACCGACCGCCGCCCCGCCGCCCCCCGTTTTGACACGGCGAAACCGGCGCCGGGATTTGGTCGCTCAACGGCATTATAGGGGTCAACCCCTGCTCAGGTCGAGCGATGGTTCAAAAATCTGCAGGGGCGCAGAAGGACTCACTTGGCATGTGGGGCCCGATACGCCGGGAAGAAATCTGAAGTGGCGTTCCCATCGCACAGCTCAGCATATGCCACCGAGTCGCAAACGATCTCGTGGGTGTAATAGGTTGTTGTGCGATTTGAGAAGCCGCGCTTGAACATTTCCAAGCTATCGCCGGCGTATACCCCAGCGCCGAGATGGAGAGGTAGGCTCAAATCCGAAGACAAGCTCGCCATCCCCTTGATAGTATTCTTGCCAGGTGATGTCCGTACATACGCATCCAGCGTACCCGCCAGATAATAGTGCAGATAGTCATCGCTTTGAACCGCGATTGAGGCCGATGCGATCGATCCGCCCGGAGCGTATGTTAACACGAGCCAAGCTAGCGGTGACGACAGCACTGTGCGGAAGTATTCTGACGAGAAGAAGTACCGCTGCGACGCCGAGTCCCGGATCATAGTTTCGTGGTAGGCGTGCTCAAAGCCCGCCAACTGCGTGTGTGAAACGTCCTTGCCCGGTACCGTAACAGTGTAGAATCCCTGCCGAACGTTGCGGTTGATGTTTCGGCGATGATCCTCGCGGAATCGGTTTGGTATAGCTGGGTCGATGACACAGACCTCCGCCCGATCTGTCCCACCGGGGATAGTGGGCGTGGCGCCCACTCTATCTCGAACGAATATGGAGACCAGTGGAAGGCTGCTCCAGTTGATCGTTGCATGGGTCATTCCATCATCGATAACGCGGAAACCCGGGTAGCCGTACGGTGATACAGCATCCATCTTCGAGGTTCCTGGAACAGACCGGACAACCAGAGGAGCGGCAGCAACTTCGCGGCCATCGCAATACAGAACGAGCGAATGTGTCACCGCCTCAGCAATGCAATGCTCGCGCGTCCGAAAATAGTCTTCAGACTGGGCGGCTTGTCCGCAGTCAGCTAGCAAGACTGGCTCAATCGCGCTGTGTACGATCATTCCCCATATCCCCCTACTCCCTCGTCCTTGCCCACTCATCTCTGAGTAGTCCGTAAACTGCGACGTCCAGAAGGCGGCCGTTGCGCTTGACGTGAGCACGGAGCAACCCCTCCTCACGAAATCCGATCTTCTCGTATAGCGACCGCGCGCCCGCGTTATCGGCCAAGACCGTGAGGCTGACCCGATGCGCTCCGAAGTCGTCAAACGCCATGCGGAGTGTGCCTTGCGTTGCAGCCAGCCCGATACCGCGGCCCCAACAGGCGTTATCGCCGATAAGGATGGCGAACTCCGGCGCAACATCGCCGCTAACGCCGTAAAGGGCCGTGAAGCCGATGGGATCTGATTCAGCCTGCGGTACAATTGCCCATTTGCGATCCGCCGAGGAATCGTCCATCGCGCGCTGAACCCAAGCTCGCGCATCCTCCACGGTGAATTGCTCCCGGCGCGCAACAAGCCGACTCACTGCCTCCTCGTTGTTGAACCAACGATGAACGTGGAAGCAGTCGGTCTCTACAAACGATCGCAAGACCGGCCGGGGCGATGCATCGTTTCCAGAGGCGTCAGACATGGGTTGAGACGTCGTCAATGCCATAGAGCAGTTTCCGGTCCGGCCGGACAGCCTTCGGTGTGAGAAACAGGACCTTGAGATCCAGCCACACGGACCAGTGGTCCACGTACCACACGTCCAGCTTGATCCGTTCATCCCAGGGTATGCTGTTGCGACCGTTCACCTGCGCCCAACCCGTGAGGCCGGGCCTCATCTCCAGCCGGCGGCGCTGGAAATCGGTGTAGCGCTCCACCTGGCCGGGGACCGTGGGGCGCGGGCCTACGAGGCTCATCTCACCGCGCAGCACGTTGATCAACTGGGGAAACTCATCGAGGCTGGTGTTGCGCAGCAGGTGGCCGACCCGCGTGATGCGGTCGTCATCCGGCACCACCTCCAGGCCCAGGCCCTTGTGCTCCGCGCCATCGCACATCGTGCGGAACTTGAACACGCGGAACGTCCTGCCGCCGCGCCCTACCCTGGACTGGCGGAAGAACACCGGGCCGCGCGAGGTGGCCTTGATGACGACGGCGATGACCGCGAACAGCGGTGCGCACAGGGCCAGCAGAAGCGCCGCGCAGACGCCGTCGACGATGGATTTGACGGGCCTCATACGCTTAATGCCTCTTCGGGACACGGCAGCCCCGCTGCGAGCCGAAGAACCGCGTCCAACTGCCCGACCAGTTTCGCCCGGTCGTATTGGTCTTCGGCCAGTTTCCGGGCGTTCAGGCCCATCTGCCGGCAACGTTCGGGATCATCACGAAAGGCGATGAGAGCATCCGCAAGGGTCGCCGGGTCGCTCGGGTCCACAGCAAGCCCGGCCCCGGACGACTGTAGCGCCTCCGCCTGCCACCCCCCATAGTTCACCAGCACCGGAAGCCCTGCCGCAAGAAAATCGAAGAATTTGTTGGCTGAGTTCGCCTCGAGCCCGGGGAGGCGAGCCACTGTTACGATTCCCGCGTCCGCCGCGCTGAGCAGATCCGGCATATCGCTCTTCCTGATCGATTCGTATATCTTCGCGGAATGAATGGACTCCCCAGCTATCCTGGATTCGAGATGCTGCTTCTCGACGCCATCGCCGATAATAGCAATCAGGATGTCGTTCCGCATCCGGCGGTCTAGAACCCTTGCCGCATCCAGGAGGTAGTCCAACCCGTTGATACGCCCCATCGCCCCCGGGTGCACACAAACGAACAGGTCCTGCCAGGTCCGCTCCGCCCTCACGTAATCCCGATGTGCCGCCCCACCGAAGGATTCCGTATCGCTGCAGTTGGAGATCACGTCCACGCGATCTGAGGGCACTCCCCAAGCAAGAACGCCCGCCTTCATTCCTGTCGACAATGCGACGACGCGATCCGCTGCCCGGTAAACACGCCGGGCCATCCGTCCCGCTGCCAGTCTCAGAACAGGGTTGCGGAGAGCGCCCATCACGATCGGTATCTCGGGCCATAAATCCCGCACTTCGAATACGAATTTGCACTTGTGGTGTGCGCTCACTACACGTCCCACTTCGCCAATTGTGAGCGGCGTTGAGGACGCGAAAACGACGTCGGGCCGTGGCAGCGAACACCCCCGGCGCACCGCCCACCGCATGAACCGCCGAAACGCCAAGAGGCGGGCGATGTAGGACATCCCCTGCCCATACCACACCGGCGATACGTGCATCCGAACTCCAAGCGCCTCCGCCGCCGCAACGTCTTCTTGAGCCATGCGGTCGTAGGTGCCGCAGAGCACAGTGACCTCATGGCCCATTCCGGCGAGGCGTGTAGCGTTCTCAAACGGCCGGGATCCGGAGTTGCCGGACGGGCCTGAGAAGTGCTGAACTATGTAGAGAATCTTCATGTGAGATCGCACTCTGCAGGTAAGTCGCCGTTCACAGCCATGCCGCCCTCCATACGCTTCTTGATGATCCTGCACGGATTTCCCACCGCGACACTCCACTCCGGAATATCCTTCGCAACTACCGAACCGGCCCCCACTATTGTCCCTCGTCCGATGCGTACGCCAGGCAAAATGATGACCCGCTGACCGATCCAGACGTCGTCTTCGACAATGACCGGCCGGTATTCCTCATAGCCCTGTTCGCATATGGGTATCGCGGTGTCCGAGAATTTGTGATTCCGGGTCAGGATGACAACCTCGGGCCCCATCATTACGAAATCGCCAATTGAGACATATGGCCCTATGTGTGCGCGGACACCGATGCCGGACTTTCTGCCGAGACGTACTCCCCTGCCCCTGCCATGAAATGACGCTCCATACTCGATGTTCGCACCCTCCCCGCAGTGTTCCAGAAATCCGCGGGCAACGAAACGCCGGAAGGATTGTCCAACGTTCGATGATCTGATTGGCAGGTTTGGGACATACTTTATGATCACGAAGAGGATATATGATAGTGTCCGGGTGATATGTTTCAACGAAATCACGTGATCTCCCTTGATCTAGAACACAAACCAGTGTCTGCTTTGGCGGGCGACGCGATGTAGGCGAAGTCGCATCGCATATACGCGCCTACTTGTCATGCCGGGCCTTGGCATGGCCCGCGAGAACCCGACCATAAACATCTTCCATAATCGTTACGCTGTCGCTCCACTCATACCTCTTCATCACCATTTTACGGCCAGCATCACCGAGGCGACGCCGCATGCCCTCATCGAGGACAAGCCGCTCGATAGCAGCGGAGGCATCAGCCGCGTCCTCGTTATTGACGATCAGCCCGGTCGAACCGTCCTCTACGACCTCGGGGAATCCTCCAACATCAGAAACGATCACAGGTACCGCACAGGAAGACGCCTCAAGGATTGCTACGCCGAAACTCTCCTGGCATCTGCTCAACGCGACATAGACGTCAATCTGCCCAAGGTGCTTAGGGACATCCTCGTTCGGAACGCGCCCAACGAATTCCGTGGAATCCACAATTGAGAGCTCCGCAGCCAATCCTTGCAGGGCAGTGCGCTCGCTGCCGCTGCCGACAATCTTCAGGCGGAGGTCGAGTTCCGGGCTTTTCCGAGCTATCGACGTTTTGGCTGAGGCGAATGCCTTTAACAAGATGTCGATGCCGTAAATGCTCTCCAGTTTCTTCACCGTGCCAACGGTAACCACCCGGCGGCTGGCTGCCCTCGGCGTGGGCGCAAATCGGTTCGTATCGATGCCGAATGGCGTGATGCTCAGGTTGGATATGCCGGGGCTGATCTCCAATGTCCGCCCCGCCATGGCGTTGCTTGTGGAGCATACCCAGTCCGCGGCGCGCAAGTTGGCTTTCAGCAGTCGCCGGTGCCACCGAGATCTGTCCGGAAACTCATAGACATCGCTGCCCCAGACCGAAAGCACGTATGGGTGAGCGCCGGACCACCTGCCCATGGTTCCGTAGCCGCTTGCGTAATGCGCGTGAACGACGTCGGGACGCAACAGGCGCGAGAGCGTTCGAACCCATGGCGTGTTTGCCCAGTAGCCCACCTGTGATCGTATCGGTAGGTTTATCACAGGGCACTGGTAGGACGACGCGTCTGCGTTATGGTCTAGTGTGGCAACGTGCACATTATGCCCACGTTGGGCCATCGCGTTAGCCCAATTCAGCGAGAACTGGGACTCAGCATTGACGAGGTAAAGGAGCTTCATTTGGCACCCAATACAGAATCGCGCCGGTTCACGCTGTCGCGGAACTGGGCCGGCAGACCACGCCGGACCGTGATCAATGTGTGCAGGTGCTCTCGTGCCCGTTCTGACGGCGCAAACGCGCAGACGAGACGAAGCTTAAAGACTCGGAGGATGACTTGCCAGTAGAGCAATTGGAACACCAAATCTCGCTCCAAATTGCCGGCATGCTTCTTGTAGAAGAGAATCCGGCTAGAGTACTGCTTCATGGTCACGTACGACGGGTTTGTCTTCTCACTCTGTCCTTTGATGTGCATCACCCGTGCTTTGCGGACGACGCGCACTTGATAGCCGGCTTCACGCGCCCGGACACAGAAATCGGAGTCCTCGCAACTGTGCATCTGCCCATCCAGAAGGCCGATGCTGTCAAATACAGATCGCCGGGCCACGAGGCACGCGCCGGACACCACCTGGACACGTTCGTCCGGGAAGTCTCTGCGCAAGAGACCCGTTAGCCGGAATGTATGAATGATCTCCAGGGCAAGGCTCGGTTTCCAGAGATTCACGTACACCTTACCATCCTGGTCAACCAATTCCGGCCCGCAGATTCCGCAGCCCGGGTGCTGGTCCATGTAGTCTACGATCGCCCGAAACGCGCCCGGATGGACTACTGTATCGGGATTTATGAGCATCACATACCGGCCCCCGGCTAGCCGGATCGCCTGGTTGTTCGCCCCGGGAAACCCTGCGTTGAAGTCGTTTGCGATGACATTGACCATAGGGAAATCACGCCTGATTACATCCAAAGTATCGTCGGAGGAATTGTTGTCCACAACAAAAACCTCCACACGGACTCCTACTCCGGTCTCAACAATGGAATGAAGGCAGGCGCCGATATCCGAGGACGAATTATAAGTGATAATAATGATAGAGAGGTCAATCATATTAGGGCCTTGGAAGATCGGAGACTCATGCCGATCGGTTTGCTAAGCGCCTGTCTTCCCATCAACAGGCCCAGCAAACACATAACCGAATACTCGAAACTACCGGCATAGACAGCATCGGAGAATAAGCTGATTAGGCAGAAGCAACTGACTGCCACAATCACGGTCTGGTCATCAGCATCGGGTCCTGTGCGCAAAGACCTGTGGCAGACACGAATCGCCGAAAACCACCAAAATAGGTAAGCCAACAAACCGAGAATGCCTGTCTCAGCAAGCACGCCGCTCAACACACTGTGCGTTCCTAGGCCGGCCTCCGCGGCGGAGGGTTCGGGTGCTAGACTAAACGGAATCTGGACGGCTCCGTCAATATCGCTTGGATCGAGGCGCGCAAAGGCGCCGCTCCCCACACCGGTCAGCGGGTGGCTGAGGAATATCCCCACAGCTCGGGCCCACAAGGACAACCTCACACTTGTGGTTCCAGATTCCGTATTCGTCAAGTTCTGCATTCTAGACGTCATACCGCCAGTTAACGAAGGGAGGTAGACAACAACTCCACCGATTACGACAGACAGAATAACCGCCATCGCGACGATTCGCCATCGCTTTACCCCTCGCATGGCCACCACACCCAAGGCAACGCTCAGAGCGGCTACGATTGCGGCGCTGCGAGTCTGCGACGCAGTGATTCCGCCGAGTAATGTCGAAAACACGGCAATCCGCCAGAGGGTCCATCTTCCCGCAAGCGACGAGAGCGCCACCACACAGATGAAGAGGCCCTCGAACCTGAGATTAGTTGTTGACAGAAAAATCCCGCGTTCGGCGAACTCCAGCCACAAGGCCATCCCCGATAGGCACTCGACAACGGTTCCGACTAACAGAATCCGAAGGAACAGGCGGCGGGCGAATGAGTCCCTCAGGCACTTTGAGCAGACGAAGACAATGAGTATACATTCAACGTATTTGAACACGCTGAAGGCCATTCCGATGGATGCTACATCCGAGGAAAGCACCGATATCACCCGGCTTAAGACTACCAGTAGCAGACCAAGGTACACCTTTGACTCTACGCGATTCACGGTAATGCCGTGCCTAAGAGTCATCGCAAGCGCACTGATCGCGACTGCCAGATCAAATAGCGTGATACCCCCGCCGCCCTCTATGCGGAGGACCAGATCACGGAGTGGACCCAGTGAATACGGTGGAGACACTAGGAGAGTAAGCGCCAAGAGGGCAGCAACGAGCGAGTCCATCCCAACAAGGCCAGTTTTGGAGCTTCGCCTAAGCAATTCGACACCGCAGAAGTGGGCAGCCAACACCAATTGGTGCGACGGCTGTACGGTAGGTGGACGCCGAGAGTCTATTCGGCCTCTCCTCCGAGCGTAACAAGTCCCCATTCGGCGGATTCATTGCTGACCACCAATTCCGCTGGGCGGACAAGGCGCACCAATAAAGCACTTAGCGCTTTCGCCGCTCGATCCCAAGATCCGAAACAATACCAGCGCCGCTCCGTAGAAGGCAAGTGCGGCAACGGTTCCCACCGTCAACTGGCCGAAGGCCGCCATCCGCGCTGACGGCATTGGCACCGCCCTCATCGAAGCGTAAGTGGTAAGGCCCACGGCGAACGCCACGCCCAGGCAGCGCAGCCCAATCGCGGTCGTCGCCCTCGGCAACTGCAGCACGCGATGCAATCGCCACAGGAAGAACGCCGTGCCGGATGCCAGCGCGGCGATGGTCGCCACCACGGTCCCCGTGGGGCCGATGAGAGCTGTGAGGGTCACGGTAAGAGCGATGTTGAGGGCCAGGTATACCGCCTGGTAGGCAGCTTCAATATCCACTCGGTTCACTCCCCGGCAGATCGCCGTGCCGGGGCCGGTGAGCATATGAAACGAAAAAGCGAAAACCAGACCGATAACAAGCGGAGTGGTGGCCGGATAATACCTGCCAAGCCAGGCAACCTCGATACGGGGGTGCAGGCCAACGATGAGCAGCGCAACGGCGCCGGTGGCGCTGGAAACGGCGATCACCGACCCGTGGAAGAGGCGCCGGATGCGGTCCCAGTCGCCGATCGCGCTCAACGCCGCCGCCGCCGGAACGGTGGGCCCATAGATGAAAGCGGAAAATTCCCGAACGATGCCCGCAAGTCTCACGGCGATGGCGTAAGTGGCCACCCATCGCGCGTCCGACAGGTACCCGAGAACGAGTTTGTCGGTCTGCTCGCCCAGCAGGGCCGCGGTTTGCGCCACAAACAACAGTCCGCCGTATCGATAGAGTTGCACCACATCGTCCCAGTGAGGCAGATGCGGTCGGGGCATACTGCCTCGATAAATAACGGCAACGGAGGCAAGCGTCGCCAGCGCCGCGAACGCCACGTTGGCGACCTGCCCGAGGCCCAGGCTCAAGATGCCGTGCCCCACAGACAGTGCCGCCACGGTGACCACCAGCCCCAGCGCTCCTCCGATGGCGTTCAGCACGGCAACCAGGCCGGTTCGGTGATCGGCGATGATGAGCGCGGCCACGGATGAGACGGCGGCGCGGCAGAAAGCGACAACTACCAGCAGCGTGATAAGCTGAGCTGCCTGGCGGGCGAAGGCATCCGGCACATGGAAGCGGCTGACCAGCGCTCCCGAGCCGTAGTACGCCGCCGAACCGACGACGAGCGCCATCACCCCATTGAGACAGAGGCCAAATGTGACGTAGCGTGCCGCGAGTGGTATATCGCCCTTGGCTTTCGCTTCACTCGCAAAACGGAGAATCGCGCCGCTTATCCCGACGTCGAAGACGGCAAGCCACGCGGTGAGGGCCAGCAGAATCTCCCAGACGCCGTAGGCCTGAAGGCCAAGCCGGGCGATGACAACCGGCGTGATGATGACGAAAGTGAGTATCGAGACTGCCCTGCTCGCCCCGATCACCATCGAGTTGCCAATCAGTTTCCGGCCAAACCCGGTGGGTATGCCGCTCTCAGGCTCGGTTGTGGCGGGTATATCAGCAGGCATCAGCATCCCGGGGTAAGGCCATCAGGGTTCCAGCGCGCGCGAGGCCGTGGCGCGGTTCCCGGCCGAGGGTCGGGGGGCTGCGCGCGGCGCACGGGCGAACAAAGGAGCAAAAGTCGTGCCAGCCCGCCTTCGCACGGCAGGCGCACGTGTCATTATGGTCTCCAACGCGGGCCGAACGGAAAGCCCCCGCTGCCGGCCCCCCTCAGGGGGCGGTAACGGGGGCTTTGTAAAACCCGGCGAGCGAATTCGTAACTACTGGGCGTGGCTGTTGCGAACGGTGAGGGCGCGCTGACTGGCGCGGCTCACGCGGTTGGCGCGGGCCCGGCTGTTGGCGCGGCTGTTCCGGACGGCCCGGGCGCGGCGGCTCGCGCGGCTATAGCGATACCTCGCGCGGTCGTGCCGCTGCTTAACCGCATCGTGATGCTTCTTCCAGGCGTAGGCCGCGCCGCCGGCGGCAACCACGCCCAGCCCGCGCGTGTCCTTATGCGAGAGCAGATAGGCCGCGGCGGCCGTGCTGCCGATCGCCAGGTTATGGGCGCCCTTTTCGTTCGCCCTCGCCAGCGCGGCGGGCGACAGAATACCGAACCCCATCAGAACAGCCAGAATTGTGGCAGTAAATCTCTTCATACGGTCCTCCTTCACAGTGTCATAGACGCCGCTCGCTATATCCTTGTTCCATGGTGATGCCTGGCGATCGCCATCAATCGCGGCCCGGCGTCACTGCAGAGCGGGCCACGGTTCGCCGCTGCGCTGTTGCGCGCTACGGAAGGCGGCCCGGATTTTCGCCACGGCCTCTTCGGGCAGCGGGCCGCGCGCGAGGGTCTCCACGTTTCGCCGCGCGTTGTCCGGGTTGGTGGTCCCAACGATGGCGGTGGCGATTCCGGGCTGAGCCAGCGTGAAGAGAAGCGCAACCTGGGTCCAGTCGGTAATCGAGGGGTCCAGCCCCAGTTCCTCCAGCGTCATGCCCATCGCGCCAAATCGCTCGTGATAGGCCTTCGCGTACGCCTGGTACATCCCGTCCAGGCTGTCCAACGGGCGCCACGCCGTATTTGCGACGGGCCGCTTGGCGATGACGCCGACGTGATGCTCGCGCGCCACGGCCAATGCCCGGTCGATATTGGACTGGTCGCAGATGTTGATCGACATTTCGACCACTGTCACTTCCGGCGAAGCCGCGGCGAATGCCGCGGCGTCGTTGTCGCCGGAGTATCCGGCGAATCGGATCTTCCCGGCATCGCGCGCCCCGATGAGAGCGCCCAGCGCCTCCCCCTTTTGAAGCACCTCCAGGGTACAGGAGTGAAGGAGCATCACATCGAGGTGGTCCGTTTTGAGCCGACGCAGCGCCCGATCCACCGTGGCTGAAATGACCGCGGGGGACCACGCCTCACCGGGAACGTCATCAAACGCCTGCCCGCATTTGCTGACCAGGACGTAATCCGCCCGCCGGTGGCCGACGGCTCTACCGATGGCCTCTTCCGAGCCGGCGTACGACGCCGCCGTGTCAATGACGTTCACCCCGGCGTCCAGAAGCTCGTTCAGCACAACGCTGATTCGCTGCTGGTCGGTCTCAAGGTACCCGATGGGAGCGCCCCCAAAGCCCAGGCCTGAGACCGATAAGCCTGTACGGCCGAATGCATGCTTTTCCATTTTGCTCATCCGCTGCTTCCTCGCGATTCAGATCGCGATTCTTGGATCCGTCTCGCCCATCGATACCGATGCTGGGCGCAATGCTGTGTCCTCCATGGAGTATGCCCCGGGAGTGTATGTGTCAACCCACGCATAGTGCGCGGGGCGGCGTAAGGCTAAAGCCCGGCCGCCATGAGGCCGACGAATAGAACAGGGAGTGTCGCATCGAGGCTGCAATCTCGCATCCGACAAACGGCTTCAGGTCGGCAATCTCTATCCTTCCCGGCGCAGCGGCGCCGGATCTCGACAGTCTCAGTTGGAGCGAACCAATGAACAGCGGATTTGCCAGGGGCATTCTCGTCATCGTCTGCAGCATCGGGGTATGCGGCTTTGCCGCTTCTGCCGCCGACACCGCATTGAACCCGGTGGACGCGGGCGGGTCACTCACCTCGGAAATGATCACCATCCCCGGCACTTTTCGCGGTGTGAACACTGTGCGGAGCTTGCTCGGGCAAGTCGCGGGTGATCTGAAATTCGTCGAACAGGATGGCAAGATCCTGGTGGTCGGCACGCCGGGAGACATCCGTCTGGCCCGCAAAGTCGTGGAGGCCGCCCAATCCGGCGACATCCGCGATGCGGTGACGGACAAGATGGCGGAGGTGATGTCGCTGGGTTACATCCGTCCCGAGGACGCGATGCGAACGCTGAGCCAGGTGCTTCCCGGCCTGGAGGTCAACTGGGCAACGCCGAATTCCGCGCTGACCGTCAGCAGCCCCGGCCCCTTCGCCTCAACCGACAAGAGCGTCACCCTCCTGACGGCGGATTCGGGTTCAGGCCAGGTCGTCGGGGTGGTTGAGCCGCAAGCCCCAGTGGCTCCGGAAGCGGTGACCAAGGCCGTGCGGCCTGCCGACGGCGCAAAAAGCCCCGCCCTCGCCAAGACGACGAACGCAACGGCGCAACCGTCAGCCATGACCGGAAACGCGCTGGTGCTGGTGGGAACCACACAACAACTGGATATAGCCCGAGCGCTGTTGAAGCAAATCGATACGCCGCCGGCGCAGGTGATCGTCGAGGCGCGGATGCTGGAATTGTCGCCGGAGTATTCCCAGCGGCTCGGTATCACCTGGGCGGATATCGGCGGAGTCGTGGCATCAACGACCATCAAAGAGGGCGAGGCTGAAACGGGCGTCCGATTCGGGCGCTTCACTCGCAGCCCGATGGAGATTCAGGCGACGATCAGCGCGCTGGTTCGGGATGGGCAGGCCCGCATCCTCGCCAATCCCAGCGTCTCTGTCGTCAATGAGCAAGAGGCGGTCATCTTCGTCGGCGATCAGCTGAAATACCTCGCGGCGCAGAGCCTGGATGAGCGCGGACGCCCGCTCTTCACCCTTGCCAACCAGGATGTAGGCGTCAACCTGGTCGTCAAACCTTCCATCAACCTGAGGGACAACACCGTGACGCTCAAGCTCGTACCCAGCGTCAGCACGTTTGTCCAATTCGTAGAGGCTCCGGGTGGCGGAGCGCTGCCGCAGGTTAGGACCCGCCTCGTCAATACCACAGTCCGGCTGCACGACGGGGAGTTGCTGGCCATTGGAGGCCTCATCAGCGACCAGGACATCGTCTCGATGCAGAAGGTCCCCTACCTGGCCGATCTGCCCGTCCTGGGCCAGTTCTTCCGCCATCGGCGCAAGGAGCACACGCGCACGGAACTGGCGATACTTATACGCCCGCGCATCGTCCGGGACAACGAAGCGCTGCCCACCTCCCCTTTCACCGAGAACCTCACCGTGGATTCGGTTCAACCCCTGGCCCGGACCGTCGCGCCGACAGCCCCCCTTCCCTCTCAGACCAAGCCCTGACGGACGACATCGTCGCGGCTCTGTGCGTTTCCATGCGTTGCGGGCTATCATTGCGTGCGACGCACCTCCGACCCGGCCATTTGGCACCACCAATCCACGACGGGGGGGGCCGCTGAAGGCAAACTCCGGATGGTCAGAATGAGGGCGGGTGCGCCTTCGCGATGCTCTCACACATGCCAGACGGGCTCAATCTTGAGAGGACGGTATTATGGGCGTAACCAACATGCAGACCGGAACGCGCATAGATGAGGTCGCTGAGGGGATTTACAGGATCAGCACCCCCTTCAGCGAAATCCCCGGCGGTTTCTCATTCAATCAGTATTTGCTCGTAGACGATCAGCCGCTGCTCTATCACACGGGGCCGAGGAAAATGCACGCGCTGGTCAAGGAAGCGATTTCCAGCGTCCTGGACGTCGCCAGCCTGCGCTTCATAGGGTTCTCGCATTGGGAGTCCGACGAGTGCGGCTCGCTCGCCGAGTTCCTCAGCCTCGCCCCAAATGCTGTGCCGTTGTGCAGTCGGGTCAACGCAATGATCAACGGCGACTGGTTCGACAGAACGGGTCGCGTCTTGGCCGATGGCGAAACGCTCTCACTCGGCAGTCATCGCGTCCGCTGGTTTGACACGCCGCATCTGCCCCACGCCTGGGAGTGTGGACACCTGATGGAGGAAACCACAGGCACTCTTTTCTGCGGCGATTTGTTCACCCAGGGCGGCGCTGAACTACCTCCTGTGACATCCGCGGACATCCTCGAGTCGTGTGAGGCCTTCCGAAAGCGGATGGACTACTTCTCGCACGCGAAAGACGTCCGTTCGTTGATTGCCCCGTTGGCGGCCGCGCAGCCAACGATGCTCGCATGCATGCACGGCAGCGCCTGGAAGGGTGACGGCAGCCGGCTGCTTACCGCGCTCGCCGAATCGTTGGACGCCTGAGTTCCCAGCCTTTGCGGCGGCACGTTTGCCCGCTCCGAGATGGGCCTGCAGAGTGGAGGAATGTCTGTGAGTTACCAGCCTGGAAAGAAGACCACCGCCGGCTACCTGGCACTGCCGCCATCAGGCGCCGGGCCGGGCATCCTGCTGCTACACGCCTGGTGGGGGCTAAACGAGTTCTTCGTGGAGTTGTGTGACCGTTTTGCAGCGGAAGGCTATGTCGCGCTTGCTCCGGACCTGTTCGATGGAGCCGTCGCTGCCACCGTGGAGGAAGCCACGGCGCTGAGAGATGAGGCTGAAGAGAGGAATTACGAGGCGACGCACGAGAAGGGGCTGCGGGCATTGGACTCTCTGTGCCAGCATCCCGGAGTCCAGGGGGACAGTGTCGGAGTTCTGGGCTGTTCCCTGGGAGTCTGGTGGGCATTGCAGCTTTCCGTGTTGCGGCCCGAACAGGTCGCGGCGGCCGTCCTTTTCTACGGGGTCGCCGAGGCGGATTACACCTTGTCCCGCTGCGCATACCTGGGTCACTTCGCCGAAAACGATGTCTTCGATTCCCTGGACGACGCGCGCGCGATGGTGGCGGCAATGCGCGCCGCCGGCAGAGACATCACCTTCTTTGAGTACCCAGGCGCCGGGCACTGGTTTTTCGAGTCGAATCGACCGGAGGACTACGATGCTGAATCCGCCCGTCTCGCCTGGGATCGGACGGTTTCGTTCCTGAATGGCCATCTGCGTCCGTAGCGATGGCCGACGCTCTGCCTCCGGCCGGTTCCTGCCGCGTCCACCCCTTCTTTGGCTGTCCCCGCCGGATTCGCTCAGGTTCAATTCCCGTCCATATATAGGACCGGGAAGAGGCGACCGAAATATCATCGTGGCGCACCCGCTCACCTCGTGGTGACGTTTCACCGAATTCAGTCCAGATAAACCCAAGGGGGAAGATGCATGAGACTCTTCAACTGCTTTGGCGCCGCGGTGGCGGCCGCACTGCTCGCCGGCACGACCGCGGCCCATGCCGACACTTTGGTGCTTAAGGACGGCACCACCCTAGAAAACTGCTTCGTCCGTGACGAAGGGGTTCGGTTACTGGTCTGGGAGAAGATGGCGGACGTCGGCACTCCCAGGTTCAGAATCATACCGCGCAGTCAGGTGGCGGTCGATCCCATAAAGGTCGAACGCGACGCTTCCTGGGATGCACACCCGGACCTTCCCGACCTTACGGTCGCGTTCGTCGAAATAACCCCGAAGCTCCCCGGGCTCCACTGGATGATTCAGTACGATGAACTGGGCACGCCGACCATCAAGGGCCCGGGCAAGACGCTCACCGACCTTGGCGACGAGGGCAACCGGATGCACCCGGAACAGGTCGTCGCAAGGATGAAGCTCAAATATGAGCCGGGCGAGGAACTCACGCTCACCGCCAATATCCGAAACGTCGGTTTCAAGACCGCGAAACCCTTCGAATACATTTGGCTCATTGACGGCAAGCAAATCGGCAAGGGAAAGGTCACCACCAGCCTGAAAGAGCTTGAGTGGACGAAAGTCTCCACCAGGTACAAGTGGCAGGAAGGCATGCACACAGCATCCTTCAAGATCACCACCACTCAACCCGAGATCGCGGTCATCAACAACGAAATCACGGACTCGCTCTGGGCATGGGGCATCACCTACGTCCTCAACCCGAAGCGCACCAAGCACGACCTCCGCACGGCATACGGCACTTTCTGTTTCGAGGATTACTACCGCTGGCACCTCGACATCACGAACGTCCTGTTTGCCGCGACCGTGTTCCCGACCTCGCCGGACGGCGTCAAGGCCCGCGTCCGGCTCGACCGCATCATCTACACCGATAACCCGAACGGCGACAACAACGTGAAGGTCTCCACCGGACCGGACGGATTCGGTGAACTCCAGGCCATGTGGACATGGACCGATTCTCCCGAGGAAATCGCCCACAATTGGCCCACTGGCCGCGAAATACGCGATAGCACGGAATGGTCTTTGCCACACGAACTCGCGCACCAGCTCGGAATCCCGGACTGGTATGCCCAGGACAACGGCGGGTCGCCGGAATTCGTATGGGCCGATAACGGCGAGCCGGTCCGCCACCTCATGAACCACCCGAACACGATGCAGCACAACCATGGGCCGGTCCCCTGGAACGAAGTGGACGCCATGTACTGGAACACGTCATGGGATAAGCCGAGAGGTTATTACGCGGACTACCTGTTCGCCATCCCCGACGAGAACTTCCTCAGCATCGTTGATGTGAACGGGCTCCCCGTCGAAGGGGCGAAGGTCGAGGTTTTCCAGCGCGGGATCACCGTCGATCCGAACGGCAAGACCGTGGTGGATCACGGGGTAACGCCTAATCCCGCCAATGAGGTCACCGAAGACTCCGTTAATCCGTCGAAGTATCCCGTCATGGTCACTACGACCGGCAAGGACGGGATCATGAGGATGCCGAACCGCCCCGTCCGGGAGGTCTTTACTCTGAACGGTTTCCACAGAAAGCCCAACCCGTTCGGCAACATAGACTGCGTCGGCACGCGCGGCCAGCTTCTCGTCAGAGTCACGAAGTCCGACATCCCGTGCTACTACTGGCTGGACGCATTCAACTTCAATGAGGCCTGGGTCAGGGGCTACAAGGACAAGAACACGATCGTCCTGAAGACGCCGTATCGCTCGACCGGCTCTCCGGTGCCTCCCGGCAATGTCCAGGCTGCGAAAGTGGATGCAGACCACGTCCGGATCACCTGGGCCCCGCCTATCAAGTTCCACGAACAGCAGTATGTGGACAAGGTCATCGGCTACAAGGTGTTCCGTCGTGTTGGGCCTATGGGGTTGAACGACCGGCCGTGGTTTGAAGTCGGCACGTTCAACGCGGATGCCAGAGAGTGCGTTATCGATCTGAAACAGCGGCCGATGGACAACGACGGCTACTCCGATACGGAAAGGTATGCCGTGGCGTCGCTCGGCGAGCTTACAATGGCCAGCGAGTTGATACAGGCGCCGATGGAACCGTTCAAGAAATAGGCACGCGGTTGCGGCCGGCGCCATAGCTCCGGCCGCGGCGATTCGCCTCCTGCCGCCATTTGTCGGTCTCTGCCGCCGGGGTCTATGGGTTCGCGTCCAGGCCGGCGACCTTCCGGGCGATGCTGACAGCCGTTTCGAGGGTGACCGGCGCGCCAAGTCTCGCCGCATCGCGCGGACCGCCCAGTTCGATCCCTCCCGCCAGCCCCAGCGCGCGAATGGCATCCGCGACCGTGTACGGTGGCTGACTCACGTTGAAGGCAGTGCTGTCCGCCCCGCCAAGGCCTGCCGACGCGGCATCGAGAACGTACCCGGCGCCGGCCAGGTCAACACTCAGGTCGGTGAATGCGGCCGTTCCGTTGACCACAGCCACCGACGCCGTGCCGGTGAGCGCGGCGCCCGCGCTGCCGGCGCCGGTCTTCAGGGACACGGTCACGGACCCGCTGTACCCTGGAACTGTAACTCCACCGGCGTCCTGCACCGCCACGACAGGCTGAGGGTTCAGCGGCGCGCCGGCGACCGCCCCACCCGGCGCGGTGAGGAATACCAGGCGAGAGGCGACGCGCGCCACTGTGACAGTGACCGTGGATCTCGCCGATTTCGGGTCCGGCAGCGTGCCGGTGATTCCGTTGTCGGTAACGGTGATCCGGAACGAGTCGGTCCCCGCGAAATGAAGGGGGGGCGTATAGGTGATCGTGGCATCGCCGTTCAGCACCGCGGAGCCGCCGCCGGTGGTAACGGAATCGACCGCCGTCACGAAGAGGGACTGGCCGCTCTCGTTTGGCGGTCCGGGCGCATCATTCGCCGTCAGGGAGGCCGACGCGATAATCAGCGGCGTGTCCTCTAACGCGGACACCGAGTCATTTACCAACACCGGCGGCTCATTGACCGGTGTGACCGAGATCGTCACCGTGGCGGTTGCGTTCCCACCGTGGCCGTCGTCGATCGTGTAGGTGAAGGCATCCGATCCGGTGTAGTCGGGCGCCGGGGCGTAAATAACGGAAAGGGCATCCGCCGACACCGTCGCGACGCCATGGGAGGGTGTGCCGACAGCGCTGATAGTGAGGGCGTCGCCGTCCGGGTCCGTATCATTCGCGGTGGGATGGAGCGTAGCCACGGTATCTTCCGCGACCGTAAAGCTGTCCGCGACCGCGGTCGGTGGAGAGTTGACGACCGTCGCAGAGGCCGACGCGGTAATCCCGTTCGTGTGGCCGTCGTTGGGCGTAACCTCGATGGTGATGGTATCGCCGCGGTCGCCGTTACCGCTCACCCCGAGGTCCAGGGTGTCGGTGAGAGCGGAAACACCGGCGGTCGTTTTCACGACCGTGCCGTTTCGTTTCCACACGTAGGTGAGTGTCACCGGATCTCCATCGGCGTCCACCGGGGTCGCGGTGGCGGTCAGCACGTCGGCGGTCCTCGGTGCGGCGTTATCCAGCGAAACAGTCACCACGGGTGCGGTGTTCGTCAACGTCACACTCACCGTGGCGGGGGCGCTGTCCAATGTCCCGTCAGAGGCTTTGACTGTGAATGTGATCACGCCGACCTGGTCGCCGAGCGGCGTGTAATGCACCGTCGCGCCCGAGATGATCGCGGTCCCACTCGCCGGCGGCGTCACGACGGAATAGACGAGCGCATCCCCGTCCGCGTCGGACCCGCTGAGGGCGATGTCCACGCCGGCAGTGCTGCGGTGCGGCACCGTGCCGGAGACCGGCAAAACTACGGGAGCCGTGTCCACGACGGTGACCGAAGCCGAGACCGTGGCGCCGCTTGCCTGCCCGTCGAACGGCGTGACCTGCACGGTGATGACGTCGCCACGATCGCCGTTGCCGGCAACGGAGAGGTCCAGCGTGTCGAACAGGCTGGAGGTGCCGGTGGTTGTCTTCACCGTATTGCCGTTGCGCTTCCATATATAGGAAAGGGTCACGGCGTCGCCGTTCGGGTCTGTGGCTGTCGCGTTGGCGGTGAGGATATCGGTGGTGCGCGGCGCCAACGGGACGAGCGCCACGGTGGCGGTGGGCGGGAGATTGCCACTTCTCGCGGTGATCGTGAGGATACCGGTTGCGCTCACCATCGACTGTCCGTCCGGGTTGGTCACTGCCACAAGCCGCGCGCCGGAGACCGCGCCGGGATCTACTGTGAGATTGAGGGCTATCTGCGTAGGGCTGATGTAGGTGACATTGTTCACCGTGACGCCTGTGCCGCTGACGGCCGCCGCCAGGCGCTTCGCGAAGCCGGGGCCGGGATCAAAGAAACCGGAGCCCCCGACCTGCGCGCCTGTGACGGTAACGTTCACTCCCGAAGCGCCCGCGGCCAAAGTGGCGGGGCTGCATGAGACCGGGGTGGCCGGCTTTGGAGCAAGCAGCTTGATTGCGCGAACTCCATAGGAATTCGTCGCGTCGCAGAACTCCTGTATCGTCCACATCGTCATGTCATCATCCGGGTCCAGGCTCGTAAATGAATAGTCGCCCCATCGCCGGCCGCTCGCGCCGCCTGTGTCATAGGTCGGGTTATAGCCGGTTGTGCTGTTCGTGTAGAGAACAGGTGTTTGCATCGTGCCGAGCGGGTCACTTGCCAGTCGTCCCGTAAACGCTGCGTTGATATGCTCCTGGGATCCCGCGACGCTGCACCCCAGTGCAACGTGTCCCTGGCCTGACACCATCACCGTGCCCATCCAATAGCTGCGCTGGTCCGTCGTGTTGGCGGCCGATGGCTGGAACACGATTCCAGACTGCACGAGGCTGAACGTTGAGCCGGTGGCGACGCCCTGGAGTTCGTACCAGCGCACTCCGTCGCGGGTGGCCGTAGTGGCAGTTGTTCCGTTGTTATCCACTCCGGTATTCAGAGCCGTCCAGAGGCGCCCATTGCGCAGGTGTGCTGCGAGGAGGCGGTGGTCGAGGCCGTCCAGGTAGCCGTTGGTGCCACCGGTGTTGTCCAGGTGCGGAACGGTAATGGGTGCGGTGTTTGCGGGCGTGGAAAGTGCGATATTGCCGGAAATGGTCGGCGCGCCGCCGGGATTTGACACACGCAGAAGGATGAGGTTCCCATAGGACCGGCTGTTGGCCGCGATGAAATAGCCTTCCGTGGCAGCCGGGTCATAGTTATCAACGCCCTGCGGTGTATACGGGCCACCGCTATTTCCCTTTGGTATCAGGCCCCGAAATGCCGTCACGTGGATAGGCCCGGCGCCGAGCATGGAGCTCTTCCTCACCACGAAAGCGGTCGTGTTGACAAATGTGCGCTGGCTGAACATGTTGACGCCGATGTAGAGGGCATTGGCGTCGATGCCCAGCGTCGGGTAATCGGCGAACAGCCCGGTATCGCCCGTCGGGGACACCTGATCCTGCTGGAAATAGAAGAACGACCACACGGTCCCCGCAGCGAGGACCGCTGTGCTGCTTACCGCAAGGAGCACCCGGTTCGGCCCGGCTCCGGTGCCCCCCGGCACATCGATGATAGTGACAAACCACCGGCCGCTCAGACGGTCATAGCGGACCCGCGGATCACTGGTGAACGTGCTCGTCTGGGTGGACTTCACAGAAGCGAAGAAAACATCCATATCCGCATTCAAAACGCCATCTGCCAGGCCGGTCGTCTTGTCGAACGTCCGAATCCGGCCGTTGCAGGCAACCGTGAATTGCGATGGCCCGACCGCGCCCATGGTGTCCGGCGGGAAGGACCGCGTGTCCGCGAGCGTTGCGCCGGTGAAGCTCAGGCTTCCCGTCTGCGCGGCCTTGGGCGTGACCCCATAGTTAACAGGGGTATTCCCTGCGGGCGGCCACTGAACCGAGTCGATGGAATCGGCGGGCCGGATCGGGAGCTCGGTCTCCGGCATGCGACCGATCGGAAGCATGCGCCGCATTGCGCTCGTCGCGGCGCCTCGCCCCTGGGACCGGGCCATGATCTGCGCCGTCGTCTCCATCACGGCCCCTCCGGTCGCGGGCGTGGCCTGCGACCTTAGGGGGACCAGCGCGAGGACCGCGGCGGCGGCAAGCGCCAGTATATGAAATTGCCTCATGGCGTTCGGTTCTCCTTGTGAACGTGCCCGAATGCGACTATGCAGCGCCGCCGGGGTCGCGGGCCCGGTTTGTTTCATCGTTTGGGGGTGAAGCGGATGACCTGTCCGCCCGCAGGCGCCATCGCGACCTGCAAAATGTCCGCGGACGTGACGCTCCGCTTGCGGTAAAGCAGGCTGGTGGGCTGGTTCGGGCGAATTACATCATCCGACCAGATCTCCGCCGTGTACCTACCGGTCCCGAGAAAGCGGAGCGGTACGTTCAGTACCGTGGCTTCACTGCCTCCCATGGCGCCCACGTACCACTGCCTCCCGCTGCGGCGGGCCATCGTGATGTACTTTCCGATCTCTCCGTTCAGCGTCCTTGTCTGGTCCCATGTCGTCGGGATGGCTGTCAGCAGGTCCAGGCCGGGCTGACCGCGGTAGGCGTCCGGAGAGTCGGCCATCATCGGAAGCCCGCCGTCGTAGACGACGTAGCGCGCAAGCTGCCTCGCGCGCGTCCCAATGGTCACCGGCGCAACGTTGCGCGGCTTGAACTGCGCCTCGGTGACGTTCCGGAAAGACCCGGAGTGGAAATCGACCGGACCGGCGAGCATACGAGTGAACGGTATGGTCAACTCATGTTCGGGCCGGACACCGACCGGGTCCCACTTGTTGTATTCCAGGTTCCAGGAAGACTCCACGGTCAGCAGGTTCGGGTAGGTGCGGCTCAGGCCGGTCGGTTTCGAAATGTTGTGAAGCGTCACCGTGAGGTGGTGCTTCGCTGCGAGGGCGACGAGGTCGTGGATGAAATTGACCGTTTCCTGGTCGTCCCGCTCCACGAAATCGACCATCACACCTTCGATGCCCCATTTTTCGTACAGCGGGAACGCCGTCTTCATATGCGCACGGGGGGCGCCGGAGTGCATCCACAGCCTCAGGCGCACTCCCTTCTGGCGGGCATACGCGATCACGCCCTGAAGATCCAGACCGGGAAGGCTTTCCGTGATGCCCTGCCCCACGTAGGGCACAATCGTGCCGCCGTACCATGCGATGTTGTCCAGTCCGTCCAGCGAATGATACGGAATCCCGTGGGCCGCGCAGAAGTCGATGTAGTACTTCATCGTCTCCGTATTCAGGCCGCCCTTGAACGGTTGCCCTTCCACGTCGTATCCGTTCCACCACGGGAATGTCGTCTTGCCCGGGTGAATCCACGACGTGTCCGCCAACGCGCACGGCGGACTCAGAATGCTCACCAGGTTTGATTCGACCAGCCGCGCAGGCTCCTTCGCAATCATCAACACGCGCCACGGCGTGAGGTGCGGGAGCCGCGTCCTGACCTTTATGCCGGGTGCGTCCAAACGCGGCGAAAGCCGGCTGACGAGCACTCCTGGCGATGCGGTTCCGCCCAGGTACAGCCCTGCGTAATCGTCCAGGTCGGCCTCCGTGATGGCGAGGCAAGTATTGTCGGCGTATCTCAGGGTCAACGGCAGCGCCAGGAGCGCCCCGTCCGGGATCGCTTCCACAGGGCGAGCCTGGTAGTGGAATTCGTACGGCGTTGTGTACGATGGAACAGGCAAAGTGTAGGCCGTCGGATTCCCGCTGATGGCGAACGTGGTCTGCTCGTCGGTAACGACCAGGTCCGCCAGCCCGACCTGACTCGGGACGCGGTATCGGAAGGCCACGCCGTCGTCGCATGCCCGGACGATAAGCTCGAAGCGGCGATGAGGCGGGCCCTGCTCCGAAAGCGAGATGACGGCTTCCTCACAGTGATCACGCACGCGGGCGTTCTTCCCGGCGACAAGGCTGAAACTACCGTCTATAGAGCGGCGCGTGACGCGCGTCACTTTGAGGTGGGAGCGCATCGGGCCGGAAGGCGCGAGGTCGATGCCCAGGCCGCCCGCGTGGACCAACTCCCTGTTCCGGTAGTCGACGCTGTAGGCGGGTGCGGACGGTTCCCCGGGCCGGTCGAGGAGTGAGAACACCGCCCGGATCCTGCCATCCGGCGACCTGATCTCGACGGCGCCTGTCGGCAATTGGCGAGCGGCCTGTGCTGCGCCACCGATGGCGCAGCACAGACCCAGTATCACGATTCCGGTCAAATGCACAAACGGCTCCTCGTTAAGCGGCATCCGGTTCAGGGTGAAATTGCACGTCGCGCCGGTACATTCGGGGCGATGCTTAAGTATACACCAGCACGACGGTCTACCGCGACATCGCCACCGCAGGGCGCGGCCGCCGACGACGGTTGCTTCGGCGCGCTCCACGGCACGATAATCCTTGAAACGGACCGGGGTGAGGGCGATCCCCTGTCCAGATCCGGTGGAGGTAGCACGAACGATGGGCTCACACGACGCGGGAGCGATGACTCGCCGCAAGTTTCTCCATTCCGCAGCGGCATCCGCGGCCGTCACAGCAGTGGGAGTCACCTCCTCGGCCAATCCGGCAGGGGCAGCACCCGCGGAAAGCCGACGCACCAGCGCATCGACCGCGTCCACCGCGAGCGCTTCGCCTCCCATCCACGCGGCAACAGACCACGTGAGCGGCATCCCGCTGGGCGGTCTCGGTACGGGTTCGATCGAGATCCGGCCGGATGGCTACTTCCACGACTGGCTTATCTTCAACCAGGGCCAATGGGCGCCGCACCAGCCGGACCATGAACGCAACGCCGGTCCCGATATGCCGCTCTCCGCCCTCGCCTTCTTCCTCCGCACACGCCAGGGACAGTCCGAGCCACAGCTCCGCCGCCTCGGGCTGAACAGCGACGAAAACGATCTCTACGCGGCTGGCTGGGCCAAGAACGTGCAGGGCATCGTCTACACCGGCGAATTCCCCGTCGCCACTCTGGATTACCTGGACGACAGCCTGCCCGTCGCCATTACCGGCGCTTTCTTCTCGCCATTCTTCCCGCACGACGCCCGCGTCAGCGGCACACCCGGCTTCCACGCGGTCTTTACCGTGAGGAATACAACCAACCGGCGGGTGGAAGTTTCGCTGATGGGTCATCTTAAGGACCCGCTCGCGTGGGGCGCCTCCGACCGCCGACTCGAGAACAGCATCACTCAGACGGGCGGGACAACCTGCCTGACTATGCGCACCAAGGCCGAAATGGACCGGAAGGCGACGCTCGGCAGCCTCGGCCTGTCCGTTACCGGCGGGAAATCCAGCTGGATACTCGGCGAATTCGCAGACTACCTGTCCAGCACCACCCGCGTTAATGGCCGTTTCGGCCTCTCGGCGATCACGTACCTGCGGGCGTTCCGCGAGGCTGGCCGCCTGCCCAGCCTTCCCGGAGCCGCCTCCCCCGCCCGCCTTCTGATGCTGTCGGATGACGAGATCGGTGCGCTTTCCCACACGGAAAAGGCGGAGCTGTGGGCGAAGCTGACGCAGTTCGCCGTCTTCGACGACCTTCGCCGACTGGCGCAACGGGTGGACCCAAGCCTGATCACCACGGATAAAGGGCTGGCCTCCGTGCTCTCAGAAGCCCGATCGTACCTTAACGACTTGGCGGGAGATGATCGCAGCCGTCAGGACTGGGGTGACGCCGCCCTCTGCTCCACGCTGACTCTGGCGCCCGGCGAGGAGAGGGAGATTCGCTTCACCTTGGGATGGCACTTCCCGCATCACTTCAGCGCGAATGGGCCGGAGATGGGGCACAAATATGAGGAGTGGTTCCAGGATGCCGAGGATGTGAACCGATTTCTGGCGAGCCATTTCGACGACCACCGGCGGAAGACGGCAGCCTTCTCCGCGGCGCTGCACGATACGACGCTCGGCTCGGAAATGGCGACGGCCTGGTCCAGCCAATTGAGCACGCTTTCGAAATGTACGTGGTGGACCCGGGACGGCAAGTTCGCGGTCTGGGAGGGGCTGGGCTGTTGCGGATTCCAGACAATGGATATCACCTACCAGGGCTCGTTCAACATCATCGCCCTCTTCCCCGAGCTTCAGCAGGGGCAGATGTTGATGGGAGCGGAGTTCCAGCGGCAGGACGGCCGCGTGGCCCATTTCTTCACGCCTGATTTCTTCCACGTGGACAACGGTTTCGACCGCGTGGACATGAACCCCCAGTTCGTCATGCTGGCGGCCCGCGACTACCTCTGGACCGGCGACAAGGGATACCTCCGCGCCCTCTGGCCCCACATTCAGCGGGCCATGGCCAGCACGGCGCTCCTCGACGGCGACGGCGACGGCCTCCCGGACCGCGATACGCGCCGCAACACCTATGACGGCTGGGACTTTTCCGGAACCCCGGCTTATATCGCCAGCCTCTGGCTCGGCGCCCTGCGCGCGGCGGTGCATATCGCGACGGAGCTTGGGGAGAAAGACCAGGCCAGCCTCTACGCGGCGATCCTCGCAAAGGCGGTTCCGGCATTCGACAAGAGATTGTGGAACGGCGAATACTACAGCCTGCTCGTCGATACAAACCGCCGCGACGATGCCTGCATGTCGGATCAACTGAGCGGCGAATGGTTCACGAACCTCGCCGGCCTCGGCCACGGCCTGCCCAGGGAACGCGTGATCGCCGCCCTCGAAGCTATCGCGAAGCACAATTACTCGCCCGAAATGGGTTTGCAGAACGCCTCCTACCCAGCCGATCGGCAGGCCCATTTCCCGGCGCTCGGAAACGTGAACACCACAGCGAACTGGACCGGCATCGAATACGCCGTCGCCTCGATGATGATCGACTTCGGGTTGGTCGAAGCCGGGATGAACGTCGTTCACAGCGTGCACGATCGATACCAGCGCGCCGGCCGCGTATGGAACCACATCGAGTGCGGCGACCACTACTACCGCGCGATGTCCAGTTGGGCGCTCCTCCTGGCGGCGACCGGTTTCAAGGTGGACGCGCCCAAAGCCACACTCACCATCGCCCCGACGGTCCGCCAGAAACTGCTGCGCGCGCCATGGTTTGCTTCCACGGCTTGGGGGAGCATGGCCATCGGGCCACGCCGCTTCGAGCTGCGCTGCGCCTCCGGTGAGATAACGCTCAAAGCCTTGCGCCTCTCGCCGGGCGCCTCACCATGGAAGCCGAAACTGAACGGCAGGTCCATCGCCGCGGAGGTTCGCTCCGCGGACGGCCTCGCGGTGATCGAGTTTACCGAACCGCTGCGCCTCGCCGCCCGAGACGCCATTACGGCCTCCGCGTAACATCGCGTCAGGTGACTGGGTCGCTTCGGAAGAACTCGAGACGAGGACCGCGCCGGCTCCCCTTATGCTACGCGGCGGTTTTGTCACGGCTGTCCGGGAAGCGGGCCTCCAGGGCCTCGGCCGTCTTGTGTATTCCCTGCAACCTGTAGAGGTCGCGGAGCCGGCGCGCCGTCGCAATGGTATCCGGATGCGTCGGGCCAATCCCCTCTTCCCGCGCATTCAAGGCCCGTTCATAGAACTCCCGGGCCTCATCAAATCGCGCGCCCTCAAAACAGAGGATTCCCAGGTTATGCAGCGCCAGGGTCGTGTAGGGATGCTGCGTACCCAGCGTCTTCTCCCATATGGCGAGGGCGCGCCGAAAAACGGGCTCCGCCTCCCCGGGGCGATGCTGCAGGTGGTAGTGGACGGCCAGGTTGTTGAGGCTCAGTGCCGTATCCGGGTGCTCCGGCCCGAGAGCCTTCTCCTGGACAGAGACAGCCCGCAAGTGCATCGCCTCTGCCTCGGGATGCCGGTCAAGGTGCGCGTAAACGGAGGCGATATTGCTGAGGCTTTCGGCCACCTTGGGATGGTCCGGCCCGAGCGCTGCTTCCCGGATGTCCAGCGCCCGCCTCAACAGGGCTTCCGCCCCATCATTGTCACTCCTCTTGAAGCAATTCACCGCCAGCGATGTCAGGCAATCGGCGGTCCCCGGATCCTCGGGGCCCAGGTTCTTTTCGCGGATGCTAAGGGCGCGCTCCAGGAGAGGCTTGGCCTCGAGGTCTCGCGCGCGGTCACCTATGTAGGTGGCGGCATAGAGCAGCAGGTCCGCGGATTCCGCATCCTCGAACCCCTGCTCCTCCACCCACCGCACTCCGACCAGAGCGTGCGGAAGGAGGCGCTCGCAGAGCCCCCAAAGAGAGAAGTCCGGGTCCGGGAAGGCGAGCGCCAGGGCGTGTACACAGCGCTCCTTCCACATCCGCTGCGCGGCGCTGGACATTCCCTCCTGCAGGACGCTCTGGACCAGCCGGTGCAGGGAGAGAGTGTGGGCGTCGGCGTCCCGATGCAGAAGCGAGAACCGCGTGGCTTCTGCAACGGCATCGTCCCAGACATCCTCGTCATCGCCCATCTCGCAGAATCGGCCTCCAAGCGCCCGGGCGCCTGTACGGAAGAGTTCGTCAGGGATCGCGTCCGGAGCGAGAAACGCACAGGCGCGGACAAGGTCCGCCCCCGCGCTCTCCGGATCGAGCCGGCTGAAGGCGAGAGAGAAGGTGATCGTCACGGGATCGTGCTGACCGGCGCCCTGCCTGCCCGGCTTTCCCAACAGTTTCATGCGCTCACGCGTATACCGATCGCGATAATCTGCGGGCGTCCGTTGGCGGTTCAGGATATAGGCGCCCGCCTGGTCGAGCGCCAGGGGGAGGCCTCCAACAATTTCGCTGAGCGCAAGCGCCGCAACCCTGTCATTCTCGGATGCATCCTCGAGAGACTCATTCGACTCGATGCGTCCTGCGCGCCGAAGCAGCAAGATCGCCCCGTCCTCCACGCCCATGGTCTCCACTCGCGTGACTTTCATCCCCGGGCTGATCACCCCGGCGCGCGTGGTCAGCAGAACATGCCCTCTCCCGCCCGCCGGTATGAAATGGCGAGCGGACTCCACTTCATCGGCGTTGTCAAGGATGAGGAGCCAATCATCGTTCTCCTCGAACCACCGCTGCACAGCCTGGACTGTCCACCCCTGATCCGGAGCGTCCTTCTCCGGCAGATCCATACGGAGCGCGATCGCAGCATAGCCTTCACGGAGCGAGGTTTCGGTATCAGCGAGCACCCAGAAAGCCTGCCGGTATGCTGCCCGGTTGCGGCAGGCATACTCGAGGGCTATTTGCGTCTTTCCGACACCGCCCATTCCGCTGAGCGCCGCGACCCGCGGCCACCTGTCGTCGCGGCATTCCCATAGGGCGGACCGGATACTTTCCAGCACGTCCTCGCGCCCGGTGAATACCGCGTTCCGCTCGAACGAGACGCCGAAAACCGCCTTCCGGGGCCCGTTCGCTCCGGGTGGCGAGGCGGTCTCCTCCGGGTGCAATGCGCCGGGTCCGAGACTGGGCGCCTCCGGCGGCAGATGGCGTATAACTTCGTCAGTCAGGCGCGCCCAGACGGCTTCCTGCTCGATGGCGGGCATGCTGAGAACGGGCGTCGCGGGATCATTCACAGCCTGAAAGCGGGAAAGGCCTCGGTCCCGTAGAAACCCGCATGGGCTCAGAATGACACACAGGACAACGATCCCGTCGCGGTCGGCCGCATCGAGCACAGCGGGGACCTCCACTCCTGTGATGTAGTCCGACGCATAGAAATCGGCGCTGACGAGGAGAACCACGATACGGGCGGCGGCCAGAGCGGATCGGATCTCGAGATTGAATTGCTGACCGGGGCGCAACCGGGTGTCCGCCCAGAGGTCCAGTGAGCCGGCTCGCACGTAGGGCTTCAGGTGGACCTGAAGGCGTTCAAGAGCGGCCACATCTCTGTGGCTGTAACTTACAAAGATCTTGGCGCGGGCCGGGTATGTCCCTTCCACGTTGTGCCTCCCGATGAGCCGCGATTATAATTGTGATTATACACCCTCGGCCTCCGGCGCGCGCCGAACTGCTATGCGCTTGATACAACTTGGCAGCAAGACCGAACCTTTCGCGGCAAACACGAGGCAAAGCGCTTCCCGGGCTCCGGCCGCCGGACCCGATTACCAGGGGGGTGCTTGAGCCCGATGCGCGGCCGTTTGAGGGATCGAGCGTCACGTTCTCAAAAGGAAGTTATCGGCGTCATGGCGCGAAGGCCGCGTGCGTCAGACGAAGCATCCGGCCGTGGCGGCCAGGTGATTCCTGGCCGCCACAGCCGAAACATTCATGAAGGATATCCCGGAAGCCAGCCCCCTCTCTTATCCCAAGCCCACCACCTTGCGGGCGATGGCGACGGCATCCTGCAGGGTGATCTTTCCCGCGGAAGCACCGAGGTCCACGAGGTTCAGGCGCGTTTTGTCGTCTGCGCCGGCAGTGGCGATACCTGCCGAGAAGGCCAGGGCGCGCCTGACATCGACGAACGTGTAAGGCACCGAGCCACCCAGCACAAACCACCGCGCGTTATAGACGGGGAACTCGGTTCCATTGTTCAGCAGGCTCAGGGCGGTCAGATTGTTAGCCGCCAGGTCGTAGAAGCACAGACGGTTCCTCTGCGGCGCGGCGAAGCACACCTTGGTGTCATCCGGCGAGAAAGTGGCACGCTGACCGTCGTTGACGTATGTCCCATCGTTCAGGAGGATTTGGTCGATATTGAGCGTCGTCTCTATCCCTCCCCGAATGATGACGGTGTCGATGTAGGTTCCGGCGAAGGTGGTGGTGAAGGTGTTGTAGGCGATCAGGTCAGGGTTTGTGTTGCCGTAGGTTGGATTGCCGACGCTCACACCAATCGGCTGGCCGGGCTCCAGGTCGTAGATGCGGTTCGTCGTGAAATTGATTTCGCCCATTCCCCAGTACTCGACCGTATTCCCGTTGATGCTGGTCCGGTGCAGGCCGTCGAAACCGATCTTCGGGAAACCCATATTGGGCGACCACGAGAGAACGTCCGCGTACTGGATGGTCTTATCCACAGCCCCACCATCGGAGGCCTGCAGGTCCAGCGTGATGGGATAGAGCTGGGCGCCGTCGAAGATGTACACCGATCGGTCGGCTGACGTTGGAGCGGCATCCATGACCGCGAAGCGGCCGTCCGGCGAGATGACCGCGTTCCAGAGGTCGCCATCCTTCGCGATGTACAGATTCGGGAAGTAACGTACCTCGCCGGTTTGAACGTCAACGAAGGAAAGGTGCCCGGTTTGACTGATGTACCAGATGGCGCTGCCGTCCAACGGCGTTGAGAGTTGCGACGCGTCATCCATCTGCGCCGTCGTGCGGGCTTTGGTGGCGCCTCCGAACAATGTGTATGTCTGCGCCGCCGGATCGTAGAGGCCGATGGAGCCGTCTTGGGTGATGAACGTGACGTACGGTGTGCCGCCGGTGACCGGCGGGATGATGCTGCCCGGGGGCGGTACGGTCGGTATTCGGATTCCAACGGCATCGAACGCGTTGTTGACGGCGGTGACCTCCGCGCCGGCGGCCCCGAAGAGGTCCTTCGCAGATTGCACCAGCGCGTTTCGGCAGTCGGCGAACTGGCTGGTGCGGGTCAGGTACTTTGTCAGCGCCCGGTAGTATATCTGCTGCGCTTTGGTGCGGCCGATCGCGGTGATGATAAGCGCGGCGGCGTGGTTCGGAATGCCGCTGTTGGTATGGACTCCGCCGTTGTCGGACGTTGTGTTAACATAAGCCGCCATTGTCGCGGGCTGCACCGCGTACACCTGCGGGTTGTCCGGCTGTCCCATATCCCGCAAAGCGATGCCCTGCCCAGGCTGCATGACGGTCGAACCGATGAGGAAATTGGCCGGGTTTCCGATCATCAAGCCGAAGAAATCGGCGAACGATTCGTTGAGCGCTCCGGCCTGCGTTTCATACACGAGGTTGGCCGAATGCTGAACCACCCCATGGGTCATCTCGTGTCCCGCCACATCGAGGCCACCCGCCAGAGGCTTGAAGACGGTGGCCCCGTCCCCGTAGAACATCGCTCTTCCGTTCCAGTAGGCGTTGTCCAACCCGCCGCCGCCCGTGTCTGCAACGTGCACAACGGAAAGAATGGTGCCATCGGCATCGTCAATCGCTTTGCGGCTGAACGTGTTGTGGTAGTAATCGTACGCGGTTTTGGCGTTGAAATCGGCGGATACTGACGCCTTGTCCGCCCACTGGTTGTTCGGAGACGTCGTGTAGTAGTAGGTGGGTGCCGGGCTTGCGCCGGGGGCCTGGCCGCGCAGGTCCAGTATCTGGCTGCCACCAAGCATGGAGTCGGGCAGCTGAGATTTCGCCGCGTCGTAGTTCGGGAGATCCCAGAAGAGGAAATACTCGCCGCCGGCGTTCTGCCAGGATCGGAAGGTCTGCGTCTGGCCGTTCAGGTCCACGCCGCTTGCGTCGGCGAATCCGACGGAGCAATACTCCGGTACGCGGTGCAGGATGCCTCCCGCGATGGCATCCACCAGATAAGTCCACTTCTCGAGGAGGTTGGCCTGAACCGTCACCGCGTAGGCAAGCGCCGCGGCGCCGCCGCTGATGTATATTACCAGCTCGGCTTGCGGGGCGGTGTAGCCGAACTTCGCCGCGACGCTGTTGGACACGGGCGACCAGCGGAATTCGGTCCGCAAGTTGGTGATGGCGGCGCCCACGGCATCATCTGCCGAAATGACAGGCGCCGTCGCCACGCCCACAGGGGTCGGATCGTACTCACCGTTCAGGACACGCAACTGGCCGGAACCGTCAACGTGCACATACAGGTCCCGCGCCCAGACCGGGATGCCTGCATATATTTGCTGGAAGCGCACATGCTGGAAGCCCATGTCGTCCGTTTGGACGTTCATCGGGCGGAGTTCGGCGGCCGGATCCCGCAGGCGGAGGATGGGAGCAAGCGGTTGAAGCGCAGCCAGGATGCGGGCCGGCAGGTCGGTCGGTGGCGGGGTGATGGCGGCGTTCGATATGGGTCCCGTTGCCATCAGGCTTGTCGTGCCGGATACCGCGCCAAAATTACCGTCCATCCAGCGGACGGTGCCCGCCTGGGACCTCTGGATGTGGGCGATGCCCGGCGCTTTCGCCGCGACGGCGTCCGACAATGAGCCGGCGGATTCGGGTGTACCGACGCCGCTCGTACGGGTCGCCGGGCCGGCGGGCACAGAGTACGCGAGAAGGCCCTGCGCCGGAGCGGTGCCCGGGTTGGGTCTGAGGGAAAAAAGTTCGGCGATGGAGCCGAGGGAAACAGGATGCCCCGCCGGGAGCGAGGTGGCGCTCGCGGGTGTCGTTGAAGGAGACGCCAGGAGCATAGCCGCGATGGCCGCGAGCCACAGGGGATGAGACAGTTGGAGCCGAGACATGGTTGCTTACCTTTCTGTCGGCCTGTGAGGTTGGGTCGCTATAGATTACAGCATGAGGGGCTTCACCTTCGGTGCTTCAGGAGAGGCGGGTGCTCCACGACGCCGCTCCGGGACCAGAGCCCCTTTGCCCCTTCTCGGCCCCGGCGGATGCCGCCGGGATATCACCTTTCGGGGGCGGATGAACGCATTTTATCCCATTCATCGAGATAAATCCACAGCGAACTCCTTATATATGCCCGATCTTGGAGTTCATCCCATCGGGGCACAGCGAGTTCCGGGTCTGGGTGGCCCGCCAAACCAAGCTGCGACGCCTGCGTGATACCCGGGCGCTCCTCCATCGTGTTAAAGCGGGTCATGTTTGGTAACACCGCCGCACATGCCTGAGGAGACGCTCCGCATGGCCCGATACAAACGATGGTGATGCGCAGTGTACGCGAAAGGACCCGTCTCTTGCCTCGTTACAGCTCGGTATTGTTTGACCTTGGTGGCACGCTGGTGTACCGCATCGTTTCCCAGGAGCGCATATTGCGGATCCTGTGCGACGAAATGCAGTTGCCCGTATCCGACGCTACCGATTGGAAAGGCGCCGCGACGATGTGGCGCGCTTACCACGCCGGGCATTCATTGGGCTGCCGTTCGGTCCCCGCCGAGCAGGCATTGCTTCGCACGGAAGCGCGTATGGTCCTCAACCACCTGACGAACGGACACGCCACCGAGGAATTGGTGGACCGGCTGCAGTCGGGCATCTGCCGTTCTTCGCGCTGGTGGGGAATCTATGACGACGCGATGCCCCTTCTCAACAGCCTGAAAGCATCGGGCCTCCCGTTGGCGATCGTGAGCAACTGGGAGCCCTCGCTGCCCGATTTCTGCCGCGAAATGGGCCTCGCCCACCTCTTCCCCGTTCTGGTATCCTCGATGGCGGAAGGGATCGAGAAGCCGTCACGCCGCATTTTCGAAATTGCGCTCGAGCGGATGGGCGCGTCCCCCGATGACTGCATTTATATTGGCGACGACTACCGGTCCGATGTGATTGGAGCGCGCGCCGCCGGTCTCACCCCGGTGCTGCTGGACCGGAACGAGCGCCACGCTGAGACCGACTGCATCAAAGTGAACGGGCTGGACCGCGTCCTCGACGTTCTTGATGGGACGCTTGAGGCTCCAACGGAACCGGTCGTCTGCGTTGGCGGCTACTCCTTGTAGTCACTGGACTCGCAGGCGCACACGATTGAAGGGCCCCGCCGCCGCGTCCATGCCTCAACTGGAGACTGGAGACGCGAAGGCGGGGCCCTCTTGTGTTTGGATCAGTCGGTAACCCGCTACTTCTTTGGAGCGCGGCCCAACGTGCGGATGTACGCCTCGACGGTGGTGATCTGCTTATCCGTCAGCTTGTCTTTCCAGACCGGCATCCGGCCCTTGCCGTTGCGGATGATGCCGATCAGCTCCGCATCGTCCTGCCCCTTCTGCCACGCCGGATCGGCGAACTTCGGAGCGCCGGCCAGACGGCCTTCGCCCTTGGCCCCGTGGCATCCCGCGCAGTTCTTGGCGAATATGTCTTTCCCGCTTGTACCGGATGCGGTGGCCGCTGCGGGAGCGCCCGGCATTGGCGGGCCCGCCGGCATCGGCGGTCCGGCCGGCATCGGCGGCCCGCCCGGCGCTCCTGGGGCTGCCGGGGGCGTCGCCGGGGGAGTGGTCACTGGGGCCGGTTTACAGCCCGCAATCATGGCTGAAGTGATGGCCACGACGGGCAGGAGATGGATAATGCGCATGTCTTCCCTCCTCGGTGGTAATACGCGCCGCCGCATCGGCAACGGCTCGTGTGTCTCCTCGAAACTGGGTGGGCGTCGCTGCCGGCGCACCGCCGATCACAATCTCTATGGCTGAAAGTCGAGAATGCGGGCCGCCACATACTCGATGTCGTCGCTCTTGAGCTCAGGGTACACGGGCAGGCTCAGTACCTCGCGCGCCGCGGCCTCGGCCTGCGGCATGCTGCCGGGGAGATATCCCAGGTTCGCGTATACTTCCTGCAGGTGCAGGGCCTGGGGATAGTAGATGCCGCTGTCAACTCCGCACTCAGCAAGGTGCTGTTTGAGCGCGTCGCGGTGCCTGCTGCGGATGGTGTACTGGTGGTAAATGTGCTTGCAGCCCGGCGCTTCGACCGGGGAAGTGACGACACTTGCCGCGAGGCGCGCGCTGTAGATGGCTGCGTGGCTTCGCCGGAGAGCGTTCCACTCATCGAGATGGCGCAGTTTCACACGCAAAAACGCCGCCTGCATTTCATCGAGGCGGCTGCAGTACCCGACGCGCTTATAGAAGTAGGACCCGCCGCTCCCGTGGAAGCGCAACAGTCGGGCCTGTTCCGCCAATTCGGCGTTATCGGTGACGATCATACCGCCGTCGCCGAAAGCGCCCAGATTCTTTGTGGGATAGAAACTGAACGCCGCAATGTCTCCCAGCGACCCTGCCGGCCGGCCCTTGTAGGACCCACCAATTATCTGGGCGGCGTCCTCGATTACCTTGAGGCCGTTCCTCTCCGCGATAGCGGAAAGGGAATCCATATCGGCCGCCTGGCCATAGAGATGAACGGGCAGAATGGCGCGTGTCTTCGATGTGACGGCCGCTTCGACTGCGGTGGGATCGATGGTGAAGGTAGCCGGGTCGATGTCCGCGAATACCGGCCGCGCGCCGGTGAGGCTGATCGTTTCGGCGGTGGCGAAGAATGTGAACGGCGTGGTGATGACTTCATCGCCTTCGCCGATGCCCAGCGCGAGAAGGCTGATCAGCAGCGCGTCCGTGCCGGAATTGACCCCTATGCCGTGCTCAACTCCGCAAAGAGCCGCGATCTCCGACTCGAGTTGCTTGAGCTCCGGCCCCAGGATGAACGCGCCCCTGGACATGACCTCCGCGTAGGCGCTGTCGATCTCGGCGCGGATGGCCTGATACTGCCCTGTCAAATTGCCAAGCCGGACCCGGCGGCGATCTTCTTCATTCGCAACCGCGGCGGAGCCAATCGGCGTCTCTTTCCGCGGGTTGTTGTCTAGCGACAAAGGGCTACTCCTTCATCCAGGAAACGCTGAACCTTTTCACAGGAAGAGCTTTCAGAATATACTCGGACCACCGGCTCGGTGCCGGACGGGCGCACCAGCAGCCACGATCCGTCATCGAACTCGAACCGCGTGCCGTCGCGCCGGTTGATGTTCCTGACTTCGACACCGGCAACCTGAGTGGGAGCCGCTGCCTTCACGGCTTCACGTGTCCGCTGTATGGACTCGGCGGATAGATGCAGGTCGCGGCGGTCGTAGCAGTGGAATCCTACGATCGGCCAGAGGTCTTCCTCAACCAGTTGCTTGAGGGATTTTCCGCGGTGGGCCATCATTTCGAGGAGAAGGAGGGCGTTCAGCTGGGCGTCACGCTCGGGAATATGCCCCCGGATACCGATCCCGCCGCTCTCCTCGCCCCCGATGAGCATCTGGGGATCCTTCATAAACTCGTCCGCGATCCATTTGAACCCAACGGAGCATTCCATCAGCGGCAGGCTGTACTTCGCGCACAGCGCGTCAATCATCGTCGTGCTGCTGATGCTTCGAGCCACCGGACCGCGCAAACCCTTGTCTTCGACCATGTGCATCAGCATGAGGGCGAACATCTCGTGCGGGCTCACGAAGCGGCCGGTCTCGTCCATCGCGGCGATGCGGTCGGCGTCACCGTCCGCGATCACAACGGCCTTGCCGCCGATGGCGACGACTTGTTTGGCGGTCGGCACCAGGTTCTGGGGGAGCGGCTCCGGGTTGATCCCGCCAAAGTAGGTATTTCGCTCACCGCGAAACTCGGTCGCGTCCACGCCGAGTCCCTGGAGGAAGGGCGCTAGATAACCGGCGCCCGAGCCGTACATCACATCGACGAGGATCGGACCGTGTATCTTGCGGATGACGTCGAGGTCAACGAACGCCTCGACGGCATCCATATACGGCGTCTTGAAGTCCATTGTCTGGATGCGGCCCTCAAAGTCGGCGGGCTGCGGGATCGGCGCTTTTTGCATTGCCTGCGCGAGTTTCTCGATGGGGCCTGTCAGATCGGCGTTGGCGCTGCCTCCGTAGGAAGCCTTCAATTTGTACCCGTTGTAGCGGGGCGGATTGTGGCTGGCGGTGATCATCACGCCAACCGAGGCATTCCGATGCTTGGTAACGTAACTCACGGCGGGGCTGGGGCACTCGGCGTCCGATAGAAGGACTTTGAAGCCGGCTGCCGCTATCTGCCGGGCGCAGAGGAGGGCAAAATCCTCGGACGAGAAGCGGCGGTCATAGCCAACGGCGACCGGTCCGGTTGCGCCGATGGACTTGAGGTGGTCGGCCGTGGCCTGCGCCACGATGCGGACGTTGTCGTACGTATAGGTGTCACCGATAACGCCACGCCAACCGTCGGTACCAAACTGAATAGGCGACAAGGGCTATCTCCTTGGAGAATACTAGGGTGTTCAAAGGGCAGGATAGCCCTGCTCCGAAAACCTTGTCAAACGTGGAGCGCGCTTGGGCAAGCGCTTGCCCGGTCGATTTCAGACATGCTGAACGGCAAACGGGGGACCGGCCACGTCTGTGGCGGTCCCCCATTATGTATCTATACAGTGCGTTTCGCCGAAAGCCCACGCCCGTGTTATGGGGCTGTCGGGGCTGTCGGGGCTGCAGCCGGTTTGTGGACGATCTTCTGGTGGTACGTGGCGAAGTCGAAGGCCGGGCTGTTGTCTTTGGTGTGGCACGTGACGCAGACGGTTTGTCCCGGGTTGGCGATCATCTTGGAGGGGTCGGCCAACTGGCGCAATCGGGCATCGACGTGTGCGGCGGCGGGACCGTGGCAAGCCTCGCACCCCACACCCTTCAGATCCCACCTCGGCATGGCAACGGAATATCCGCCCGGTTTGTCATTGGCCACCACATGGCAGCCGACGCAGTCGGCGCGCTTGGCGGCCTGGCCTCCGTCTTTCTGTTCCAGGGTAACCATCGCGGCGAAATGCTTCGTGGTCTTCCACTGATTGAACTCAACGGAGTGGCAGGAGGCGCACATATAGGAGCCTGCCCAATCGCTCTTCTTGACTGGAACGCTCGGCTGAGCGGCGACCATCGGGGGCACGATTTTGGTCTGCTTCTCGTGGAAATCCTTCACCATGGCGGCCATCGCCGGATCGTCCGCAAAGGTCGCATCCATCGTATAATTGCGGAGGTCATAGGAAGCAGGCTTCAAGTCCTTGTCCAGCGTGATGCCCAACTGCCCTGCATAACGCCCGCGATCGGCATTCTGGACGAGCATGCTCTTTCCAACCGGCAGCATGTTATGCTCGAGAGCGCCTTCGAGCCCCACGACCATCACGTCCACCCCGGGGTTGGCTTCAAGCAGTTTGCGGCCGCTTTCCCTTTGACCGGCAAACATGACGACGACTACCGTCGCCTTGCGCCGCGCTGTGGGAACAAGCTGCTTGAGCGCTTCGTCCGGGCTGCTGACTTTCCACGGCTTGTCCGTCGGCGAATTCGCCGGCGATGGCAGCGCGAGATATGGATCATCGCCCAGGAGGCCGATGATGGCGACCACCACGGTCTTTCCCTCCGACGTTTTGAGCCGTTTGTAGAGGATCGGCGGCGCAATCGGCTTTCCGTCCTTGGGCCCGCCCTGGTAGGTCACGTTGGCGGAGACGAGGATCGGCCTTGCCGCAGGGGGGAGGCGATCCAGGTCCGGCAGGTCGCTGGAACACAGCGTTGCGGCGTCGAATTTCATGCGCGTGTACGCGTCCCACAGGGTTGAAACCTGCAGATCGTTCACGGGTCCACCGCTGAGACGCATGCCCCCCGCGAAGAGCGCGAGTTCGGCAGGGTGGTCCTTACGGGATTTATTGATGTAGGTCGCCCAACGGGCGATACCGCCGTACTGGCCGGAGTGTCACCCACAGGGTTCGACATACCCGCGTACACCACCAAGAAAGTCGATCACCAGGTCCCCTTTCACGGGGGACACGGCCTCGGCGGCGAGCACGCGAGGCGTCGTGGCGCAGTCGCGGCATCTTGCCAGCGCGACCAACGCGAGACAGCCCACCATGGCGTAGAACAGGAGTTTTTTCATATGTCTCGTTTCGCGTTCAATCACGAGCGCCACTCTCCCCAGGCACTATACCCCTGAGCGCGCTCAACGTTACTAACGTTATAACACACTTTTCGCGGTTGCGACGACCCGGCACTGTAAACTGGACCGCTATTGTGCCTGCGTGCTATACATTTCTCCAACGTTGGCTCCGCTGGAGGTTGGCATGCCGCCTTTGTCAAAGTGGCACGTCTGGTGGGTAATTGGCCTGTCTCTTGTCTGTGTCCTGTTTTCCGCAACCGTGTGGCGTCGGAACTCGGCGACTCCAGGGCGGGTGACCTTCACGGAAGCGCCCGCCCCCAACCGCGATGCGTCGGGTGCGGCAGTGGCGCCGGTGGACGGGCCGATATTCGTTCACGTGACGGGCGATGTGGCAAAGCCGGGCCTCTATCGCGTGCCGGCGGGTTGCCGGGTGATGGACGCAATATCGTACGCCGGGGGCGCCAAAGAGACCGCCAACCTCGACGCTCTCAACCTGGCATCGCCATTGCGGGACGGGCAGAAACTGATGGTCCCCTCCGTGGCAGACGTCCCCGCTTCCGATCCGGGAGCGTACCTTACAGACTCCCCTGCCCCCGCGCCTCCTCCACCGGTGCTGGTTCGACCGGACCCACCCCAACCCGTACAAAAAGTCGAATCGGAAAGCGCACTGGCCGTGACGGACGCCGAGGGGGCAAGTTCGGCTCCGCGGAGAGGATCCGTGGCCAAGCTGAGGCGGCCTGGCGACGGGACCGTGGACATCAACAACGCCACTGAGACGGAATTGCAGAGGCTGCCCGGTGTCGGACCGGCCACCGCTGCAAAGATACTTGCATACCGTCAGGAGCACGGCAGCTTCAGCACTGTTGAGGAGTTGATGGAAGTAAAGGGCATCGGGCCGGCTAAACTGCGTAAGATGCAGCCGTTCGTTGTGCTGCAGGAACCTCATTAGACGACGGGTGGAGGCGGCATGGCGAAACATCTGGTGTTGACGGCAATCGGACGGGACAGGCCGGGCCTCGTTGCGGGAGTAACGGACGCGCTGCTCTCCAGCGGCTGTAATGTAGAAGACTCGTCCATGACGCGGCTGCGCGGCGAATTCGCGATGATTCTGCTGGTGCGGCACCCGGATGCGCCGGTCGAGCCGTTGCGAAGGCGCCTTGACACGGTTCGGGATGGGCTGAAACTTGTCATCAACCTCCGCGAACTCAAATCGGCTGAGGTGAACCCGCCAGAACAAGAGGGAGACTCCTATCATATCTCGGTTTACGGCGCCGACACGGTGGGCATCGTCCACGCCATTGCCGAGACGCTGGCGGACCGCAATGCCGACATAACCGACCTTCGCACGGCCCTCGCGGGAACGCAGGATCAGCCGGTCTACATTATGCAAATAGAGGCGCTCGCAGCTCCGGACGAGGATTTTGAGGGGCTCCGGTCGGCGTTGAGTGAAGCCGGCCGCCAACTGGGAGTCGACGTGTCGGTCCAGCGCCTCGATGCGGTGACGCTGTAGATGGCCGTCCGTGACATTCTACGCCTGCCCGATTCACGCCTGAGAGAGAAGTGCCTGGATGTCAATCCGGGGACACTCACCCAGGAGATCGCGCGGGATCTGCTCGACACGATGAACAGCGTCCCGGGCGTGGGAGTCGCGGCGCCGCAGATCGGGTGTGGATACCGGGTAGTGCTGGTTGACGCGGGCCGAAACGCCAAATGCGAGGAACACCACGGGCTGTTGATACTAGTGAACCCGGTGATCAGCGCATCGTCCGGTTCGCAGGTATTCAAAGAGGGGTGCCTGAGCGTTCCGCAATATCTCGCGCGAATCAAACGGGCATGGAGCGTGACCGTGGAGGCCGTCTCCCCCTCGGGCGAGCCTGTGCACATTGAAGCCCGGGGATTCGAAGCGGTGGTCCTGCAGCACGAGATCGACCACCTTGACGGAATTCTGTTTCTCGATCGCGTCCGCGACATGAAACGCGATCTGTTTGACCGCGTCACGCGATAGGCCCGCTCAGGCCGGGGTGCGTGAGGCGGTGTCGGTTGCGAAGCGATGAAGCGCCGTGCCCTGCCACCTCTCGCGATTGCGTTCTGCCTTGGCGCCGCGATGCGCCTGGCCTTTGCCACGCCGGCCTGGGTAACTGTGACGGTCTTCATCGCAGGCGTCGTTGCCGCATTGTTCCTCCAAACCTCCCGGGGCGCAATGGTGGCGCTGGCGGCGGTCGTCTTCAGCGCCGGCACGCTTCGAACGGCGGATTGGGCGGCGCTTCCCACCGATTCGGTCTCGCGGTTGACCGAACACAAGCTGGTGAGATTGCACGGTGTGGTGGCCTCGGATCCCGCGGTGCGGCCGTGGGGCGTCTCATTCGACCTGGATGTTTCGCGCGCCGATTTGTTTACCGGAAAAATGCCGGCATCCGGGCACGTGCGGATACTGGCGCCCCCCGCGGTGCGGGGCCTGCCGGAGTACGGCGACCGGTTGGCGGTCATGGGACGGGTCCGCTTGCCGGACGACGCCGCGAACCCGGGTGAACTCCCGCCTGCGCAATACCTCCGGCGGGACGGCGTATGTGCCGTCGTGACCGCCAGAGGGATGACTCCGGACGGTTCCAACGTGGGAAATCCCGTTGTCCGCGCGGCCGTCCGCACGCACCACGCCCTCGCTCGCGGAATACGCGCCACGCTTACAGCTGACGAGGCGGCCCTTCTGGCCGGCCTCCTCTTCAGCGATACGGGCGCCTTGCCGGAAAACGTCCAGCAGAATTTCGCGCGGGCGGGGACAGTTCATATTCTGTCCACTTCGGGGCTTCATGTGGTGTTGCTGGCGGGCATCCTGTCTCTCTTTATGCCTGCGAGGCGGCCGCGGGCGAGGCGGTGGCGTGCGGCGCTGCTCCTCGGCGCCCTGCTCTTCTTCGCATTGATGACGGGGCTGAGGCCGGCGGTGGTGCGGGCGGTGCTGATGACCGGCGCGGCACTGGCCGCTCCGCTATTCGACCGCGAGCCGGATGTCTGGAGCGCGATCGCCTTCTCTGCTCTCGCGCTGATCGTTGCCTCCCCCGGCAATCTGCTAGATCCGGGCTTCCAGCTCTCGTTTGCGGCGGCCCTCTCGCTGGCTCTGTGGTACGACGGTCGTCGGTTCGCCAAACGCAGCCGAGCCCTTTCCATCGTTATACAGTCCGTGCAAACCTCCGTCGTTGCCTCCCTGGCGACGGCGCCGCTGGCCGTCCGGTATTTCGGAACTTTCTCCGTTGCTTCTCCGCTCTCCAACCTCCTGATCGTTCCGCTGGTTGGCCCGGCGATGGCGCTGGGTCTCCTTCAGGGTATGCTGTGCAGCCGCTGGCCGGCGGTCGCGGCGGCCCTTGGCGCAGTCAATGGATGGATACTGCACTGCATGCTCTGGAGCACCGACAGGATCGGCGGCGCAGGCTGGTCAGCCATTGACGTCGGGATGATCTCCGCAGCCGGCGTCTGCGCGTCGTGGTGCGTCCTTCTGTTCATATGGGCTTGGCTGCGCCGCTGGCCCGATCAAGGCGCGGCCGCCGGCTGGAAGATGCCGGTTGGGTTCTCCGTGGCCGGGCTGGGCGCATGCGGCTGCCTTGCCTGGATAATCTGGGGCCCGGCGCCGCCGCTCCGGGTCGCGTTCCTCGACGTCGGACAGGGAGACTGTACGCTGATTCAAACCCCGCAGGGACACAACATCTTGGTGGATGCAGGTGGTCGGTACGAGGCGGAGTCGGCCCAGGCTTCTGATACAGGGACGAGGATCGTCCTCCCTGCGCTCAGGCGCGCCGGGGTCCGACGGCTCGACGCCGTGATTCTCACCCACCCGCACGAGGACCACGCAGGCGGCTTGCCGGCAGTGTTTGCAGCCATTCCGACGGATCTCTGGTTGGATAGCGGCCAGCCACACGCGGCGCCCGGATATCGCGGGTCGCTCGAAGAGGCACTTCGGAGGCATATCCCCTACCGGCTCGGGCGCGCCGGACAGGTGTTGAACATCGAGCCGCGCGTCTCCATGCAGGTGCTGCGTCCAACACGGCCCCTGCTCGCGGGGACGCCGGACGATCTGAACAACAACAGCATCGTCTGCCGCCTGGAATACGGCCGGACGTCGTTCCTCCTGTCCGGCGATGCGGCGAACGACGCGGAGGCCGAGATGCTGAGCCGGGCAGTGAGGCTCCGGTCGGATGTATTGAAGGTCGGACACCATGGGAGCGCGACTTCCAGCGGCTCGGAATACCTGAAGGCTGTCGGACCGCGATGGGCGGTCATCTCGTGCGGCAGGGGCAATCTCTATGGGCATCCGCGGACGGAGACGCTGGAGCGCCTGCAGGATGCAGGCGCTCGCGTGCTGCGAACAGATATCGACGGGGCCGTGATCGTGGAGTCCGACGGTGCCGATCTTCGCGTATCCACATCCCGTTGGCAGCTTCCCTGAACGGCGCCTAAGTCAATTGTTGAAGCGTATCTCCACACGGTCCACGTCCTTGGGATACGTGAACGCGCTCTTTACGACCGGCACGGGTTGTGTTTGTCCGGACGAAAGGATGGCGCTCACCGTGCCAGCGCCGGGAACCACGACCCGGATGCCCGGCGTATCGCAGGCGAACCGCCCGAGGTTCCCGTTACGTTCCAGTTCCCATGTGCCGTTAATCATGTCGACTTCCAGCGTCCGCTCCTCCATCTGGCCCTCACCGACGAAGGGGACCCGCGTCGGTTTGTCCTCGCTTGCCTGGCCATTGGTGAGCACCGGCGCCGCACCCAGACTCTTCAGGGCATACCGGCCCGGATAGAATGGGCCGTCGGACGGCTGGAACTCTTCGCCGGTGTTCTTCGCTATCGAAACCATCTTGATCAGGTAGTGGTCCGAGTCATCGAGGCGCTTTCCATCAAGCGAGGCGAGCCATAGGCAGCCGTACGGCGTTCCGGTGGCGAAGCCGGGGTAGATCGTGGCGAAATCGGACAGGCGCCCGGCCAATGCGACGGACTGCGCGCTGAACACGTTCAGCGCCTGCAACTGGGTATCCATACCGAGGATCTGGGTGCTTCCCGTTACGCCGAATCGATCCAGGTTGTCGGCAATAGTGCGGGCTGGGCTCTTGCGCAGCGTTTCAATGGCCGGTGCAAGCGCTTCCGCGGGGGACGGCGGTTGGGCATCGACGACGATTTCGTTGGGCGCCTTTCCAGCGTCGGCGGCGTCCACCGATTCGAGGCGGACGACAAACGCGAGGCGGTAGAGCGCGTTCAGGTAGTCCCGGTAGGTGAACAGGGCTTTATCCGAATAGGACAACTGGAGCACGTCGGAACTGGGCTTCACGTCGCCGCGAAGAAACATCAACGCTCCCATCCCCATGAGCCCCCAGCGGACGGGGTCACGTTCGTAGTCGAAGTCACCAAGCCGGCCGCGCCCGTTGAACTGGTAGCCGAACGCCAGCATGCCGTCCAGGTCCTGAAACGCCGCATAGGCCGCCGCAAGGGGGACGCTGGAAGCACGGTATTCATTGGGCCAGACGGATGCCCATTCGCGGATAATGACCGGCTTGCCCTTCCATTTCAGGAATGACATGTATGGAGGCGCGTTCCATGGACCGGTGTTCGCGAGGGGGTCCTTGTTGGCGTAGTAAAATGGCTTCTGCCACTCCTTGCCCGGCTCAAACGCCGGGTGATCCCAATACCAGTTTTCGGCGGTGCAATCCAGCGTATCCGCGGCGGATTTTACATCGGGCGCGATCCATGCGGAAACGACGGCGGTTACCGGGATTTTCACCCCGATGCCGTGAAGGTAGGTTCGCATTTCACGGAAATAGTTGCATTGAACCTCATATGCAAATCGCGCGCCATCGTCTACACGGGCGGGCGACCGGGCGACGTCGGTCCAGTCTGCTGCGGCGCGCTCGTCGGAGTCCATCGCGGACATATCAGGGACTTCCACGGCGCCGGATTCCAGCGACTCCATGGCGTGGAGCGCGTGCTTGCCGTCGGGGCTCGTCCATGCCTTGTCCAAGCACGCAGTCGTCGAGTAGCGCTTCTTCAGCCAGTCGTTCCACAGCCCCTGGAACTGCTTGTCATATGGCGCCGGCATCTTGCGCCATATATCGCCCTTCATGAAAAGGCCGTGCTCGTTCGCCAGCTCGATGACCGCCACTCCCGGGTCGGCGATCGGGCGCGTTTTCGTAAACGGGTTCGGCGTGAGGAGTATCTGCCGCGCGAACTCCTTCTGGAGCATGATCAGCGTAGGATCGAAAAAGGCGTACGGCTTTGCCGCCCGGCCAAGCGCGTCTGCATTGACGACTCCGTCGCCGGATTTGAAGGTGCGGAAATCGAGCAACTGAAGGTAGACGTAGAGCCCCTGTTTCTTCGCCTGCCACATCCAGCGATGCATCTTGCGGAGGTAGGCGGCATTGAGGTTGCGCGAAGAGTTCTTCACGGGGGTGTCCAGCAGCATCCCGCCGTTGTCCGCCGCCTCCAGGCGCAGCATGTTGCAGCCGGCGTGCCGGAAGCGTTCGACCGCAGCGTCGATATCCAGATCCGGTATATTGATGCTGGCGCTGGATACGTTGACTCCCCAGAACTTCGCCCGCTTACCGTCCTCGAAATAGAAATGCCCATCCGGGTGGGTGGTCACAAATCCGTGCGTTCCCGCCGGTGCGGGCACGAGGAACGAGAAATCGACGATGCTGCTGTCCGGATAGGCGGGACGATTCACGTCCACCATTCCGACGCGCCCGAGCGCGGGCAGGCAGTTGAGGGCAAGCAGGGCCATGGTAATTCGGCGCATAGGGACCTTTCCATTCCGCGCGGGCGCGGCCGTCCGTAGTGATACGTCATTGTAGGAAGGCGCACCGCAGAGCGGTAAAGCCGCCGCGCGGGCGCCCCCTCAACCGCCGGGAAGCGCGCGGTTTCCCATTCCCGGCCGTGCGCGATACCATAAACACGGGAGCACACACATGCAGTACAAACTGGTTATCAACATCCGCTACGTCGGAGATGTTATAGACGGCGAATTCGTGACACACCTGAAGGAAATGGACCACCTCTGGGCGTACCTTGACAAGTGGAAGGACAAACCGGTGACCGTCGGCGACCACGAAGAGCCGATGGACTGGGGCGATCCGATCAAAGTCTGGTACAAGCTCATGGGCGACATGCGTCGCGACACGATGGTCCGCGCGATTCCCAAGGATCCCCCACCCCCCGGGCTGCCGGAAGACGCCCCGTTCGCCCGAAACGTACCCAATGTGTGAGCTTCTCGTCACAGGCGCGTCGGGCTTCCTCGGCGCCCATATCATGCGGCTCTGCGCGGAGCAGGGGCGGGACGCGGTAGGAATCGTCCACTCCCACCAGATGCCGGTCCCAGGCCGCACCATTGAACTCAATCTGGCGGACAACCGCCGCTTGATGGAGCTCATCCGCGAGCTGAAACCCGGGGCTGTGATCCACGCCGGGGCACTCACCTCGCCGGATTACTGCGAGGCCCATCGGGAGGAAGCCGACGCGGTCAATTTCACCGCCACGGGCGCCATCGCGATGGCCGCTTTCGCCGTGAACGCCCATCTGCTCTTCGTGTCCACCGATCTTGTCTTCGACGGTGAAGCCGGCATGTACACTGAGGCCGATGCGCCGTCGCCTCTCAACCATTACGCTCGCACGAAAGCACAGGCGGAGCATATCGTGCGCAGCGCTTGCCCGGATTTCGCGGTGGTACGGCCGTCATTCATCTACGGCAGACCGATGGCGGAGCACCACGGGTCGTATTCGGAGACACTCTACCGAAACCTGCGCGAGGGCATCCCAACCCCGGTGTTCACCGACCAATATCGCTCCCCCATCGAGGCCGGCGTTCTGGCGGCGGCAATTCTGGAGGTATCGGACGAACGCCTGAGCGGGATATGGCATGTCGCGGGGCCTGAACGTGTCAACCGCGCGCAGTTTGCCCGCCTCCTGGCGGATATCGCCGGGCTGGACCCGGGCCTTCTACGGGAGACTTCCATGGACGACGTTGTGCTGCCTGCCGCCCGCCCGCGCGACGTTTCACTGGATATCTCGAAGGCCCGTCAGCGGCTGAAGACGTCCCTGCCTGGGACCAAAGCCAGCCTGGAAGCGCTTTATCACGCCGCCGCCTGATATCAACGGTGAGGGACGAAGAGCGGTGCGCGATCGTGATCGATGCATCACGCAGGCGAGAGGATGACTTTCCAGGCCTTCGGGGTGGTGATACGCGCCGCGACCGGGAAGGTATAGGTCAGCGCATGACCTGTTTCCGCAGAGTGCTGAGTTCCTGCTCCATCTCTTCCCGCATGGCTTCCATGCGGTCCAGGAGGTCCAAGATGACTTCCACGCCGGCCAGGTTGACGCCCAGATCCCGGGTCAATCTCTGGATCTGGCGCAGGCGCTCGATGTCGGCCTCACTGTACAACCGGTTGTGGCTGTCCGAGCGCTTCGGCTGCACAAGACCCTGACGCTCATAGGCGCGCAGCGTCTGCGGGTGCATCTCGCAGAGTTTCGCTGCCACGCTGATTACGTATACAGGTTCGTATGCTTTTTCCGCCATCATCCGTCTCCGAGGGCGCTATGCGCCCTTCAGAACCACACTCAGATTCTCGATCGCCGAACGCTGTTCGTCCGTGAGGGCCTTCGGGACGAGAACCTTTATCCGCACATACAGATCGCCGAATTTATCCGGTTGTCCGGGCACCGGCATCCCCTGCCCTTTCAGGCGCAGTTTCTGTCCGCTCTGCACACCCGCCGGAATAGTCAGCGTCTGAGGCGTTCCGACCAGCAACGGTACTTTTCGCGACACGCCAAGCGCCGCCTCGGGGAAGGTGAGGGCCACGTCCGTGTACAAGTCGTTACCCTTCCGTTCCCATCCGGGAACGCCGGACACCAGCACTGTGAGGATGAGGTCTCCCGGATGCCCGCCGCCCGGGGCCTCGTCGCCCTGCTTCGCCAGGCGCAGTTTGGAGCCGTCCGCAACGCCGCGAGGAATGGTAATCGTGAGCGTCTTCTTGGCGCCGCCCGGGGTTGTAATGGTAATCTTGCGTTCCGTGCCGGTAAAAGCCTCGCGCATGGAGACGATGACCTCGCCGGAAAGGTCTGTCCCTCGCTTCGGCGGCCGGGGCCGGGCGTGGGGACGTTCGTAGGAATCCTGCATACGGCCGCCGAAGATGGAGTTCAGAAGGTCGCCCAGGCCGCCGCCGCCACCGCCAAAATGGAAACCGCTATCCGGATCCGCGCCGGGAAAGCCGCCCGGGCCTCCGGCCGTGTATGTGAAGCCGCCGCCCGGAGATCCGAAGCCGCCATACCCCGCCGCGCCCGGGGCCTGGCCTGATTCACTGATGTGCTTCCACTGGTCACCATACAGATCGTACTTCTGTCGTTTGTCCTTGTCGGACAGAACGGAATACGCCTCGGACACATCCTTGAATTTGTCTTCCGCCGATTTGTCGCCCGGGTTGACGTCCGGGTGGTGCTTGCGGGCGAGTTTGCGGTAGGCGGCCTTGATCTCCTTGTCGGAGGCCGTCTTACCTACGCCCAGAATGGCGTAATAGTCCTTGTATGCCTGGTTAAGATCCATGGGAAGTGATGAATGATGAATGATGAATGATGAATCCGGAGACTCACCATTCACCAATCATCACTCAGCAATCATCACTCTGATTTGAACTCGGCGTCGATCACGTCGTCCTGCGTTTCAGTGTGCGGAGTCGGTTCCGGACCCGGATCGGGCTGCGTGTAATCCTGCGGGGGCGTTTCCGCTCCGGGCTGGCCGGCGGATGCCTGCTGATACAGGATTTCGCTCAGCTTGTACGATGCCTGCTGGAGCTCACCGGATTTGGCCTTGATCGCGTCAAGATCCTGGCCGTTGAGCGCGGTCCTCAGTTCGGACACGCCATTCTCGATGGATACCTTCTGGTCTGACGGCACCTTTTCGCCGAGGTCCTTGAGCAGTTTTTCGGTCTGGTAGATGAGGCTCTCGGCCTTGTTGCGCTCGTCCGCGATTTCCTTGAGGCGACGGTCCTCGGCGGCGTGCGCCTCGGCGTCCTTCATCATCTTGTCGATCTCGTCCTTGTTGAGCTGGCCGGCGCCGGTAATGGTGATGCGCTGCTCGTTGCCGGTTGCCTTGTCCTTCGCGCTGACGTTGACGATGCCGTTCGCGTCGATGTCGAAGGTGACCTCCACCTGCGGAACGCCCCGCGGTGCCGGCGGGATCCCGGTGAGGTGGAACTTGCCGAGCGTGCGGTTGGCCGAAGCCATATCCCGCTCGCCCTGCAGCACATGAATCTCGACCTCGCTTTGGCTGTCCGCAGCCGTGGTGAACGTTTCGGACTTGCGCGTCGGGATCGTAGTGTTGCGCTCAATGAGCTTGGTCATCACACCGCCCAGGGTTTCGATTCCGAGGGTCAGTGGTGTCACATCGAGCAGAACGATGCCTTTCACTTCGCCGCCCAAAACGCCGGCCTGGATCGCCGCGCCCATCGCGACCACTTCGTCCGGGTTAACCGTCCGGTTTGGCTCTTTACCCCCGCCGAGTTTCTTCACTTCCTCCTGGATGTGCGGCATACGGGTGGAGCCGCCTACGAGGATGATCTCGTTCAGGTCGCTCGGCTTGATATTGGCGTCACCGATGGCGGCCTGGAACGGCTTGATTGTGCGATCGGCGAGATCGCGCGTCAGTTCCTCGAACTTGGCGCGCGTGAGCGTCACGTCCAGGTGAACCGGCCCGTCCTGGGTAGCCGTGATGAACGGAAGGCTGATCTGGGTCTGTGCGGAGCCGCTGAGCTCGACCTTCCCCTTTTCCGCCGCTTCGCGAAGCCGCTGGAGTGCCTGCCGATCGTTGCGCAGATCCACGCCGGTGTCCTTCTTGAACTCGTCGGCCAGCCACTGAACGATGCGGTTGTCCCAGTCATCGCCGCCCAGGTGGGTATCGCCGTTGGTGGAATTGACCTCCACAACGCCGTCGCCGACTTCCAGGACGGAGATGTCGTACGTGCCGCCGCCCAGGTCGTAGACAGCGATGCGCTCGTTATGCTTCTTGTCTTCGCCGTAAGCCAGCGATGCGGCCGTCGGCTCGTTCACGATACGCAGCACTTCCAGACCGGCGATGGCGCCGGCATTTTTCGTTGCGGTGCGCTGGGCGTCATTGAAGTAGGCAGGAACCGTGATAACGGCCTTGTCTACCTTGTCGCCCAGGTACGCCTCGGCGTCCGTCTTCAACTTGCCGAGGATCATCGCGGAAATCTCCTCGGGCGAGTACATCTTGCCGTCGATGTCCACGCGGACATCGCCGTTGGGGCCTTCGACAACCTTGTACGAGACGTTCTTGATCTCGTCTCGCACTTCGTTGTACTTGCGGCCCATAAAGCGCTTGATACTGTTGATCGTTCGTTCCGGGTTAAGGACCGCCTGGCGCTTGGCCGTCTGGCCAACGCGGCGCTCACCGGACTTGTCAAAACTGACGACGCTGGGCGTGGTGCGACTTCCTTCCGCATTGGCGATCACCACCGGCTCACCGCCCTCGATCACCGCCACCACGGAGTTCGTGGTCCCCAGGTCGATCCCTACTGTCCTCGGCATAATCTATTTTCCTCCGCTGTGTTTTGCCCGTACGGGCAGGATATCATGGGCCCCGGGTACGGGGCGCAATAACTCACACCTTAACAACAACTGTATTATGGCCCTTTAGTCTGTACTTGTCAAGGTTAGTATTCAACGGTGGGATTGCGCTACGCGATCGGACCGACGAAAATCCGGCCAAAGGCCGTTCGGACGGGCTAACAGGAGTAACTGACATGTCAACACACGATATCGGTGTTCGTTGGATGGGGCACGCCACTTTCGTCCTCACATCGCCGGAAGGCTACCGGATTTTGATCGATCCGTGGCTCGACGGGAATCCCGCGTGTCCGCCGGACGCGAAAGACCCCGGGCGCATTGACCTGATCCTGGTCACCCATGGCCACCAGGATCACATGGGGGATGCCGTCCCGGTCGCGGCTCGAACCGGGGCGCCCATTGTGGCCACGCCCGAGATATGCGATTTCCTCACATCCAAAGGGGTTCGGCATACCCACGAGATGAACAAGGGCGGAACGCAAACCATCGGCCCGGTGGACGTCACCATGGTTCACGCCGACCACACGTCGATGATCACCGATGGAGACAGGCGCATCCCGGGCGGCGAAGCGACCGGTTACATCGTCGGCTTTTCGAACGGCTACAGCATCTGGCACATGGGCGACACCGCGCTGTTTGGCGACATGGTACTGATCGCGCACACTTACCATCCGGACACAGCCCTCGTCCCCATCGGAGGGCATTACACAATGTCGCCGCAAGAGGCCGCCCACGCGATTCGGATGACCGGCATCAAAACGGTTGTGCCTATCCATTTCGGCACGTTCCCGGTGCTCAACGGAACTCCGAAAGAACTATCGGAGCGATGCAGCGATATCAATGGCCTGCAAATCGTGGAACTGAAACCCGGCGAGAGTGTGTGTCTTTAGTGGCGGCGCGCTGCGCCGCCACTATCCACGCTCAGGAGACAACGCATGCGCATACGTCGGTTCGGCAACACAGATTTGACGGCTTCTGAAGTCGGCTTCGGTCTCTGGACCCTCACCACCGGCTGGTGGGGCGATCGTTCTGAAGACGAGGCGATTGCTCTCGTTCGCAAGGCATACGACCTTGGAGTGACGTTTTTCGATACCGCCGATACCTACGGAGAAGGCTACGGAGAGACATTCCTCGCCACGGCGCTTGGCGCTCATCGCGATGATATCACCATCGCCACGAAGTTCGGGTACGATTTCTACAACAACACTGAACGACGGGGGCAGCAGGAGCGCCCGCACGACTGGTCGCCCAAGTTCGTCCGGTTTGCCCTGGAACAGAGCCTGATGCGCCTGAATACCGATCACATCGACCTCTGGCAACTCCACAACGCACGCCTGGACGCGGCCCACAACGATGAGTTGTGGGAAACGCTTGACGCCATCGTTCAGGAAGGCAAGGTGCGGTATATTGGCGCGGCGATGGGGCCGGCAAACGGCTGGCTCGAAGACGGACTGGCCTTTCTGCAGATGCGCCCGATCACGGCGATCCACATCATTTACAACATCCTGGAACAGCACCCCGGCGAGGATTTCCTGCTGCATTGCCCGGACACGTGCGGCGCCATGGTCCGAGTCCCCCACTCTTCGGGAATGCTTGAAGGCCATTACACGGCGGAGACGACCTTCCCGCCCAACGACCACCGGCTTCACCGGCCGAAATGGTGGCTCACCGAGGGGATCAAGAAGGTCGAGACGCTGCGTTTCCTGGAACAAGAGCACGATCTGACGATGGCTCAGGCAAGCATCAAGTGGCTGCTCGCCCACCCCCGCATCACGACAGTGCTCCCCAATATATACGACGAAGCACAGTTAGTGGAGTTCACCGAAGCCCCGGCGCGCGAAGACCTGTCCCCAGCCGACCTCGTGCGCATCCGGGATCTCTATCGCCAGGATTTTTGCGCGAGCCAAGCCTGATTGCTGACTACCCTGGGCCGGACAGACAGGAACGTAAGGTTGCGCGGCAATCCGCTGAATTGCCAGCCTGAATCAAGTGGCAAACTTATTGCACATATCCAATCTGCCGTAACATCACGGCACTTAACGTCCTGGATTGGAGGTGCGACATGCGTATTCTGCACTTGGTGGCCATCAGTGCGGTCACTACAGTCCTTTCTGTGCCGGCCTTCGCCGGTTCCATTTTCATCACCGGGCACGACCCGGATTTCCACGCCGCCATTGGGTCAAACGCCACCGGAGCTTCAAACCTGCTCACGACGGGCGTGAACTACGCCAAGAACGGTTCCGCTCTGCCACTGCTCTATCTCCACGATGAGTCAACGCCTGTATTGGCCGGCCACGTCAACTCCACCCTGGGCCTCAACGCTGCAGGGATCACCTATGTCGAGAAAAACGCGGCGCAGTTTACCACCGAGAATCTCGCAAACTACTCGGCAATCCTGGTACCGTCTTCGTTTGGCGGCAATCTCACCCAGGCGGAACTGGATGCGGTGAACGCTCGCAGCGCCGATCTCATCAATTACATCAATGCGGGCGGTGGACTGGTAGCCCTGGCCGAGACTCCGAATGACGCCAGCCTGGCTACAACCAACCTTTTCGGCTTCCTGCCGTTCCTGGTCATCTCCAACCCAGTAGACCAGTCCGAGGTCGGCAACACGGTAACGCCGTTCGGCGCCAGCCTGGGCCTGACAAATACAGACATCAATGGCAATGCGTCTCACTGCGTCTTCACTGCAACGGGTGGGATGGATGTCGTCGATAACGATGCCGCGGGACGGATCCTCTCGCTCGCGTATCGCGGGCAGATCGGCACTAAGGGCGTCGTTCCTGAACCCGGGACACTGGCATTCCTGCTTGCGGGCGGATTGCCTCTTCTGGCGCTGAAGCGCCGGGTGCGCGGCTGATCACACGCGAACTTGAACTCAGGAAGTAACCATCATGAACAAACTCGTACAGACGATATCCGCTTCCAGTGCGGCCTTGTGTTTGCTTCTACTCGGAACCGGGATGGCCGCGAACGCGGCAGACGCAATTCCGTATCCAAACGTCGGGACGTACAACGCGACCTCCTACTCGTTCACGGCCGCCAATACGGGCGACGTGATCGCCTATTTCGTCGGCGGCGGCACCGCCGGCTATACCAACGAGATGGGCCTGCTCGTTAACGGCGTCCAAACCGCCGCGGGGTTTGGCCTGAACAACCACGCCACAGCGGTGGGGACCTCGTTCGATCTTGGCCCTGTAACCGCGGGAGATTCTCTGGTTTTCGTTCTGAATAACCTCAGTCTCGGCAAAAAGGCATATTCGGATCCCGGTATGAATGTCACCTACGATGACCCCGGTGTGACGGGCCACAACCACGTCTACTCAACGGCCTACACCGCCACATCTCCGGTTTTCGGCACCGTGCCCGCCGGCGCATATGTGGCGTTCGAGGATCTCGTATTCCCAAACAGCGATTTCAACTACAACGACGAGAGTTTCGTCTTCACCAACGTTGGAACCACCTCAGTGCCCGAACCGGCATCAATTGCACTCCTTCTTTCCGGAGGGCTGCCTCTTCTGGCGCTGAAGCGCCGCGCGCGTGGTTGAGATTGTCTCACCTGTCGAATCGGGTAGGCGGGGTCGTTACCGGCCCCGCCTCCCACACCACCCGGCATGCGGGTCCGCACCGGGCGGTTCACTCAGACTTAAGCGCGTGGTATCTCTCCGCGAGAGACGAGAATCCCATCTGGATGAGCTTGGCGTT